>VBCH01000154.1 GCA_005884455.1 Betaproteobacteria bacterium
ACCAGCTGCTTTGCTGGGACCAGTATTTCTCGATCGGCGGGGCGTTGCGCCACGTCGAGTTCGATCCGACCCCGGGGACTTTCAATTGCGCCGATTTCCCGGCCTCGGTCTCGACTGCGCCGATTCAGGCCATGGAGATCTCGCTCTACCCCGCGTACTACGTGCTCTCGAAGATGATCCACGCAGACCCCGAGATGCGAAAGGACATCATGTGCATCGGCGGCACCAGCCAGTGGCCGGCGACGATTTTCCGCGGCACCGACCAGTGGGGCGAGCGCTATGGTTACATCCTCGTCGATCCCATCGGCGGCGCGATCGGCGCGTTCGCCGGCGCAGACGGCATCTCGACCGGCGGGCAGTCGCGGACGCCGATCTGCAAGCTGCCCAACGTCGAGCATACCGAGCAGACCTTTCCGCTCCTTTTCCTCTACCGCAAGGAAGTGATCGATTCGGGCGGTGCGGGGAAATTCCGCGGCGGGCTCTCGGCGGAGTCCTGCTTTATTCCGCATCGGACTGAGTCCATCACGCAGGACACGCTGTCCTCGGGCAACGCGATCCCGACTTCGCCCGGCATGATGGCGGGCTACCCGGGCTCGGTGAACGTGTACAAGTTCAAGCGGGCGACCGATATTTTCGAGCGCCTGAAGGAGCGCCGCATTCCCGGCGACATCGCGGAGCTGAAGGGCGAGGAGGTGACCCTCGAGCTCCGCCAGGAGAACTTCCTCCAGAAGCCCGACGACGTCTATGCGGTGATCTGGTCCGCGGCGGGCGGCTTCGGCGATCCGCTCGAGCGCGATCCGGAAAAAGTGCGCGACGACGTGATCGAGCAGCGCTCCGTGTCGGTGGAAGCCGCGCGCGATCTCTACGGCGTCGTGATCACGCGGGACGGCCGGCTCGATCGGGAAGCGACCCGCGACCTGCGCGGGGAGCGGCGCGAGGCCCACCGCCGGAGGGACGGCGAAGTGAAGCGGCTCGACGGAGATCGGCTCGCACGCGTCACCGATAACCTCGACCTGCGCCGCGAGAAAGACGGCTTGCACCTGTGCTGCGCAAAGTGCGCGGCCGACCTGGGGCCCGTGCGCGACAACTACAAGGACCACTGCGAGCAGCTCGAATCGGACATCCGCGTCGCCAACCCCAACATCGGCAACTACCGTCGCTACATCGACGAGCGGCCCGTGTTCCGCCAGTTCTACTGTCCCGGGTGCGGCGCGCTGGTGGAGAACGAGGTCGCGCGTGTCGAAGACCCCGTTCTGCGCGACATCGAGCTCGACATACGCTGATTTCGTTGACACCTTCGGGTGCGGTTGATAGATTGCGCCGCATTGCTCGCGCAGGACCGGGGTTCCACATAACGGAACGCGCGAGCGATGACCGCCGGGAGGGGACGTACAGGCGGTGGCGTATCGACGAGGAGGAGCAAAAAAATGCAGGCGGCGGGCTATCCCGCGATGAACGCCGCAGCCCCTTTCGCGCTGCGGCGTTCGTTCGACTGGAAATGGGTCGTGATCGGGCTGTGCGTGGTTTTCACGATCTACATCGCGGTGGTGCCGCTCGCGTTCCTCCTCTGGCAGAGCTTCTTCACGCCGCAGACCGCGGCGAAGGCCGCCGAGTTCACGCTGGGCAACTACACCTCGGCCTACGGCTCGAGCGAGACGCTGCGGCTCTTCTGGAACTCGGTCCAGTTCGCGGTCGGGGCGTCGCTCTTCGCCTTCGTCCTGGGGACGGCGCTCGCGTGGATGAACGAGCGCACCAATACGCCGTTCAAGACGCTGTTCTTCGCCCTGTCGATCATTCCGCTCATCATCCCGGGGATTCTGTTTACCGTCGCGTGGATCCTGCTCGGCAGTCCCAAGATCGGCATCATCAACCTCGCGCTGCAGAACTCGTTCGGTCTGGAAAGGCCCCTGTTCAACGTCTATTCGCTGTGGGGGATGATCTGGGTCGACGGCCTGCACTATTCGCCGATGGCCTTTCTCCTGATGACCGCCGCTTTCCGCGCTATGGATCCCGCACTCGAGGAGTCGGCGACCATGAGCGGGGCGAACATCTTCCAGGTCGCGTACCGGGTGACCCTGAAGCTCACCTGGCCGGCGATCCTCGCGACGCTACTTATGCTCTTCGTGCGCGCGATCGAGTCCTTCGAGGTGCCCGCGCTGCTCGGGCTCCCCGTCGGGATCCACGTGTTCACCTCCGCGATATATCAGGCCGTGCACCGCTACCCCAGCCAGATCGGCCTCGCCTCGGCGTACGGGATGACCTTGCTCGTGATCACGACCATCGGCGTGTACTTCGTCTCGCGCTTGTCGAGCCGCGGCAGCAAGTACGCGACCATGACTGGCAAGGGTTTCAGGCCGCGGAGAATCGACCTCGGCCCCTGGCGCTGGGTCGCCGCCGCGGTCTTCATCGTGTATTTCCTGCTGATCGTGGTGCTGCCTTTCGCGGTGCTGCTGTGGTCCTCGTTCCAGAGGTTCTACTCGGTGCCTTCCTGGCAGGCGCTGAACAACCTCACCCTCGACCCCTACCGCTTCATCTTCACCTATCCGAACCTCGTGCGCTCGGTGTGGAACACGCTGATCCTCTCCTTCGGCAGCGCGACGGTGATCATGCTCGTGACTTCCGTCATCTGCTGGATCGTCGTCAAGACCAAGCTTCCCGGACGCTGGCTCCTCGACAACGTCGCCTCGCTGCCGATGGTTTTCCCGGGGCTCGTGCTCGGCCTTTCGATCATGATCTTCTACCTGAATTTCGACATCGGCATCTACGGCACGATCTGGATCATGTTCATCGCCTACGTCACCCGTTTCATGCCTTACGGGCTGCGCTACAACACCACCTCGATGCTGCAGATCCACAAGGAGCTCGAGGAATCGGCGGCGATGAGCGGCGCCTCCTGGGGCACCACGTTCCGCCGCGTCATCCTCCCGCTCCTGAAACCCGGGCTCGTCGCGGGCTGGATCTACGTGATGATCGTGTCGATCCGCGAGCTCTCCAGCTCGATCCTGCTCTACAGCCCGGGCACCGAGGTCCTGTCGATCACCATCTGGGAATTGTGGGAGAACGGCCAGTACGTGGAGCTGTCGGCGCTGGGAGTGCTGTTTATCCTGGCGCTCTTCGTCCTGGTGATGCTCGCCCAGTGGCTGGGCAAGAAATTCGGGGTCAAGGAATGATCCGGAGAATCGCGTGCTGAAAGTCGCAGGGCTTTTCACCGAATACCCCAACGAGCGCGGCCAGATCGTGCGCGCCGCGCAGGACGTGAGTTTCGAGGTGCCCGAGGGGAAGCTGTTCACCCTGCTCGGTCCGAGCGGCTGCGGAAAGACCACGACCCTGCGCTCGATCGCGGGCCTGGAGCGCCCGCGCGCAGGCGAGATCAGCGTCGGCGACCGCGTGGTGTATTCCTCGGCGCGCAACGTCTTCGTCGCGCCCAACCGGCGCGGGTTCGGCATGGTGTTCCAGTCGTATGCCATCTGGCCGCACATGAACGTCTTCCAGAACGCGGCCTTTCCGCTGGAGGTCGGCGACCGCAGGTATTCCGCGCAGGAAATCCGGGACAAGGTCCTGCGCGTCCTCAGGGCGGTGCAGCTCGACGAGCTCGCCGACCGCGAGGCGACCAAGCTCTCCGGCGGGCAGCAGCAGCGCCTCGCGCTCGCGCGGGCGCTCGTGATGGAACCGCAACTGCTCCTGCTCGACGAGCCGCTCTCCAACCTCGACGCGAAGCTGCGCGAGCGCATGCGCTTCGAGCTGAAGCGCCTGCAGCGCGAGCTCCGGATCACCACCGTATACGTGACCCACGACCAGAGCGAGGCACTCGCCCTGTCGCACTCGATCGCGGTGATGAACGAGGGCCATATCCAGCAGATCGGGACGCCGCGCGAAATCTACGAGCGGCCGCGCAGCCAGTTCGTCGCCGACTTCGTCGGAACGACGAATTTTCTGGACGGCACGGTTATGGGCCGCGGCGCCGAGCCCGGTCATTTCCGCGTGCGCACCGAGTTCGGCGAGGTCGAGGTCCGGTCGGACGACGATTTGCGGGGCAACGACAGCGTCGTGCTTTCGGTGCGTCCCGAGGACGTGGAGCTCGCCGAGGCGCGGCCACAAGGAGACAACGTCTGGGAGGCGCGGGTCGACCAGAAAGTATTTCTCGGCGAGTTCCTCGACTTCCAGGTGAGGCTCGGCGGCCGCATCCTGCTCGCGCGAAGCCATCCTTCTCTCCGAACCCCCATCGGAGACGCCATTTACGTGAAGCTCCATCCCGAAAAGTGCGTGGCCCTTAAGGCCGCCTGAAACCATGCCCAAAGCCGAAGAGAAAAAGAGCGCAACGAAGGCGGCAAAGGAGCGCTGGGCTTCCGACCTGATCGTCGACCTGCTGCACGCCTACGAGCTGCCGCACGCGGCGCTCAATCCGGGCGCGAGCTACCGCGGGCTGCACGACTCGATCGTAAACTACGGGCAGAACCGCCCCACCATGATGCTGTGCCAGCACGAGGAGACGGCGGTGCAGATCGCGCACGGGTACGCCAAGGCGAGCGGGGAACCCATGGTCGCGATCCTGCACAACCTCGTCGGTCTCCTGCACGCCAACATGGCGATCTACTACGCCTACATCGATCGCACGCCGATCTTCATCATCGGCGCGACCGGTCCCATGGACGAGACCAAGCGCCGCCCGCGCATCGACTGGATCCACACGGCTCAAGGGCAGGGCGAAGCGGTGCGCGCCTACACGAAATGGGACTACCAGCCGCACACGATCGACGGCGTGCCCGAAGCGTTCGCGCGCGCCTACGCGGTGATGATGAGCGAGCCTCGAGGGCCGATCTACATGTGCTACGACGCGTGGCTGCAGGAGCGGAAGCTCGACCACGAAGTGCCGCTCCCGCCGGCGCACGCGGCGAAGGTGCCGAGCCGGATCGCACCGGATCCGCAAGCGCTCGCGGCGGCCGCCGATCTCATCGCCTCGGCGAAAAAGCCGGTGATCATCGCGGAGTTCGTCGGCCGGGATCCCGAGGGCTTCCGCGCGCTGGTCGAGCTCGCCGAGACGGGCGGCCTGCCTGTATACGACGTCGACAGCCGCCTCAACTTCCCCACCCGGCACCCGCTCAACATGAGCATGGAAAAGGACGTGTTCAGGGATGCCGACCTCGTGCTGTGCCTGGACACCCGCGACTGGGAGCGGCCCACGACCGAGCTCGCGAGCACGACGCGCGAGCTCACCTCGATCGTGCCGCCCGGCGCAAAATGGATCGACATCGGCTTCGGCGACCTCGAGCTCTCGAGCTGGGCGCTCGACTACCAGCGCATGCACCACGCGGACCTGCGCATCCTCGCCGACACCTCGCTCGCGATGCCGCTGCTCACCGCTTTCCTCGGGAGCCGTCTCGAGAACGATGCGAAGCTCAAGGCGCAGGCCAAGGCGCGCGCGGCGCAGATCGCGAAGCAAAGCGAGGCGAAGCGCGAGCGCTGGGCGAAGGAAGCGCGCGAGCACTGGGACGCGAGCCCGATCGCGCTGCCGCGCCTCGCCTCCGAAGTGTGGGACGCGATCAAGAGCGAGGATTGGGTGCTCACGGCCGGCACGCTCGACGAATGGGCGCGCATGCTCTGGGATTTCGACAAGCCTTACCGGCATCCCGGGAAGTCGCTCGGCACCGCCACGCAGTTCGGGATTTCTCTTGGCGTCGCGCTCGCGCACCGGGACACGAGGCGCCTGGTGGTGGACCTGCAGCCCGACGGCGATCTCATGTTCGACGCGGGCGCGATGTGGGTCGCGGCGAAACACCGCATCCCGCTCCTCGTCGTCATGTACAACAACCGCGCGTACTACAACGACTGGGAGCACCAGATCCGGATGGCGAAGCTGCGCGGCACGCCCGTGGATCGCGCGCACATCGGCATGGACATGAGCGATCCCGATCCGGATTTCGCGTCGATGGCCAAGTCCATGGGGTGGTACGCGGAGGGCCCGATCGACAAGCCGAAGGACGTCGCCGCGGCGCTCAAGCGGGCGATCGCCAGGGTGAAAGCGGGCCAGCCCGCGCTTCTCGATACCATCACGCAGAAGCGCTAGAAAGCAGGATATGAAGAAGGCTGCTGTTCGGCAACGCGTGAAGACCGTCGGCGTCGTCGGCGCGGGACGCATGGGCACGCCGATCATCGGGCATTTGGTCCGCAAGGGGTTTGCGGTCCGCGCCTGCGACCTCAACGCGGCCAGGGCGGGCGCGGTGAAGAAGCTCGGCGCCCAATGGGCCGCGGGCCCATTATCTCTCGCTGCCGAGAGCGACGCGATCCTCGTCTGCGTCGGCTTCGACCGCGAGGTGCAGGAGCTCCTCGCGAAAGGCGGGCCTCTCCGCAAGGCGAGGCCGGGCACGATCGTCGCGATCCTCAGCACGATCCATCCCGGCACCGTGCAGAATCTTGCGAAGGAATGCGAAAGCGCAGGCCTGCACGTAGTCGATTCCACGGTGTGCCGGGGCGGCGAAGCCGCGGACAGCGGCACGCTGCTTTCCTTCGTGGGCGGCAGCGCGCAGGTCGTCGCGCGTTTGACGCCGGTGCTGCGCGCCTATTCGTCCGATGTCGTGCACACCGGCGGCGTGGGCACGGCACAGGTCGCCAAGGCTGCCAACAATCTCATCCTGTGGGCGTGCCTGGTCGCCGACCACGAGGCGCTCGCGCTCGCGCAGCACTACGGCGCCGACGTCGAAGCCCTGCGCCGCGCCCTCCTCATGTCGAGCTGTGCGAACGGACCGCTCGAGAAGTGGGGCAGCCAGACGATGGCCTGGGCCGAGGACGACATGGCGATCGTCGCCGAGATGGCGGCGCAGGCGCGGATCGCGCTGCCCCAGGCCCGCGTGAACCGCGAGATCTGCCGCGCGCTCAAGCCGCGGCGCTACAAGCTGGGAGAGTACGGGCGCTGATCGGGCAGAGTCGATCTTCAGTTCGTCTCCGCCGCGAGCTTACAGTCCGTTGACAGCGCACCGTTCGGCAAGGTAACTTGCGACGCAGATGTTCCGTAACACCGATTATTGTTCCGCATAAAGGAACATCGGGGGCAGAGGGCGAGAACGGTTGAAAAATGTTCCGGGCGCGCTCTGAAAGAATGACCAAGCGAAGGAGGAGACGATGAATTTGAACAGAAAGGCGATGGTCCTCGCGGTAGGCGCGGCGCTCGCGGCGCCGTGCGCTTACTCGCAGACGAGCGACAAATGGGAGATCTACGGCAAGTTCTATCCCGAGCTCACCCACTCGAGCGGCGAGGGGGCGACAGCTGCAGGCACGACCATGTCTACCCTGCAAACGGCGCCAACCGGAAGCGGTGCCATCACGAACAGGTGGGAAATGCAGATCAGCAATACCTACCTCGGTTTCCGCGGGAGCAGGAACCTCGGCGGCGGGTTGAGAGCGATCGGCCAACTGGAGCAGACCGTCAACATCGACGAAGGCGGGGGCACGATCGGCAATCGCGACTCATTTGCCGGTCTCGAGACGAACTGGGGCACGGTGAGGCTGGGCAACATGGATACCCCGTTCAAGAAATACGGCGACACCGTGGGCTTTCTCGGTGTTTCGAGCGGCAACTTCGTGACGCCGAACAACGTGATGCGCAGGATCGGTTCTGGCGCCAGTACTGCCGCCTCGAGCTTCAACTTGCGGCGCGCGAACGCGATCGACTTTGCCGGGCCGACGTTGCTCGGAGGACTGCAGGTCGGGGTGCAGTATTCGATCGGGAATCCCACTGAGAGCGGCGCGGGTAATGCCGGCATCAATCCCGGGTTGAATCGCTTTCCGAGGGTGGTCTCGCTGGGGGTCAAGTGGGAACAAGGCCCGTTGTACCTCGCCGCGGCGTCCGAAACCCACTTCGACCTGTTCGGCGGCTCGAGCAATGCGGGCGGCGCTGTTTCGAATGCGGGCAACGCGGGCGTCAACTCCAAGGACAGCGCGGTTCAGTTGACGGCGGTGTACAAGATCGGCGTCCACTCGATCGAGGTGGACGTGAACACGAAGCGATACAAGGAAAACGGGGCGACCGTCACAAACGCCTTCGACGAGTACAAGAACAACGCGTACGAAGTGGTCTGGGATGCTCGCTGGACTGGCCAGTGGCGCACGGCCCTCAGTTACGTAAAGGCGACCGCCGGCAGCTGCTCGGTGGTCAACGCGGCATGCAGCACCGACGGTCTCGAAGGCAGCCAGATCAACGCAGGCGTCGCTTATTCGTTTGATCCGAGCACTTACCTGTTCGCGCTCTTCTCTCGGCTGACGAACGGTACCTCGGCGCGTTACAACAACACTGCGTCGCAAACCCCGAACGCGGGCGAAGACATCACTCAGGTCGCGTTCGGTATCGCGTACAGCTTCTAAAAGCCACGCAAGCGTCGAGCCAGCGCTCGGATCTTACGAGCGCGTGTTGTGAACCGGGCGGGCGCTCGAGCGTCCGCCCGAATTTTTCATAGGAAGGTCCCGAGCAGGCCTTCCGGCAGAGGAGAAATGAGACATGCGCGGTGGAGCCGATTCCCGCCGCAGGCGCATCCTTGCGGGCGCGCTGGGAATGACGCTTCTTCCGCGGCTGGTTTTCGCCCAGGCACAGCGGGACGCGGTAAAGAACCGCGAGATCTACCTGTACAAGGGCGCCGATCGCGAGAAGCGGATCCTCGAAGGAGCGAAAA
>VBCH01000296.1 GCA_005884455.1 Betaproteobacteria bacterium
AAGGACGTTCAGGGCGACGTCGCCGATTCGCAGATCGACCTGCGCGGCTACATCATCAGCGGCGAGCGGGAACGTCTCGAACGGGCTCGTGCGTTCCTGGAGCGGGCCGCGAAGCCCGTCGAAACGCTGCGGGCCTTGTCGGGAGCGATTCCGGATCAGACGCAGCAGATCGAGTTGCTCGGCGCGCAGATCGGCGAGGAGCTCGCACGGTTCGACACCCTGATCGAAATCCACCGCCGGAACGGCGTAGCAGCAACCATCCGAAAGATCCGCGCGACGGCGGGTCCGGCGACGATTCACCGCGTCCAGCTTCTCACGGCCGAGCTTCTGGGCGCGGCGGATGGGCGGCTCGCGCGCCGCACCGAGCAATCCAGGCGCAGCTCGGACTTGAGCGTCATCAACGCCGCCGTCGCGACGCTGTTCAACGTAGGCCTGCTCGGCCTGGTGATCCTGCTCGCGCGGCGGGAAATCAAGGAGAGGCGGCAGGCGGAAGAGGTGGTCAGGTTCGCGGCGACGCACGACCCTCTGACGGGCCTGCCCAACCGGCTGCTGCTCGCCGAACGGGCCAATCGCGCTCTCACCTCGGCGAAGAGGGGGGGACGCCCCGTTGGCCTGCTGTTCATCGATCTCGACCGCTTCAAGAACATCAACGACGCCCTGGGCCACGAGGCGGGCGACCGGCTCCTGCAGAACGTGGCGGGCAGGCTGGCGCGTTGCGTGCGCAGGTCGGACACGATCGCGCGGCAGGGAGGCGACGAATTCGTGGTCCTGATCGAGGCGTTCCAGGACCGGGACGACCTCGCCCAGGTGGCGGAAAAGATCCTCGTCGAGGTGGCGAAGCCGATGACGGTGTACGGCAAGGAATTCCAGATCACGGCGAGCATCGGCATCAGCGTCTCTCCGGTCGATGGCGAGGATTTGCGAGCCCTGCTGAAGAACGCGGATATCGCGATGTACCGCGCGAAGGAGCAGGGCAAGAACACCGCCCAGCACTATGCCAGCGGGATGAACCCCGGTTCCGTCGAGCGGCTCGAGCTCGAAGCCGCGCTGCGCCGCGCGCTGGAACGGAACGAGCTGAGCCTGTATTACCAGCCCAAGGTCGAAGCGCGGTCCGGGCGCGTGACGGGAATCGAGTGTCTGTTGCGCTGGCAGCACCCGAACGTCGGTCTCGTCCTGCCCGATCAGCTTGTGCCGCTCGCGGAGGAGACCGGCTTGATCGTCCCGATCGGACAATGGGCGCTCCGCGCCGCTTGCCTGCAGGCGCAAAAGTGGGCGGGGCAGGGGTTGCCGATGTTCCGGATGGCGGTGAACCTGTCGGCACGGCAATTCATGAGCGCCACCTTGCTGGAGGACGTCGCGGGCACGATCGCGGAAACGGGGATGGATCCGCGCTGGATCGAGTTCGAGGTGACCGAGAGCGTGATGCTGCCGGATCCGCAGCAGGCGGTGAAGCTGCTGCGCAATCTCAAGGCGATGGGCGTGCGGCTCACGATCGACGACTTCGGAACCGGCTACTCCTCGCTCGCCTACCTGAAACGCCTGCCGATCGACTGCGTGAAGATCGACGCGTCGTTCATCCGCGGTATTCCGGTGGACGCGAGCGACGTTGCGATCACCGAGACGATCCTCGCCATGGCGCGCAGCCTGGGACTCAAAGTCGTCGCCGAGGGCGTCGAAACCCGCGACCAGGTGCGATTCCTCGAGCGCAGAGGCTGCGACGAAATGCAAGGCTACTACTTCAGCAAACCGCTGCCGGCTGAAGAGCTGACGGCCTACCTGGAGGAGCAGGGAGCGGCGCTCGAGGAGAGCCGGCGGGGCGAAGCGTCGGGTCGGCTCAGGGTCGTCTCGGGCGGGGACATGCGAGTCCCCAAATGAGATAGATCGCGGCGTCTTCCGCGCGAAGACCGATCAGCGCTCAGGGAGCGGCGCGCTTCCACACGTGGCGCTCGCGCGAGGCGAGCAGGGGCACTGCCTCGGCGAGGTACTTCTTGAAGTGGGCGGTCTGCTGGTGCGCGTCGAACGCCTTGTCGTCCAGGTACGCCTCGTAGAGCATCACCTTCGTCCGGTCCTTCGGGTCCACGAGCACGTCGAACTGCCGGCAGCCCGGCTCCTTGCGCGAATCGGCCGAGTTCTCGATCGCTCTTGCGATGAAACTCTCGACGTTCTCGGGCTTGATGCGAAGATCGACGGACAGGACGAACATATCGACTCCTCTCTAAGGCGCTTCGCTGCGAGCCGGAATCATATGCCAGAATCCGGGAGAACCGACATGAAGGACTTTCCCTATGTCGCCGCCGCGGCGTTCTTCCTGCGGAAAGCAGGGAGGCCGTGAATCCCGCTGCAACCGGTTCGCGCGGCACCGCATTCCTCCTCCTCGCGCTCGCGACGCTGCTCTGGGCCGGCAACTGGGTCCTCGGGCGCGCGCTGCGCGATGTCTTCGAGCCGGCCGCGCTGAATTTCTGGCGCTGGCTGATCGCCTCGATCGCCCTCGCGCCTTTCGCGCTGCCCGGCCTGCGCGCGAACTTCGCCGTGATCCGGCGCAGCGCCGGCCTGCTGCTCGCGCTCTCGTTTCTCGGGG
>VBCH01000155.1:0-8771 GCA_005884455.1 Betaproteobacteria bacterium
CTTCCGCGCCCTCGACATCGAGCAGCTCGGCGAGAAGCAGGTCGTGCAGGACCTCTACGCGCTGACGCGCGCGCTCCTGCACCTCGGCGACCGCATCGCCTGGCTCGCGTGCCTGCGCGCGCCCTGGTGCGGCCTCACCCTCGCCGATCTCCTGCTCCTCTCGTCCGGCCGGAGCGAGGAAGGCGGCAGCGAGTACACCAGCGGCGGCGCGCTCATCTTCGACAAGATGCGCGACGTCACCCACCTCTCGGCCGATGGCCAGAAGCGCGTCGACCGCGCCCGCTCGGTCCTCGCGCCGCTGGTGAAGAACCGGCTGCGCGGCTCCCTGCGCGAGCGCGTCGAGGGCGCGTGGCTCGCACTCGGCGGCCCTGCGTGCGTCGAAAGCGAGACCGACCTCGAGGACGCCGAGATCTTCCTCGACGAGCTCGAGCGCCTTGAAGAGGCGGGCGAGGTCGACCTCGCGGCGCTCGAGGACAAGATCGACCGCCGCCTCTACGCCCAGCCCGACGTAAAGGCAACGAAGGACGCGGTCGAGATCATGACCATCCACCGCGCCAAGGGCCTCGAGTTCGACACCGTCATCGTCCCCGGCCTCGACCGCCTGCCTCGCTCCGGCCCGAAGCCGCTCCTCGTCTGGAAGTCGCTCCTTCCCGCCGGACTGCTCCTCGCCCCGATCGACGAGACCGGCGCCGGCGAAGACCCGACCTACCAATATGTACGGGAGCTCGACAAGGAAGCCGACGATATCGAGGCCGGCCGCCTCTTCTACGTCGCCGCCACCCGCGCCAAGCAGCGCCTGCACCTCCTCGCCTGCGCGAAGGCCGACGAAGACCTCAGGCCAAAGGAACCCTCGCGGCGCTCGCTCCTCGCGAAGATCTGGTGGCAAGCGCGCGAGCACTTCGGCGACGCGCCCGCCGATGCCATCGCCGAGCCTGAGCGCATGCCGATCCATGATGTGCTGCATCGCCTTCCGGCCGGCTTCGCTTTGCCGAAGGCGCCACCTTCAGTGAAGTGGACGGCGCCGGACGAGGGACGGCAGGAAGAGGAGATCGAGTTCTCATGGGCCGGAGAAACGGCGCGTCATGTCGGAACGATCGTGCATCGCTGGCTGCAGCGCATCGCCGATGATGAGTTGCGCACGTGGGACGCCACGCGCATCGACGCGCTCGCGAGCCGCTTTGCAAAGGAACTCGAGCGGCGTGGCATTCCGCCGCGTGACCTGAAGGCTTCCACCGAGCAAGTCAGCGTTGCCCTGAAGAACGCGATCTCAGACGAGCGCGGACGCTGGGTTCTCGGTCCGCATCCCGAAGCACGCAGCGAGCATCGCATCCGCGTGACAAGCGCTGCCGGGGCGAGCACCTACATCGTGGATCGCATCTTCCGCACGGCGGAGGATGTGCGGTGGATCGTTGACTACAAGACCAGCAGCCACGAGGGCAAGGACCTCGAGGGGTTTCTCGACCGCGAGCAGGAGCGCTATCGCACTCAGTTGGAACGCTACGCCAGGGCGCTCGCGGCGGGCGACCGTTCGATGCTCGGACTGTATTTCCCGTTGCTCGCCGGCTGGAGGCAGTGGCCGCAGTGATGGAACTCAGCACCGCGCTCGCGCTCCTCGCCTCGGCGTTTCTGGGAACAGCAGTAGTGATCGCGAACGTCGGTCTTCGCTACCTCGACCCCGCGCGCGGGGCGCTCGTCAGCATTCCCTCGACGACGCTGCTTTTCGGCGTACTCGCGCTATTCCTCTTTCGTGGCGAAGGCTGGAACGCGGCGGCGTTCGCGATCTTCGCCGCGGTGGGGCTGATCTTTCCGGCGCTGGTGACTTTTCTCAACTTCGCGTCGAACCGCCTGGCGGGGCCGACCATCGCCGGGACGATCTCGAGCACCACGCCGCTCTTCGCGGCGCTGGGCGCGATACTTTTTCTCGGAGAGCCGCTCTCGAGCGCCGCGACTGCGGGAACCGCGGCGATCGTGCTGGGGGTGATCGCGCTCACCGCGCGCGGCTCGGGGCCCCCGCGCAGCTGGGCGGCGTGGGTGATACTGCTGCCGCTCGCGGGCGCCGCGATCCGCGGAGGGGCGCAGGCGGCGGTGAAAGGGGGTCTGATGCTCTGGCCCGATCCCTTCATCGCTGCGCTGGTCGGTTACTGCGTGTCGTCCATGACCATTTTTGCGGCGAACCGCGCCTTCGTACCGCGCCCCAACGCCCCGCTCGCCCGGCGCGGCGTCTTCTGGTTCATCGCGGTCGGAGTCTGCAACGGCCTCGGGGTGCTGGCGATGTACGCGGCGCTCAACAGCGGGCGCGTGAGCGTGGTCTCGCCGCTGGTCGCGACCTACCCGCTTGTCACACTCATGTTCTCGGCGATTTTTCTGCGTGAGGAGCGGTTCGGCCCGCGCGTGCTGCTCGGGGTCGCGCTGACGGTGGCCGGCGTCGTGGTGCTCGCGCGCGCCTGAGCGCCCCGCGTTATTCGAGGTACTTCGCCACCGGGATGTCGCGCGAGTACTGCGGTCCCGCGATGAACTGCTTCGGATCGTAGGTCCAGAACTGGCTCACCTCGGGATAGGTGGCGATGGTGGTGTTGACGAGCTGGCCGCCCTTGCGCTCGACCCTGCGGATGTAGATGTTGAGGATGGGCTTGCCGTACTCGCCGAGGCGGATCGGCCCCATCGGCCCATGCTCGAGGCGAACGTCGTGCAGCGCTTTGACGAACGCGGCCTTGTCCTCGAACCGGCCCTTGACGCGCTTCATCGCCTCCTCGAGCCACAGGCCCGCGGTGTAGGTGCCGGCGGTGTAGAAGCCGGGCGTCACCTTGTACTCGCGCTGGATCGATTCGACAAAGCGCCTGTTGTCAGGCGTGTCGCGGTCCACCGTGTACCAGCTCGCCGAGTACACGCCGAGCGCCTCGTCGCCCATATTCTTGAGGATGCCTTCGTCGACGAAAGTCGGGTTGCCGAAGAGCGGCAGCTTCAGCCCGTACTCCTTGTAGGTGCGCAGGAAACGCAAGGGGTTGCTGCCCGCGAAGCCGGCGTAGATGCCGTCCACGTTGGTCTTGAGCTGGCCGATGAAGGAGCCATAGTCGGGCACGTTGAGCGGCGGCCAGAGCTTCTGTACGACACGGCCGCCACCGTCCTCGAACACGCGGTGGAAGCCCGCGGCGCCCTCGTGGCCGTAGGTGAAGTCGTCCGCGATCATCGCGATGCGCTTAAGCTCGAGCTTCTTCGCGGCGTAGTCGCCGAGCGCGTACATCGGCTGGGCTGCGGTTCCGTACACGTGGATGACGTAGTCGCTTTGCTTCTTCTGGGCGAGATCGTTCTGCGCGGCGGAAGTCGGCGTGATCAGCGGCGTTTTCGATTGCAGCATGTACTCGTCGATGGCGAGCGCCTCGAAGGTGGCGAGCGGCCCGATGATCACGTGGACCTTCTCGCGCTCGACGAGCTCCTGCGTTTTCGTCTTCGCGAGAGCGGGCTGCCCGGCCGTGTCGGCAAAGAAGATGTCGACCTTGCGTCCGGCGAAGGCGTAGTTGCGCTCCTTCAGGAGCAGGTTGATGCCTTCCTCCATCTGCCGGCCGCCCGCCGCGAGCGGCCCGGTGCGCACCGTGAGGAAGCCCACGCGCAGGTTGTCGCTCTGGGCGAAGAGATCGCTCGAAGCGAGGAACGGGACGCAGGCGAGCGCTACGAGCGACAGATGATGCCGAATCGAGAAACGCATGACTCCTCCAGGGCGTGAAAAGCGGATTTGTTCTGGTCGACCGTATCCTACCAGCATCGGTCGCGCCGGAGGCTTACAATGACCGTTTCCCCGACACCGTCAGCCTGTGCGCCCGGATCTCCTCAAACTCGCGGCCCGTCTCGCCGAGCGCGAAGAGCGCTTCGCAATCGTGACCGTCGTGCGGCGCGAGCCGCCCAGCTCGGCCCGCGTTGGCGATGTCGCGCTGGTGAGCGAGCGCGGCGAGTACCACGGCTGGACGGGCGGTGGCTGCACGCGCTCGAGCGTACTGCTCGAGGCGATGCGGGCGATCGCCGACGGCGAGCCGCGCTTGCTGAGCCTTTCGCCCGAGCCCGAGGGCGGGCGGCGTCCCGGCGTGGTTTTCCTACCCATGACCTGCGAAAGCGGAGGTACCGTGGAAATCTACGTCGAGCCGGTGCTGCCCTCGGCGCGCCTGCTGCTATTCGGAAGCTCGCCCGCGGTGCGGGTGCTCGCGCGCATCGCCCATGCCGTGGGCTACCGCGTCGACGTCATCGACCCGGAAGCCGACGAGAGCGCATTCCCGGACGCCAAGGTGCAGCGCTCTCTCGTGGCGGATGCGCTGCCGCGCGGCGCGCACGTCCTGGTGGCGACGATGGGCGACGGCGACATCGAAGCGATCGAGGCGGCGCTTGCGCGCTCGCCCGCTTACCTCGGCGTGATCGCGAGCCCCAAGCGCTTCGCGCAGCTTCGCGATGCCTTGCTCGCCCGCGGCGTCGCGCGCGAAGCCATCGAGCGCATCGCCGCGCCCGCGGGGCTGGACCTGGGCGCGCGCACGCCCGAGGAGATCGCCGTGAGCATCATCGCGCAGATCGTCGAGCGCCGGCGTCGCGCGGCAAAAACGGGGCAGACGGAAAACGTACCGGTGCGCGAGGCGGTCGATCCGGTGTGCGGCATGAGCGTCAAGGTCGCGGGCGCGCGCCACACCGCGGAGGCGCTTGGCGTCACCTACTATTTCTGCTGCGCGGGCTGCCGCACGAAATTTCTCGCCGACTCCGCGCGCTACCTCGCCGCGGGCGCCGGGGCGCGCGGCTCGTGAATGCCGCTCGTCGACGGAATCGACACCGATATAAGGAAATGCTGATAAACGGGGAGGGCTTGCTCCGCCTGGTGGCCTGATGTATCGTCGGCAGCACAAGAATAATATCCCGTCGGCATACGTTTACGCGAAGGACGAAGGGAATGAGGCGCGGCGATCCAGCCGCGCCTCGGTTCTGTTTTCGGTCCGTGGAGGCTAAAGCGCGCAACGCGCGGAAAGGGGAGACCGATGATTCCTGCGGCATTTGATTATCACCGTGCTGACACACTCGACGAGGCCCTGAAGCTCCTGAAGAAGCACGGCGACGACGCGAAGGTGCTCTCGGGAGGCATGAGCCTACTGCCCATGCTCAAGCTGCGCCTCGCCTCCTTCGCCCATCTCGTCGACATCAACCGCGTTCCCGGCCTGGACTACATCAAGGAAGAGAAGGGGACTCTGCGCATCGGAGCGATGACGCGCCAGGCCGCGCTCGAGCGCTCCGACGTGATCAAGAGCAAATACCCGATCCTCGCCGACGCGGTGCCGCTGATCGCCGATCCGCTGGTGCGCAACCGCGGGACGATAGGCGGCAACGTGGCGAACGGCGATCCCGGGAACGACCAGCCGGCGATCATGATCGCGCTGGGCGCCACCTTCATCGTGCGCGGAGCCAAGGAGCGCAGTGTCGCGGCGAACCAGTTCTACAAGGGGCTGTACGACACCGCCCTCGCGCGCAGCGAGATCCTCACCGAGATCCGGATTCCTGTGCCGCCGCTCAAGAGCGGCGGCGCGTACACCAAGCTGAAGCGCAAGACCGGCGACTTCGCCGTCGCCGCAGCGGCGGTGCAGTTGACGCTGGGCAAGTACGGCGCGGTCGAGAGGGCCGGCATCGCGCTCACCAACGCCGGCCTCACGCCGATCGAGGCGGTCGACGCGGCGAAGTATCTCGTCGGCAAGATGCCCGACGAAAAGACCATCGCGGAAGCGGCGAAGATGGCAGCGGCGAAGAGCGCGCCTTCCGCCGACCGGCGCGGCTCGGTCGAGTACAAGAAGGAGATGGCGCGCGTTCTGACGGCGCGCGCACTGCACAAGGCTGTCCAGCGCGCGGGAGGAAGCTAAATGGCCATGCACAAGATCAGCGTCACCATCAACGGCGCGGTGCGCGAAGCCGAGGTCGAGTCGCGCCTCCTGCTCGTGCACCTCATCCGCGAGGTGTTCCGCATGACGGGCACCCACGTCGGCTGCGATACCTCGCACTGCGGCGCGTGCACCGTCGTCCTCGACGGTAATCCGGTGAAATCGTGCACCGTGCTCGCGGTGCAAGCCGACGGCAGCAAGATCACCACGGTCGAGGGCCTGGAGCAGGGCGGCAAGCTCCATCCGGTGCAGGAGGGCTTCACCGAGAAGCACGGCCTGCAATGCGGCTTCTGCACGCCGGGCATGCTCATGACCACGAGCGCGCTGCTCGAGCGCAACAAGAACCCGAGCGAGCAGCAGATTCGCGAAGCAATTTCGGGGAATCTCTGCCGCTGCACCGGTTACGTAAACATCGTGAAGGCCGTGCAATACGCGGCCGAGAAAATGCGCTAGCTGAACCGGAATCAGGAGACAGCAATGAGCGAACCCAGAACCGACGCCAAGATCTGCGGCATGGGCCATTCCATGAAGCGCAAGGAGGACCCGCGCTTCATCCGCGGCCAGGGCCGCTACATCGACGATCACGTGCTGCCCGGAATGCTCTACATGGACATCGTGAGGAGCCCCCACGCGCACGCGAAGATCAAGAAGATCAACACTGCAAAGGCGCTCAAGATCCCCGGCGTGCTCGCCGTGATCGACGGGCCGACGCTCGCCAAGTACAACCTCCACTGGATGCCGACGATTTCCGGCGACACGCAGATGGTGCTGCCGATCGACGAGGTCATGTACCAGGCGCAGGAAGTCTGCGCGGTGATCGCCACCGAGCGCTACATCGCGGCCGACGGCGTCGATGCGGTGGAAGTCGAGTACGAGCCTCTTCCCGTGATGGTCGATCCGCACAAGTCGCTCGCCCCCGGAGCGCCGGTCCTGCGCAAGGACAAGGAGGGAAAGAAGGACAACCTCGCTTTCCATTGGCAGGCGGGCGACAAGGCGGATGCCGAGCGCGCGCTCGCCGCATCCGACGTCGTGATAAGCGAGAACGTCTATCTTCCGCGCATCCACGTCGCCTCGATGGAGACCTGCGGCTGCATCGCCGACTTCGATACGGCGCAGGGCAAGCTCACTGTATACATGACCACGCAGGCGCCGCACGCGGTGCGCACCGTGCTCGCGCTGGTCGCGGGCCACGTCGGGCTGTCCGAGGAGAAAATCCGCGTCGTGTCCCCCGACATCGGCGGCGGCTTCGGCGGCAAGGTGCCCGTGTACCCGGGCTACGTGGTCGCGATCGCGGCCTCGGTCGTGATCGGCAAGCCGGTGAAGTGGATCGAGGACCGCATGGAGAACCTCCAGGCCGACTCCTTCGCGCGCGACTACCACATGAAAGTCGAGCTCGGCGCGAAGCGGGACGGCACCATGACTTCGCTCAAGATCAAGACCGTGGCCGACCACGGTTACTCCAATGCATCGGCGAACCCCTCCAAATTCCCGGCGGGGCTGTTCTCGATCTGCACCGGCTCCTACGACTTGAAGCACGCTTTCTGCGAAGTCGATGCGGCCTATACCCACAAGCCGCCGGGGGGCGTTGCCTACCGCTGCTCCTTCCGCGTCACCGAAGCCGTGCACGCGATCGAGCGCGCCACCGATGCGCTCGCGCAGAAGCTCAACATGGATCCGGCCGAGCTGCGCATGAAGAACTTCATCAAGCCGGAGCAGTTCCCGTACAAATCGGTGCTCGGCTGGGAGTACGACAGTGGCAACTACGGCGCGGCGCTGAAGAAAGCGATGGACATCATCGGCTACGATGCGCTGCGCCGCGAGCAGGCCGAGAAGCGCAAGAAAGGAGAGCTGATGGGGATCGGCATCTCGAGCTTCACCGAGATCGTCGGAGCCGGCCCCTCGCGGGACTTCGACATCCTCGGCATCAAGATGTTCGACTCGGCCGAGATCCGCGTGCATCCGACGGGCAAAGCCATCGCGCGCTTCGGCACCAAGAGCCAGGGACAGGGCCACGAGACGACCTACGCGCAGATCGTCGCCGAGGAGCTCGGCATTCCCGCCGCGCACGTGCAGGTGGAGGAGGGCGACACCGACACCGCGCCCTACGGCCTGGGCACCTACGCGAGCCGCTCGACGCCGACCTCGGGCGCAGCCGCCGCGCTTGCCTCGCGCAAGATCCGCGACAAGGCGAGGAAAATCGCGGCGCACCTTCTCGAAGTGAGCGAGCAGGATCTCGAATGGGAGCCCGGCAAGTTCTTCGTCAAGGGCGCGCCCCAGATGGCGAAGACCATCCAGGAGTGCGCGTTCGCGGCGTACACCAACCATCCGCAGGGGATGGAGGCGGGCCTGGAGGCCGTGCACTACTACGATCCGCCGAATCTCACCTTTCCCTTCGGCAGCTACATCTGCGTGGTGGACATCGACCGCGGCACGGGCGATGTGAAAGTCAGGCGCTTCGTCGCGGTGGACGACTGCGGCAACATCATCAACCCGATGATCGTCGACGGCCAGATCCACGGCGGGCTCACCCAGGGGATCGGGCCGGCGCTCTACGAGGAGATCAGCTACGACGACGAGGGCAACATCTCCGGCGGAAGCTTTCTCGATTACTACGTGCCGACTGCGCTCGAGACCCCGAAGTGGGAGACCGACAAGACCATCACGCCTTCGCCGCACCATCCGCTCGGCGCGAAAGGCGTGGGCGAATCGGCGACCGTGGGCGCACCGCCCGCGATCGCGAATGCGGTCGTCGACGCGCTACGTCACTTGGGCGTCACGCACCTCGACATCCCGATCACGCCGGAAAAGGTCTGGACGATCCTGAAGAACAAAGGTGTCGCGGAGTAGCGCCTGACGCAGCAAGCCGCGCGTGGGGCG
>VBCH01000155.1:8862-10507 GCA_005884455.1 Betaproteobacteria bacterium
CAGGTGAGGCGCAGCTTCGCGTGCGACTCGAGCTTGTGAGCCGGCTCGGCTCGCTCGCCGCCGGCGCTCGCAACCTCGGGGAGTTGTTCCGCGCTCTCCATGAAGAGACCGAGCGCGTGATGGATGCGACGGTCTTTCTCTTCGCCCTCTACGACGAGGCGAGCGAGACGGTGCAGGTCGTCCGCCAGATGGACCGCGGCGTCGAGCACTCCGGCGGTTCGTTTCCCCTGGGCAAGGGTTTCACGAGCGAGGTGATTCGAACGGGTGCGCCTCGGCTCGTCCGCCGATGGTCCGCCGAGGGACCACCGGTCCGCCTCCTCTACGGCACCGAGGCGGGGGACTTGGTCACACCCCAGTCGGGCGTCGTGGTCCCGATCCTATCCGGCGATCGGGTGCTCGGTGTGCTCTCTGCGCAGAGCTATCGACCCGAAGCCTACGAAGAAGCGGATCTCCTCAGCCTGAGCGCCATCGCTGCGCAAGCGGGCATCACCATCCAGCGCCTGCGCGTGACGGAGCAGATGGCCGTGGAGCACGAACGGCACGCCTCGGAGCTGGAGGCGGTCCTCGCGACCATGAACGACGCCCTCCTCATCGTCGACGCGCGGGGCGCCATCGTGCGATTGAACCGGGCGGCCCGGGAGCTCCTCTGCCTGGACAGCGCGAGCCTCGTGTTCGGCCAGCCGCTCGAGCAGCAGCGCCTCGAGCGGTGGCCGGTAACGGCGCGTGAAATAGCCGCGGCCCTCGTTCCCGTCATCGATGCCCTGCGCTCGGGCGCGAGCCACGCCGGAATGGAGATCGAGCTCGGCTCGGGCCAGCTGCGCGTCCTCAGCCTGGGCGCATCGGTGCTGCGCTCGCCGAAAGGCGTCCCGCAAGGCGGCGTCATCGTGTTCCGCGACATCACGGGGCAGCGCGAGCTCGAGCGGCTGCGGGAAGACATCTTCGCGATGGCCTGGCACGACATGAAGACGCCGATTACGGTGATCAGGGGCCATGCGGAGCTTCTCCTCCGGAGACTCTCTTGCGGCGAGCGCGATCCCAAGGTCCTCGAGTCGGATGCCGCGCTGATCGTCGAGCATACGGACCATCTCTCGAAGCTCCTCACGACCCTCTTCGACATCTCCTCCCTCGAGGCGGGTCTCCTCTCGATTTCGCCGCGGCCGACCGATCTCGGCGCCCTTACCCGCGACGTGACGCGAGGCATGCGTGCGACCGCCCGCCGCAACATCGAGGTGCTCGCCCACCAGGGCGTCGTGGGCAGGTGGGACGAGCAACGGATCCGGCAGGTGCTCACGAATCTACTCTCCAACGCCCTGAAGTACTCGCCCGAGGGCTCGACCGTGACGGTGTCCTTGACCGCCGACGAGCGCAGCGTGACCGTGCGCGTGAGCGACGAGGGAATCGGCCTGGATGACATCGAGCTCGCGCAGCTGTTCCGCCGCGGGTACCGGGCAGAACCGGCGCGAAAGCTGGCCGGAGCCGGGCTCGGCCTCTACTTCTGCAACGGTATCGTCACGGCGCACGGCGGCCGTATGTGGGCGGAGTCTTTCGGCCACGGCCGGGGCAGCACGTTCTGCTTCACCCTGCCGTTGCGCGAGGAGCACGGTGCCGATCGGCCCGTGGAGGATCGCGCATGAGGCGCCGCCGG
>VBCH01000297.1 GCA_005884455.1 Betaproteobacteria bacterium
TGTGTCAATGCCGCGGTGGTCTTGGCCATCTGCATGAGCGAGAACAGCCCTTCCTGCATGCGCGCGCCGCCCGTCGCCGTGACGCACACGAGCGGGAGTTGCTGGTCGAGGCACGCGTGCACGCCGCGCACGAAGCGTTCCCCCACGGCCGACCCCATCGATCCGCCCATGAACTCGAACTCGAAAGCGGCGACAATGAGTGGCACGTTTTTTATTGCCCCCTGCATCACCACCAAGGCCTCGGTTTCGCCGGTGGCTTTCTCTGCTTCCTCGAGCCGATCGGGATAACGCTTGTCGTCCTTGAATTTCAGGCCGTCGACCGACGCGACCTCGACGCCGATCTCGAAACGTCCTTCCGGGTCGAGAAGAAGGTCGAGCCGTCCCCGTGCCGGGATACGGTTGTGATAACCGCATTTGGGGCAGACATTCGCGTTCTTTTCGAGATCGGTTGCATACAGGACCGCCGCGCAAGAGGGGCATTTGCTCCACAGGCCTTCCGGAACGTTTTTCTTCGCGCCGGTTCCGGTGCGGTTGATCTTCGGGGGAAGCAGCTTTTGGAGCCAGCTCATGCGTCGATCGCCCTGCGAATTTCCTTGAGCAAGGCCGCGGCCTTTTCCACGCAGGTCTTGGGAGAGGCTTGTTCCATTTCTTGGATTATTCGACTGCCGATCACGACGGCGTCGGCGATCTGGGCGACGGCACGCGCGGTCTGTCCATCGCGGATGCCGAATCCCACCCCCACCGGAAGCCTCGTCTTGCCGCGGATCGCCGGCAACTTCGCGGCAACATCGTCCAAATCGAGGTGCTTGGCCCCGGTCACCCCGCGCAGCGACACATAGTAGATGTAGCCGCTGGCAAGCCTTGCCACCTCCTCGATGCGCTTCTCGGTGGAGGTCGGAGCAAGCAAGAAAATCATATCGATGCCCCGTGCGCGGAGCAATGTCACGAGCTCGGTGCTCTCTTCGGGCGGGTAATCGATCACCAGGACTCCGTCCACTCCCGCCCGGCGCGCGGCGTCAGCGAAGCGCTCCAATCCCATCGTCTCGATTGGATTGGCATACCCCATCAGAACGATCGGAGTCGACAGGTCACTGTCGCGGAATTCGGAGACGAACGCAAGTACGTTGTCGATCCCGATATGGTTCTTCAGCGCCCTTTCGCTCGAGCGCTGGATCACGGGCCCGTCGGCCATGGGATCGGAGAAGGGCACGCCCAGTTCGATGACGTCGGCTCCCGCCGCAACCAGGGCTCGCATGAGCGGCACCGTCAACTCGGCTCGTGGGTCTCCGGCCGTAACGTAGGGAATGAGGGCCTTCCGGCCCTCGCGTGCGAGCCGTTCGAAACCAGACTGGATTCTCGACACCGCGGCCTTCATAGCGCCGCAGCGCTCCGAATCGGGCCCGTGACCGGCCCGATGTCTGATTTGCACAAACGGGCCACGCGACGCTTCGCCAGCGCGCAATATTCCGGGTTGATCTCGAAACCGACGAAGTTCCGCCCGTGCTTGAGTGCGGCAACCGCCGCGGTGCCGCTCCCCATGAACGGATCGAGCACGAGGCCCTCGGGGGGGCAGCTCGCCAGCACCATGCGCTCTATGATCTCGAGCGGCTTTTGGGTAGGATGACCCTCGCGTTCCGGATCCTGGCGGTGAATCCGCGTCACGCTCCATACGTCCTTCGGGTTGTAGCCCACCTCGAGCCATTTCTTGCCGACGAAAATCGAGCGCGTTCGCGCACGCTTTGTTTCCGCGTCGTAGGGAATGCGCACGCCGTCGATATCGAAGAAGTAGTCCTTCGAGCACGCGAACAGGCCGATCGTGTCATGGACGGAGGAGAATTTCCGCGTGCTGCCGCCCATGCTCGGCACTTTTCGGTCCCAGACGATCTCGTTCACCATCGTCAAACGCGTCTTCAGGTAACTGAAAACCTCCGGACTGTGCTGCCAGGTCAGAAAGACA
>VBCH01000156.1 GCA_005884455.1 Betaproteobacteria bacterium
ACGATTGAAGAAAGAAGACCACTCCCAATCAGTAGCGGCGACCAGTTTAGTGCGGCAAGCGGATTGGTTGTCACCAAGAAGAGCAATGAACCAACGACACCGATTGCAACACCGGCAATGACACAAAGCCAAAAGGTAACGCGCTTACGGTTGAAGTAGTAAAGCGGCGCCGCAACAAAAATTGTCAAAGGGATCGTGTAGAGGGCGATCATCCCAGACCAGAACTGACCATAGATCCCGCTCGTGGCATAAGCGACGATAGGAAGCCACAGGGCCGCAGCCGCAAAACCGAGTGTGAGTCGGAGCATCGTCGCCGCCTGTTCGTGGGCAACCTAACAGTAATATATACGGACCGTGTAAGGTTACACCCAAACCTTGCAAGGTTACCCCTATGCCATACCGCCACAGAGATTCGATGAGCCGGAAGCTTCGCGCAATGCGCGATGCCCGGGAGCGCAAGCGGCTCGAAGGTGCCGAGCCGCACGATCCCCGCGAGCTGCCCGCGCTGCGCCGAACGCTGATCATTGTCGACTACGATTTCGGCAAGGTCGAGCATCGCATCGATCTTTACCGTACGCAGAGAATCGATTGTTACCGGGCGGTCGCTCCGGTGACGCCTCCACCCGGATGCGCGCCGGAACCGCAGAGATAAAGCCCGCGCACGGGCGAGCGGTAATCGGCGTAGCCGAGCACCGGGCGCGCCGAGAATAGTTGGTCGAGCGTCAGCGCGCCGTGGAAGATGTCCCCGCCGACGAGGCCGAAGTCGCGCTCGAGGTCGAGGGGCGAAAGGATTTTGCGGGCGAGGATGCTCTTCTTGAAATTCGGAGCGTGGCGGTCGACCGTCGCGACGATCGCGTCGGCCGCCGACTCCTTCTCGTCGTCCCAGCTGCGGCCGCCGGGCAGCGTCGGGTTGAAGTGCTGGCAGAAGAGGCTCGCTACGTGTTTTCCCGGCGGAGCGAGACCCGGATCGACTGTGCTCGGGATCAGCATCTCGATGATGGGCTCGCGCGAGAATCCGGCGGTGCGGGCGTCGAAGTAGGCGCGCTCCATGTACGTGAGCGAAGGCGCGATGATGATCCCGGAGCTGTGATGCGGCTGGGCGTTTTTCCCGGGTGCGCAGGTGAAATCCGGGAGCTCCGCGAGCGCGACGTTCATTCGGAAAGTCCCCGAAGCGCATTTCCAGCGCTCGATTCTCGAGCGGAACTCTGCATCGACCGCGCCTGGCTCGAGCATCTTGAGGTACAGCAGTCTCGGGTTGACCCCGGCCGCGACGGATTGCGCTTCGATTTCGCTGCCGTCGGACAGTGCTACGCCTGCCGCGCGGTTGCCTTTCACCCGCACAGCGATCACTTCGGCGCCGGTGGTGATCTCGACGCCGCGCGAGCGCGCTTCCTTCGCGATCGCCTCGCTGATCGCGCCCATGCCGCCCAGGGCGTGTCCCCAGGTTCCGCGCTTTCCGTTTACCTCGCCGAACGCGTGATGCAGCAGCACGTAGGCCGAACCCGGCGAATACGGGCTCGCGAAATGCCCGACCTGCGCGTCGAAGCCGAACACCGCCTTGATCGGATCGCTGTCGAACCAGTAATCGAGCAGCTCGCCCGCGCTGCGCGTCACGAGCTCCCACAGGTCGCGCTGCGCAGAGCGGGTGAGAAACGCGAGCCTCCCGCCCAGAGTCAGCGCGCGCAGCCCGTCGCGCCAGCCTCCTCCCAGGTTGGGCGGCGTCTTGAGGACCAGATCGCGCAGGGTATCCGCCGCGGTTTCGATGGTGCGGTAGTAATCCGGCAGGCGCGCCGCGTCGCGTGCCGAAAATCGGGCGAGCTCCCTTTGCGTATCGGCGAGGGTCGGTCCGAGCCTGAAGGAACGGTTGTCGGGCAGCGGCAGAAAGTTCGCGAAAGGGCGCTCGACGATCCGCAACCCGTGATCGGCGAGCTTCAACTCGCGGATGATCTTCGGATTGAGGAGGCTCACCGTATAGGCGGCCGTGGAGTTGCGAAAGCCGGGCGCAAATTCCTCGGTGACCGCGGCGCCGCCGACGACGGCGCGGCGCTCGAGCACCCTTACCTTGAGGCCGGCGCCGGCGAGATAGCAGGCGCAGACGAGGCCGTTGTGTCCGCCGCCGACGATGACGACGTCGTAAGGCACTAGCGCCGCTTCTCGAAGCGGTAGACGGCAAGGCTGCCGAAGAAGTTCGCAAGCGTCCTGACGGGCCGACCGCGGTTGAGTGCGACGCGTTCGAGAATGCGGATGCCGTGGCCCGAGCAAAACGACTCGAAGTCGGCGATGGTGAACAGATGCACGTTGGGGGTGTTATACCACTCGTAGGGCAGCTCGGCCGACACGGGCATTCTCCCCAGCGCTATCTGCAGCCGCAGGTCCCAACGCCCGAAGTTCGGGAACGAGACGATCGCCTCGCGCCCGACGCGGAGCATCTCGAGCAGGATCTGCTCGGTGTGCCGCACCGCCTGCAGCGTCTGCGACAGGATCACGCAATCGAAGGAACCCGCGTCGAAACCCGCGAGGCCCCGCTCGAGATCGCTCTGGATGACGTTCGCGCCGTTTTTCACGCAGGCGAGCACGTTGGCGTCGGCGATGTCGATTCCGTAGCCGCGAGCGTTGCGGGTCTGCTTCAGGTATTTCAGCAGCAGCCCGTCTCCGCAGCCCAGGTCGAGCACCGTGGAATCCGGCCTGACCCAGGCGGCGATCGCCTGGAAATCCGAACGGCCCGAGAGTGCGCCTTCTTCCTGCCCGGTCATAGGCGCTCGAAGACGCCGTCGAAATAGGCCCGCACCAGTGCGTGGTAGCGCGCGTCGTCGAGCAGGAACGCATCGTGCCCGTGCGGCGCGTCGATCTCCGCGTAGGACACGTCGCGGCGGTTGTCCAGGAGCGCCTTGACGATCTCCCGCGCGCGCGACGGCGCGAAACGCCAGTCCGAAGTGAACGACACCACCAGAAACCGGGCGCGTGCCGCGGCGAGCGCGCTCGACAGATCGTTGTCGTGCGCCGCCGCCGGGTCGAAATAGTCGAGCGCGCGCGTGATCAGCAAATAGGTGTTGGCGTCGAAATACTCGGAGAACTTGTCGCCCTGGTGGCGCAGGTAGGACTCGATCTCGAAATCGACGTCGAAATGGAACTGAATCGAGTCCCCGCGGAGTGCTCTGCCGAATTTCTCCATCATCGCGTCATCGGACAGGTAGGTGATGTGGCCGATCATGCGCGCAAGGCGCAGGCCCCGGCGCGGCACCACTCCGTGCTCGTAGTAGTCGCCTCCGTGGAAATCCGGGTCGGTGGTGATCGCCTGGCGCGCCACTTCGTTGAAGGCGATGTTCTGCGCCGAGAGCTTGGGCGCGGCCGCGACGACGATGGCATTGCGGATGCGATCCGGATAGCTGATCGTCCATTGCAGCGCCTGCATCGCGCCGAGGCTCCCTCCCATCACGGCGGCAAAGGAGGCTATGCCCAGCCGGTCCGCGAGGCGGGCCTGCGCGTTCACCCAGTCCTCGACCGTGACGACGGGGAACGAAGAACCGTAGCGCTTCCCGGATCTGGGATCGACGCTCTTCGGGCCGGTCGAGCCGAAGCAGCCGCCGACGTTGTTGACGCCTACGACGAAGAACTTGTCGGTGTCCACCGGCTTGCCGGGACCGATCATGTTGTCCCACCAGCCGAGGTTTTCCGGGTCGTCGGCGTAGTACCCGGCGACGTGGTGCGCCGCGTTGAGTGCGTGACAGGCGAGCACGGCGTTCGATCTCGCCGCGTTCAGCGTCCCGTAGGTCTCGTAGACGAGATCGTACGAATTCAGAACCGCTCCGCTGCGAAAGCGGAGCGGTTCGGTGAAGCTCAGCGTTTGCGGCCTGACCGCGCCCACCGATCGCGGCTCTGTCCCGTCTCTTGGCGCCATAAAATGAAAAACCCGCTTAGCCTGCCTGCTAAACGGGTCGCCCTCGCTTTAGCAATATTTGTTTTACGCCCGGTTACGACCCGGTCGGCGCCTGCAAGCTGATGTGATGATCAAATCGGCGCGAAGCAGGAACTTACCTCAGCGCGGCGGCCACGTCAATTCCCCGGAGACGCCTTGAACCGGGGCTTGCGCTGCTGCCAGCGCTCGCGGCGCACGCGCTTGCGGCCCATTTTCTGCCGGTGAAGCTCGATCAGGTGAGCGCGCATCTTAGCGAGGACAAAATCGCGCACATCGGCGGGCATCTCGGCCGCCTCGCGCTCGAAGCGCGGCACGACGGTTCCCGAGTCGAATTTTCCGTCGCGCACCAGGATCGGCGCCTGCCCGACCCCGCCATCCATGCCGTCGCCGTGATCCACGCCGTCGTGGTAGAAGCCCTCGGGATCGCTCCATACCAGAGCGCGCTCGTTCAGCTCGACGTCGTAGCACAGCTGGAATCTGACGAAGGCCGCGTCCGCGTCCTGCCAGATGAACAGGTCGAAGTAATCGCTCTCGAACCAGCGGCGCTTGAGCGTGGGGTTGTTCTGCTCCACGATAAGGACTTCCCTGAGCATCGATCGATCCGTTTGCACGGTCAGGGCCGCAACTCAGGCGTTGAGCTTGGCGAGCAGGGCGCGCGCCCTTCCGGTGTCGTGCGCGCGGTAGACGCGCGCGGCCGGCCCCTCGACTTCCCTGACGCGTGTCCGCAGGACCTGCTGCTTGATCGCGAGCAGCTGCGCCGGATGCATCGAGAACTCGCGCAGCCCGAAGCCGAGCAGCAGACGCGTCATGGCAGCGTCGCCCGCCATTTCCCCGCACACCGCCACCGGAGTCTTGGCGCGCTTCGCGCTGCGGATGGTCTGCGCGATGAGCTGCAGCACGGCCGGGTGCAACGGATCGTACAGATGCGCCACGGTGTCGTCGGTGCGATCGATCGCTAGCGTGTACTGGATCAGGTCATTGGTCCCGATCGAAAGAAAATCCAGCTTGCTGATGAAGTATTTCAAGGACAGCGCCGCGGCCGGCACCTCGATCATCCCGCCGATCTGTAAGCGCCGGTCGTACGGGATCTTGTGGTCGTCGAGCGTTTCCTTCGCCTGCCGCACGGCGGCGAGCGTCTGCTCGACCTCATGCGCGTGGGCGAGCATCGGAATGAGCAGGCGTATCTTCCCGTGGCGGGAGGCGCGCAGGATCGCGCGGAGCTGGGTCAGGAACATCTGCGGCTCCGCGAGACAGAAGCGTATCGCGCGGAGGCCGAGCGCGGGATTGGGTCCGCCCCGGTCGGCGCCGTTGATGCTCTTGTCGGCTCCGAGGTCGAGCGTCCTGATCGTGACCGGCCGGCCGTGCATCGCGTCGGCGACCTCCCGATAGGACTCGAACTGCTCGTCTTCCGAAGGCAGATCGTCCCGGTTGAGGAACAGGAACTCGCTGCGGAAAAGGCCGATTCCCGCGGCTCCGGCTTCGTTGGCCTCCTTCACGTCCTGCGGCAGCTCGATATTGGCCTGAAGGTCGACCGTGACGCCGTCCATCGTGGCCGAGCGGGCGGTGCGCAGGCGCTTCAGCTTCTGCCGCTCGCCCTCGATTTCGCTCCGCAGCCGCCGGTATTCCTCGAGCACCCGCGCGCCGGGATTGACGATCAGCACGCCTTCGCGGCCGTCGACGACCACGAGCTCGCCCTCCCAGATCATGCTGCGCGCGTGATGCAGGCCCACGATCGCGGGGATGTTGAGGCTGCGCGCGACGATGGCTGTGTGGGAGGTGACCCCGCCGAGGTCGGTCACGAAGCCCGCATACTGGTGCTGCTTGAACAGAATCATGTCCGCGGGCGACAGATCGTGCGCGACCACGATCAGCTCCTTCTCGCTCGAAGGCTCGGCGGGCGCGTGCCCGGTGCCGAGCATCGCCTTCAGCACGCGCTCGACCACCTGCACGATGTCCTGCTTGCGCTCGCGCAGGTACGGGTCGTCCATCTCTTCGAACTGCGCTACGAGGTAGTCCATCTGCAGCACCAGCGCCCATTCGGCGTTGCAGCGCCGGCTGCCGATAAGCTCTCGAGGGACCGCAGAGAGATTGGAATCATTGAGCAGCATCGCGTGCAGGCTGAGGATCGCCTTCATCTCCGCCGGCGCGCCGGTGGACACGCTCGTCTCCAGCGCGGCAAGCTCGCCCCGGACCTGCGCGATCGCAGCGTCGAAGCGCGCGATCTCCGCGTCGATCCCCTGCAGCGCGATCTCGTAGTGGGCGACCTCCAGGCGCGCGGTCGAGACCAGGTGCGCGTGGCCGATCGCAATTCCCCCGGAAACGCCCGCGCCGTGCAGGGTGAAGCTCGCGCTGCTCGCCTGAGGATTCTCGCCCATTTCCACCGAAGCCTACTCCTCTTCCCCGAAGCGCTCGGCGATCAGGCGAACCACCGCGGCGAGCGCGCCTTCCGCGTCCTCGCCCTCGGCTTCGATGACGATGCGGCTGCCCTTGCCTGCGGCGAGCATCATGACGCCCATGATGCTTTTCGCGTTCACGCGACGGCCGTTGCGCAACAGCCACACCTCGGCGGCGAAATTCCCCGCGAGCTGCGTGAGCTTCGCCGCGGCGCGCGCGTGCAGTCCCAGCTTGTTGACGATTTCAGCTTCGGTTCGCGGCATTGCAGGCGTCCGATTACAGGTGGACCACGCCGTCCCGCCCGCCGCTCATCGCCTTGTCGACCACCGCGGCGAGCGGTTCTTCGCGATAGGTGAGCGCCCGGATCAGCATGGGGAGGCTCGCCCCCGACAAGCCTTCGACCTTGCCGGGCTTGAGCAGGCGCGTGGCGATGTTCGAAGGAGTCGCGCCCAGGATGTCGGTGAGGACGAGCACCCCGTCGCCCCCGTCGAGCTGGCGCACCAGCTCCTGGGCCTGGGGCAGGATCGCGTCGGGATCGTCGTGGACCGTCACGCCCAACTGCTGCACCTGCAGCGGCCGCTTGCCGAGCACGTGGCTCGCGCCGTGGATGAGCGCCTCGCCCAGGGCGCCGTGCGCGACGATGAGGACTCCGACCATGGCCTTATTTTGCTACTTTACGGCGGCTTCCAGGGCGTCGAGAAACATCCCAGCGACATTGAAACCGGTCTGCTCGGTGATTTCCCGGAAGCAGGTGGGGCTGGTGACGTTGATTTCGGTGAGGTAATCGCCGATCACGTCCAGGCCCACGAGGAGCAGCCCCGCTCGCGCGAGCTCCGGCCCGAGCGCGTTCGCGATTTCCAGGTCGCGCCGCGACAGCGGCTTCGCGACGCCGGTGCCGCCGGCGGCGAGGTTGCCGCGCGTCTCGCCGGGCTTCGGGATGCGCGCAAGGCAATGCGGCACGGCTTTCCCCGCGATCAGCAGGATGCGCTTGTCGCCTTCGCGGATCTCCGGGATGTAGCGCTGCGCCATGACCGATTTTGCGCCGTCGCGAATCAGCGTCTCGACGATAACGTTGCGGTTGGGATCGCTCGAGGTGACGCGAAACACCGACTCGCCGCCCATGCCGTCCAGGGGCTTCAGCACCACGTCGCGGTGAGTGTCGATGAACTGCTGGAGTTGCCCGGGAAGCCGCGTCACCAGAGTCGGCGGCGAGAATTGCGGGTATTTCGCGATCGAGAGCTTCTCGCTGTGGTCGCGAATCGCGCGCGGGTCGTTGAACACCTTCGCGCCATCCTTTTGCGCGAGCTCCAGAAGCCAGGTGCTCGCGACGTATTCGGCGTCGAACGGCGGGTCCTTGCGCATGAGCACGACGTCGAATTCGGCGAGCGGCGTCTCCGTCGGCGACGCGGTCAAATACCAGGGATCCTTGGCGCCGCTGAGACTGAGCCGGGAGATTTCGCCGCTGACCCGGCCTCCCTTCCACATGAGGCCTTCCTGCGGCACGAAATACAGATCGTGGCCGCGCTTTGCGGCCTCGACCATCATCGCGTAGGTCGAGTCCTTGTGGATCTTGAAAGAGGACAGCGGATCGGCGACGAATGCGATTCTCATGTGACGAAGCGCGTGCTCAAGCGGCTCGCTCTGAAATCTCCACCAGGTTGCCGTCCGGATCGCGTACGTACACCGAACGGATCGGTCCCTGCGCTCCGGTTTTCATCACCGGCCCCTCTATGATAGGCACGTTGCACGCGGCAAAGCGAGCGATCACCTCTTCTAGGCGCACCGACGCGATGAAGCAGATGTCGAGCGTCCCCGGCGCGGCGAGCGTCGCCTTGGGCTCGAACTCTCTTCCCTTTTCATGGAGATTGATCTTCTGGACGCCGAACTTGAGCGCGATGCGGCCTTGGCCGAAGCGCTCGAATTTCATTCCGAGCACCCGGGTGTAGAAATCAATGCACTGCTCGGTGTGCGCGGTCGTGAGGACGATGTGATCGAGGTGATCGATCAAGGTCTGGATTATTTTAGCGTGCCGAGCATGTAGTCCACCGCCGCCTTCACTTCCGCATCCGAGAGCGTGAGGTTGCCCCCTTTGGGCGGCATCGCGCCTTTGCCCTTGAGCGCGTTCTCGTACACGTGCTCGGCGCCGTGCACGAGGTGCATCGCCCACGCTTTCTTGTCGCCGAGCTTGGGCGCGTTCGCCACGCCCGCGCCGTGGCAGGCCATGCACGTCGACTCGTAGACCGTCCTGCCGTCCGTCTTGGCCGCCGCCTGCACCGCGGTACCGGGCGGCGCCGGCTCCCGGAAATTTCCGCCGGCTGCGTTGACCATGTAGACGACGGCGCGCTCGACTTCGATGTCGGAGAGATCGGCCGCGCCGCCCTTGGGCGGCATCGCGCCTTCGCCCTTCAGCGCCACCCGCACGAGTTCCTTCTGCCCTTCGCGGATGCGCGGCGCCCAGTCGCGCCGGTCGCCGAATTTCGGCGCCTTCGCGATCCCGGTGGCGTGACACGCCGTGCAGACCGACTTGTATATCTCCTCTCCGGTCTTCAGGACTTTGCCGGCCGGCCCCGCCGTGCCCATGTTGACCTCGGCGACCGGCTTGATGCGCTTTGCGACTGCTTCGGGCGATTTGGCGTCCTCGTCGTAATTCCTGCCGCTCGTCGCGAGTTGCGCGAGCAGGACGATCACGATGATCGGCGCGAGGAACGCGAGCACCAGGACGGTGACGAGCTGCCTGGGAGTCTTGATCGGGGATTCGTGGCGCTTTGCGCTCATTCTCGCGCCCTTTGGGCGAGCGTAGAAACGCACGCATTATAATCTCTTCCCATGATCGATCCCCTCGTCGTCGAAGAACTGATCGACCGCGCGCTCGCCGAGGACATCGGCTTCGCCGACCTCACCTCGGAGCTGGTGATCCCAGCCGACGCGCGCGCGGAGCTCGCGCTCAACGCGCGCCAGGACATCGTCGTCGCCGGCATCGACGTCGCCGCGCAGGTGTTCCGCCGCCGCGTGCCGCAGTGCCGGGTGGAGCTGCGCGTGAAGGACGGGGATCGCGTCAATGCGGGCACGGCGATGGGCCGATTCGAGGGCCCGGCTCGCGGTCTGCTCGCGGTGGAGCGGACCGCGCTGAATTTTCTCCAGCACCTCTCGGGAGTCGCCACCCTTACCGCGCAGTACGTCGAGCGCG
>VBCH01000157.1 GCA_005884455.1 Betaproteobacteria bacterium
GGACGTGCAAGAGCGATTTGCCGAGCTCTCGCCCCGGGAAATGCGCCGCGGCATCATGAACGCGTTCGGCAACGCGAAGCTCGCATGCCGGGACGAAATCGACGTCTCCGACATCGACGACGTTCGCTCGCCGAAAAAGCAGCGGATAGGCTTTTAGCTACTGCGGGCTCGGCGCTGCGGGCGCCTGCGGCGTCGGAACGACCACTCCGGGCGCGAGCGGAATCTCCTCAACTACGTTGATTTTCGTCACGTAATACCGGGTCTCGCCGAAGCAACTCGTAGGAATCCCGACTTTTTCCTCGTAGTGAAGCGAAACGCGCTTGCCCATCACCTTGTTGATCTGTTCGGCGGTTGCATCGTCCCAAACCGTAAAGAAGAACTTCTCGGACATCGAGCCGGGCATCGACACCATCGCCAATTCCCCCTCCCAGGTCTTGCACAGCCATCCTTTGCTGGAGAATTTCTGAATCCAGCCGGCGCGCTCGCCTTCCGAGTAGCTCCAGTTGAACACGAACAGGAAATATCCGGCGATGACCAAGACAATCGCGAACAGGACCGCGAAAATTCTCATGGCTTACTCTCCTCGAGGACGCTTCACAGGCGCTGCTCGACCCATCCCTTGACCGACTGCAGAGCCCCGGCCAGTTTCGATGCGTCGTTGCCTCCGGCCTGGGCCATATCCGGCCGGCCCCCGCCCTTTCCGCCCACCTGTTGGGCGACGAAGTTGACCAGTTCGCCGGCCTTCAGCTTCGCTGTAAGGTCCGGAGTAACCCCGGCGATAAGGCTTACCTTCCCGCCTTCGCTCGAACCGAGCACGATCGCCGCTGACTTCAGCTTGTCCTTCAGCTTGTCGAGCGTCTCGCGCAGCGTCCTCGCGTCCGCTCCGTCGAGCGCCTCGGCCAGGACCTTGACGCCTTTCACTTCCACGGCCTGCGCCGCCAAGTCTTCGCCCTGCGAGGAGGCCATCTTTGACTTCAAGCGCGCGAGTTCCTTTTCCTTGGCCCTATCCGACGCTTGCAGCGCGAGAAATTTCTCCTTCAGGACATCCAGAGACGCACCTTTAAATCCTGCCTCAAGCGCTAATTCCTCCACTTCACGCTGCATATTCTGCACCCATTCAAGCGCCCCCTCGCCGGTGGTCGCCTCGACGCGGCGCACGCCCGCCGCCACGCCGCCCTGGGACGTGACCTTGAAGAAGCCGATGTCGCCGGTGCGGGCGACGTGCGTGCCGCCGCAGAGCTCGCGCGAGGAACCGATGTCCAGAACGCGCACCTCGTCGCCGTACTTCTCGCCGAACAGGGCCATGGCACCGCCTTTGACCGCGTCGTCGAACTTCATGATGCGCGCCGAGGTCGCCTCGTTCCTGAGTATTTCCGCGTTGACCATCGCTTCGATGCGACGGAGCTGCTCGTCGGTCATGGCCGCGTCGTGCGAGAAGTCGAAGCGCGTCTTGTCGGCGTCCACGAGCGACCCCTTTTGCTGCACGTGCTGCCCCAGCACCTCGCGCAGGGCCTTGTGCATCAAGTGCGTGGCCGAGTGATTGCGCATGGTGCGCGCGCGCCGCTGCGCGTCCACGCGCGCCGCCACCTTGTCGCCCACGGCTAGCCGGCCCGTCGCGAGCGCGCCGTGATGGCCGAACACTGCGGACTGGATTTTCTGCGTGTCGGAAACGACGAAAGTGCCGCCCGCGGCGACGATTTCGCCCGCATCGCCCACCTGGCCCCCCGACTCGGCGTAGAACGGGGTCTTGTCCAGCACGACGATGGCGGCCTCCCCCGCCGCGATCGCCGGCACCGAAGTCCCTTCTCTGTAGAGCGCCACCACCTTGGCGTCGTCGAGTGCAAGGGTGTCGTAGCCGCGGAATTCCGTCGCACGCCCGGAGTACTCGACGCCCGCGTCCATCCTGAACTTGCCCGAGGCGCGGGCGCGCTCGCGCTGGCGCTGCATCGCCGCCTCGAACCCCGCGTGGTCGATCATGATGCCGCGCTCGCGCGCCATGTCTGCAGTCAGATCGACCGGAAAACCGAAGGTGTCGTAGAGCTGGAACACGGTTTCGCCGTCGAGCATGCGGTCTTCGCGATGCAGCGCGCCTTCGAGCACCTTCATGCCGTTCTCGAGCGTCTCGGCGAAACGCACCTCCTCGGCCTCGAGGACCTGCGTGACACGCTCCCTCGCCCGCGGGAGCTCCGGATAGGCCTCGCCCATCGCGCGTGAAAGGTCCGCGACCAGGCGGTGGAAGAAAGGCTCTTTGCGCCCGAGCTTGTAGCCGTGGCGGATGGCGCGGCGGATGATGCGGCGAAGCACGTAACCGCGCCCTTCGTTTCCGGGTATCACGCCATCCACGATGAGAAAAGCGCACGCGCGGATGTGATCGGCGATCACGTTCAGCGAATTGTTCTGCAGGTCTTTCGTCCCCGTCTCACGGCCGGCGGCGCGTATCAGGTCCCGGAACAGGTCGATCTCGTAGTTCGAGTGCACGCCCTGGAGAACGGCTGCGATCCGCTCCAGGCCCATGCCCGTGTCCACGCAAGGTTTGGGCAGGGGCGTCACCGCGCCCTTGTCGTCCCGATTGAACTGCATGAAAACGAGATTCCAGATCTCGATGTAGCGATCGCCCTCGGCTTCGCCCGAGCCAGGCGGGCCGCCCGGGATCCCGGGCCCGTGATCGTAGAAAATCTCGCTGCAGGGACCGCAGGGGCCCGTGTCGGCCATCTGCCAGAAGTTGTCGCTCTGGTATTTTGGGCCCCCGGGCTTGTCGCCGATGCGGATGCAGCGCCCTTTCGGCACGCCGATCTCCTTCGTCCAGAGATCGTAGGCTTCGTCGTCCTCGTGATACACCGTCGTCCACAGCCGCTCCGGGGCGAGCTTGTACACCTTGGTCAGCAGGTCCCAGGCATAGCGGATCGCGTCGCGCTTGAAGTAGTCGCCGAATGAAAAGTTGCCGAGCATCTCGAAGAAGGTGTGGTGGCGCGCGGTGTAGCCGACGTTCTCCAGATCGTTGTGTTTTCCGCCCGCGCGCAGGCACCGCTGTGCGGTCGCGGCGCGCTTGTAGGCCCGGGTTTCCTTGCCGAGAAACACGTCCTTGAACTGCACCATGCCCGAGTTGGTGAAAAGCAGCGTGGGATCGTTTGCCGGCACGAGCGGGCTCGAGGCGACCACCGCGTGGCCGCGCTCTTCGAAGAACTTCAGAAACTTTGCCCTGATTTCGGACGATTTCATGAATACCCGGGACAACTCGTTGAAGCGCCCGATTTTCGCCTGATTCATCGGGTCGTGCAACGACTCTCCCTTATTGAGTTAAGCTTAGCGCGGCATGCTGGGACGCATACTGAAAGATCTATTCGAGCCGAAAGTCCGCTTGCGGCCGGGGCAGACCGCCTTCGAAGCCGGGGTGGAGGCGTACAAGGCGGGCAAGCTTGCTGCCGCCGCGGAGCATTTTGCCGCCACGCTGCGAGCGGAGCCCGAACACCTTCAGGCGCACAGCTACGCGGGCGGAATCGACTTGCGGACGGGACGCTTCCGCGAGGCGCTCGGGCATTTCGAACGCGCCCGCGCGCTCGACCCGCAAAACGCCGAGTGCCATTTCGGCGCGGCGGTGGCGCACCGGGGGCTGGGCGCGAACGAGGCCGCGCGCGAATGCTGCGAAAGGGCGCTCGCACTCGAGCCCGGGCTGCACCCCGCGCACGGCTTCCTCGCGGGTCTCAACCTTCCCGGACCCTTCTATCTCGATGTCATCTCGATGTTCCATTCGCATTTGCGTCCGCGAACTTACCTGGAGATCGGCGTCGAGACCGGGGAATCGATCGCTCTCGCCCGGCGGGAAACACGCGCGATCGGCATCGACCCCGAGCCCAAGATCACGCAGTGCCTCGCCCCGGGCACGAGCATACATGCCACGACGAGCGACGAGTACTTCGCCGCTCACGACGTGAGGGCGGAATTCGGCGGCTTGCCCATCGATCTCGCCTTCATCGACGGGATGCACCAATTCGAGTTCGCGCTGCGCGACTTCATCAATGTCGAGCGGCACTGCACGTCACGATCGACGATATTGATTCACGACTGTTACCCCTTGTCGCGCCACACCGCCGAACGAGAGCGCCGAACCAGCTTCTGGAGCGGCGACATATGGCGGCTCATCCTCCTCCTCAGGAAATATCGTCCCGACCTGAGCGTGAAAGTTATCGGAACGGCGCCGACCGGCCTGGGCGTGGTTAGCAGTCTCGACCCCGGTTCGAGCGTCCTGCGGGAGAAGTACGATGCAATCGTCGCGGAGTTTCTGGCGCTCGACTATTCGGTGCTCGAAGCCGACAAGCCAGGAATGCTCGCCCTCTATCCCAACGACTGGGAGAAGGTGAAGGCGATTCTCCAGTAAGACTCCCCGCGCGGGCTCAATACAGCATGCCGACGACGGAGCCCGCGACGCAGGTCGCGAGCGTTCCGGAGACGATCGTCTTTCCGCCGAGCGAGACGATCTCGTCCCGGCGCTCGGGCGCCATGGTCGCGAGACCCCCGATCATGATGCCGAGGCTGCCGAAATTGGCGAAGCCGCACAGCGCATACGTCATCATGAGCCGGCTGCGGGGGCTGAGCGCGCCCTCGGGGAGCTTCGCGAGATCGACGTAGGCGAGCAACTCGTTGAGCACGGTCTTCGTACCCATCAACGCCCCCGCCGTCGTCGCCTCCGCCCACGGAATGCCCATGATCCAGACAAGAGGCGCCAATGCCAGGCCGAACAGGCGCTGCAGCGTGACCGGGGCCCCCGCGACCCCTGGAAGCAGCGCCAGAACCTGGTTGGCGAGGCTCACCAGCGACACCAGCACCAGCAGCATCGCGACGATGTTGACCAGGAGCTGCGCCCCATCGACCGTCCCGCGGGTCACCGCGTCCATGCTCGAGGTCGCGGCCCGGGGTTCGAGCTTTCCCTCCGTGGCCGACGCCTTCCCCGGAACCATGAGCACCGAGATCGCGATCGCCGCCGGGGTGCTGATGATCGAGGCGATCAGGATGTGGCCCAGCGCGTCGGGAATCACCTTCGAAAGGATGCTCGCATAGAGCGCCATCACCGTTCCAGCGACGGTTGCCATCCCGCAGCTCATAAGAATGAAGAGCTCACCGCGGCTCATGTTCCGGATATAGGGCTTGACGACCAGAGGCGCCTCGACCATGCCGACGAACACGTTCGCCGCGGAGGACAGCCCGATCGCCCCGCCGACCCCCATTGTTTTTTCCAGGACGAGCGAAAAACTCCTCACGATCCAGGGCAGCACCCCCCAATGGAACAGCAGCGCCGACAAGGCGCTCACCACGAGCACCAGCGGCAGCGCCCGGAACGCAAGCACGAAGCTCGCACCGGGATAGGTTTCGGCGAACGGCAGCGGTCCGCCCCCGAGAAATCCGAACACGAACGCGGTCCCGTCCCGGGTCGCTTCCTCGAGGGCGTCGAGCGCCCCGTTCAACGCGAGAAAGACGTCCTTGGCGTAAGGCGCCTTGAGCAGCACCAACCCCAACCCGAAGGTCAGCAGCATGCCTGCGATGACCGGCCGCCAGGCGACGGCTCTGCGCTCTTCGCTCAGCGCCCAGGCGACGGCGTGCAGGAGGAAAAACCCGACGAGACTGTGAACGACGAGCCCTGCCTCCATGTCCGGTTTTGCAGCCGGTCAGGCGAGGCTCACGCCGAGCAGCGCGCCCACCAGGTAGGTGACCGCCCCCGCGCCGCCGCCTATCGCGAGCATGCGCAGGCCGTCGCGCACGGCGCTGCGGCCCGTGAACAGGCTGATCATCGAGCCGACCCCGAACAAGGCGACGGCGGTCAATGCGACCGCCGCGATGAGGGCGCCCTGGCCGCGAGCGAACAGAAACGGCGCGAGCGGCACCAGCGCGCCGACACCGAAGGAAAAAAAAGAGGACAGAGCCGCGCCCCAGGGCGACCCGAGGTTTTCGGGATTGAGGCCGAGCTCCTCACGCGCGAGCGTGTCGAGCGCCAGCTCGGGATTCGCGATGGTGCGTTGTGCGAGACCGTGGGCGTCACTCACGCTCATCCCGCGCGCCGCATAGATCAACGCTAGCTCCTCGGCTTCCTCTTCCGGATACTCGGCAAGCTCGGCCCGCTCCAGCCCGATCTGATGCTCGTACATCTCGCGCTGCGAGCGCACCGAAACATACTCGCCGGCGGCCATGGAGAAGGCTCCTGCCAGCAGACCGGCGATACCGGAGAGCAGGATGGTGCTGTTGTTCGCCGAGGCACCTGCCACGCCGAGGATGAGGCTTGCGTTCGACACCAGCCCGTCGTTGATGCCGAATACGGCGGCGCGCAGATTTCCGCCGCCCGCAATGCCGCGATGGCGTTTGCCGACTTCATCGGCCGAGGTCGGCGCCGGGTGCCCCGGCGCCGCGTGGCTGTAGACGGAGAGTCCCCGCACTTTCATCGCGGCGAGAATGCCGCGCATCGCGCGCGCGCCGTGCCGCCGAACCAGTCCTGCCACGATACGGGTGCGCAGGTCTGGAACGAAGGCGGGCACCGATACAAGCCCCGCGTTCTTCGCCCAGATCGCGGCCTGCCCCTCGGCCTCGCGCGCGAGCTTCTGGAACAGCTCCGAGCGCGGCGAGCCGCGTTCGACCTCCGCGATCACGCGGTAGAGATACGCAGAACGCGTCTCGTCGAGCCAGCCCTCCGTCTTCGGCTCGCTCATTTCCGGGAGTCGGGTTCGAGATGGAACCGATGCAGGAATCGGTGCACGACCGGCGCGAACACGACCCCTGCGATGAGGATGACCGCGAGGCCGCTGTAGATCGCGTAAAGACCCGCAAAAAGCTTGCCTCCGTCGGTCTTGAGGGGTTCCAGAGGTCCCATGCCGGACAGGATCATCGCCGCGTTGGCGAAGGCATCGATCCAGCGCATGTTTTCGATCCAGTGGTACCCGAGCATGCCGACGGAAAGCGACACCGTTATTATCAACGCGCCGGCGGCGAGGCTGCGCACGACCCGCCGCACAAAGAGACGTCTGGAGAGCAGCGGCTGGCCGTGGCGCTCGTACATGGAGCGAATTCTAGTACCGGAGCGATTTGCGCGTTGCCGGCCTCGTCTCAGTCGTCCTTGCCGCCGACCACCGCCCGGATGGCGTCGAAAGAAAACCCTCGCGACTGAAGAAAGCGCATCTGCCTGGCTCGGTCCTCGCGGGTCCTCGGCGCGACCCGGAACTTTCTGCGCCAGACTTCGCGCGCGCGCTCGAGCTCCGTCGCGCGGGCGGCTTTGGCCGTCTGCTCTGCGAGTCCCTTGTCGAGACCCTTCGCGCGCAGCTCGTGCGCAATGCGCGCCGCGCCGTACTTGCGCGACAGCGCGTGCGCGCGCGATTCCGCGTAGCGCTCGTCGCACAGGAGCTTGCGTCGCGACAGATCTTCCAGCAGCTCTTCGAGATCCTCCCCGGGATGGACGTGCGTCCGGAGTTTCCCGGCAAGCTCGGCGCGGCTGTGCTCGCGCCGCGCGAGCAGCCGCAGGGCCCGCTCGCGCAGCGTCGGCATTGCGTTTGGCATTTTCCTAATTTGGGGGATTTTGAAAGGGGGCTACGCCCCCTTTCTCGACGAGGTTCACACCTCGGCGGTGACGGGAGCCAATGCCTCCGGAGTCTTGATGCCGAGCTTCTCGCGGATCTTCGCCTCGATCTCAGCGGCGAGCTCCGGGTTTTCCTTCAGGAAGTCGCGGGCGTTGTCCTTACCCTGACCGATGCGGTCCTTCTTGTACTGGTACCAGGCGCCGGATTTGTCGACCACGCCGCAGCTGACGCCGAGCTCGAGGATCTCGCCCTCGAGGGACACCCCTTCGCCGTAGAGAATATCGAACAGCGCCTCGCGGAACGGCGGCGCGACCTTGTTCTTCACCACCTTCACGCGGGTCTCGGAGCCGATCACCTCGTCACCGCGCTTGATGCTGCCGATGCGCCGGATGTCGAGGCGGCACGACGCGTAGAACTTGAGCGCGTTGCCCCCGGTGGTCGTCTCGGGATTGCCGAACATGACGCCGATCTTCATGCGGATCTGGTTGATGAAGATGACGAGCGTGTTGGTGCGCTTGATGTTGGAGGTGAGCTTCCTCAGCGCCTGGCTCATGAGGCGCGCCTGCAGACCCATCTGCGGCTCGCCCATCTCGCCCTCGATCTCGGCTTTCGGCGTGAGCGCGGCGACCGAATCGATGACGATAACGTCGACCGACCCCGAGCGCACCAGCATGTCGGCGATCTCGAGCGCCTGCTCGCCGGTGTCGGGCTGCGAGATCAGCAGCTCGTCGATCTTCACGCCGAGCTTGGCCGCATATTGCGGGTCGAGCGCGTTCTCGGCGTCGATGAAGGCGGCGGTGCCGCCCAGCTTCTGCGCCTGCGCGATGACGGAGAGTGTCAGGGTCGTCTTGCCCGAGGACTCCGGTCCGTAGATCTCGACCACGCGGCCCCGCGGCAGCCCGCCCACGCCGAGCGCGATGTCCAGGCCGAGCGATCCGGTCGAGATCACTTGCACGTCCTGCACAGCGGCCGAGTCCATCTTCATGATGGAGCCCTTGCCGAACTGCTTTTCGATCTGCGCCAGAGCGGCCTGCAGCGCCTTGGCCTTGGCTTCTTCCATGACTTTCCCTTCGTTGACCATTTTGAT
>VBCH01000295.1 GCA_005884455.1 Betaproteobacteria bacterium
CGACTACCACGCCATCCGCGTCAGCCAGCAGGTCCGCGTAGCCCGTCTCATTGCGGGCAACGTCGGCCCGGGCTTCGGCCGCATTGAGTTGCGCTCTTGCCGCCTCGGCGTCAGCCTTGACTTTGTCATAGGCCGATGCCGAAACCGCACCCCCGGCGACGAGGTCGCGGTACCGCAACTCGTCGGCCGCAGTTTGGCGCGCTCGCGCCCTGGCAGCGGCAACGGCCTCGTCGTGCGCGCGCACGGCGAGCGTCAGGTCCGTGGGATCGATGCGCATGAGCGTTTGGCCGCGCTTGACGGTTTGCCCTGCATTGACCAGGCGTTCCAGGACTTTCCCGGGGACTCGGAACCCTAGGTCGCTCTGCACGCGGGCCGCGACGACGCCGGTGAACGAACGCTCTGACTTGACCGAGCGCTCGACAGCCTCTGTCCGCACCAGCGGAGGCTGCGTCCGCGGGTCGCTTAAGGAAGAAGCGGCGTCACTGCATGCCGCCAAAACGAAGGGCAACAGACCGATGACAGCAACAACTATGGCGGGATGGCGCTGAAGCATTGGAATCTCCGTAACGAATCACTGAAGGGCGCTATAGCTGTCGCTGCTTGCATCCCACCCGCCACCCAGAGCCCGGAAGGAGAAGATGGCGGCGCGCGCAACTTCGGTTTGCGCCTGCGCCTTCTCGTCGCGTATCTGCAGCAGGTTGCCGTCGGCGTTCAGCACCTCGATCAAGCTGACGACACCGCCTTTGTAGGCGGCAAGCGAGTTCTCGCGCGCACGCGCGAGAGACGATTCGCCCCGCGTCAGGATGGTGACTTGGGCCTCGCGTTTGACGAGGGCCGAAAACGCGTTCTCCACTTCCTCGGTCGCTCGCAGCACGGCCAGCCGGTATGCCGCGAGTGCTTCAGCCTCCCGGCCACGCGCAGCGGCGATCTGCGCATCGACGCGGCCGAAGTCGAACAAACGCCAGCGAAGTCCGAGGACGCCCTGGGCTTGGTTCGCACCGCTGGTAAAGAGGTTGCCGCTTGATACTGCGGTGGCGCTGCCCAGCAGCGCGCCGAGCGAGAACTTGGGGTAGTACTCCGAAATCGCCACGCCGATGCGCGCGCTGGTTGCTGCCAAGCGCCGCTCGGCCACGATGAGATCCGGTCTGCGGCGAATCATCTCGGCTGGGGTGCCGGTCTCGGCGAGACCCGGAGCGATCGGGACAGGTGCCGCCAAGCCCAGCTCGCCGCGGTAGGTTCCCGGCTGTACCCCGAGAAGCACTTCCAGCGCATTCATCGCCGCTTCGAGCCCGGTTTCCAGGACGGGGATTTGCGCCTCGACCTGAGCGAGCGAGCCCTCGGCTTGGCGTACCTGCAGCTCGGCGGCGATCCCCTTCTCGTACTGGAGCATGACCGTGGAGAGAAGCTGACGGCGCGTCTCCGCTTGTTGTCGGGCGATCGCGATACGCGCTTGCAATCCTCGGACCGTGACGTACACATCCGCCGTTTGCGCGGCCACGGCGAGCCGTGTCGCAACCGTGCCGGCTTCGGATGCCTGATACTCCGCGCGCACGGCTTCCTGCTCTCTTCGCAGGCCGCCGAACACGTCGATTTCCCAGCTCGCACCGAGGTTGGCCTCGTAGTAGCTGCCACTGCGGTCGAAGCCGGGCGTGGAGTTGAGCACCTGTCCCAGCGGGGTCTCGACCGACTGGTAGGCCCTTGCACCCTGCACGCTCACATTGGCTGATGGAAGCAGCGCTGCATCTGCTCGGCGCAACGACGCGCGCGCTTGAGCAGCACGCGCCGCAGCCAGCGCCATGTCCAGATTCTGGTCGAGGGCCAGGGCGACGAAGCGCGTCAGCATTGGATCATCGAAGGCGGCCCACCAGGCTTGAAGGTCCGCTTTGCTCCGGGTCTCGCGGCGCCCGATGCCGTCCTGACCGAGAAAACGGGACGTCACGGAAATGTTGGGCGACTGGTAGTCCGGGCCGACCGCGCAACCGGCCAAAAGGCTGGCGCTCAGCAAGAGGACGATACGGAAATGACGGCGGCGCATTGCAGAGCCCTTTGAGGTTGAAACTCGGTATTTCCGCTCATGTCGACGATTGTTTTTGCAGCGCGGCCGCCGTTGACCATGGCCACCTCAGCGAACCGAACCAGGCGCCGCCCGCGACGGCGGCCCAATTGATGAGGCCCGCGGCGACGAGCCCGAGGCTTTGCGCCAGGAACACGTGCGAGAGCTCGCCGGTCCAGCGCAGCGCGAGCCAGCCGGCGAGCGCCGCGATCGCAAGGCGCGCCGCGGCGCCGAGGAGCGGCCACAGCAGCCGGCCCGCGCCCTGCGACGCGAAGTAAAGTGACAACGCGAGGCCGAACATTCCATAGAAAGGCCCGACGGTCCGCAGGTAAGTCGCTCCGGCCTCGAGCATCCGCGCATCAGTGTCGAAGAGTGAAAGCCATGCCGTCGGAAAGGCGGCGGCGCAAAGGCCGATCGCCTCGGTGAGGGTGAAAGCGATGGCAGCGCCGATCCACGCGGTGCGCAGCGCTCGCTCGCGCTCTCCTGCACCGATGCTCGTGCCGACGATCGCGACCAGCGGGCCACCGAGGCCGAAGACGAGCGGCACCTGCAGGTATTCGAGCCGCGCGCCGGTGCCGTAGCCAGCGATCGCGGCCGGGCCGAACCCGCCGACGAACGCGGTGCCGATGATGATGGTGAGATTCGTCGTCACGGTGACAAGCGCGGCCACCGCACCGACGCGCAGGATGTCGCGAAAGAGTGGCCAGCGGAAGCGCACGGTGCGCAGCGACGGATGCAGCACGCTCCGTCCGCCCCAGAGGTAGGCGACGAACGCCAGGCAACCGAGGACATAGTACGAAAGGAGGGCCACCGCCCCGCCCGCGATCCCGAGCGCCGGGAACGGGCCCCAACCGAAGATGAGGACCGGCGACGCCGGCACGAGGATCAGGACCCCGATGCAGGTGACGGCTGCAGGGAATGCCATGTTGCCGGTACCGCGCAGGACGGCGCCTAGCGAGTTGAAGAGCCATACCAGCACCGCGCCGGCGAAAATCCAGTTCGAGTACGTCAGCGCAGCCTCGAGCGCACGACCGCTTCCACCCATCGCCTGATAGATCCAGCGCCCGCCACCGACTACACCGATGGCAAAGGCAGCGCCCAGGCAGAGCGCGATGACGAGCGCATGTAACGCCAACGCGTTCGCGTCGGCGCGGCGGCCGGCGCCCAGCGCCCGCGCGATCGACGAGGCGATGCCGCCGCCCATCGCGCCGGCGGACATCATCTGCATCAGCATCACGACCGGGAATACCAGCGCGACGCCGGCAAGCGCGTCGGTGCCAAGCTTGCCGATGAAGTAGGTTTCCACGAGGCCTGCCGCAGCCTGCGCCAGCATGACCAGCATGTTCGGGATGGCGAGCCGCAGCAGCGTCGAGGCGGTCGGCGCCTCGAGCAGTAAACGGGTGCGGGGGTCCATCATATGATGATCGTCATATTAAAGGTCAAAAAAACTAGCCGGCCGTCGCGCGAACCAGCTCGCGCGCCGCCTTGCGGATGCGGTTGGAAAGCTGTGCGTCGTCCACCGCGCGCGCTAGGACCAGAGCCCCGACCAGGGTTGCGGCGATGCCCATCGCCTTGTCGTGTGCTGCGCTCTTGCCCCACTCGGGGAATTGGCGCTCGACGAGGCTGATGAGGTCCTTGATGCGCCGGTTCGCCACGCGGCGCACTGGCCCTTCTTGGCGCGGCACTTCAGTCCCTGCTGCGGCGATGGCGCAGCCCTTGTCCGGAGCGGCGACGTGTCCGTCGGAGAGATAGGTGTCCACGAGCGCGATGAGCTCCTGGCCCGGCTTCGCCGCCGCGATCGCGCGCGTGAGGTGCTCGATCGATTCCGCACCCGCCTGATCGGCAGCCGCCGCCAGGAGCGCATCGCGCGACTCGAAATGCGCATAGAACCCGCCATGCGTCAGCCCGGCCTCCTTCATCACGTCCGCGACCCCGACGCCTTCGTAGCCGTGCTTGCGAATGGCGCGCGCCGCCGCGCGCAGAATCCGCTCGCGGGTTTCCTCCTTCTTGGAGCCGGCCTTGACAGTTGTCATATGACGCACATCATATTCGCAAAGATAGGACTCTGTCAAGCGCTACTAGGAATACGTCTGCGTACTGGTTCGAAAGCCAGGCGCCGCCCGGGTTTCCAGCCGCGTGAATGGCTTAGGTCAGATTGCGCGC
>VBCH01000158.1 GCA_005884455.1 Betaproteobacteria bacterium
TTTACCAAAATGCAACAAGCCCATGCGTTCGAATGGGTGCCGCTGAACGACAGCCGGTTGCGATGACGCTGATCTCCAAGGAACGCGCGATTCTCTTTGCCGACGTGAGCGGCAGCACTGCGCTCTACGAGCTGCTCGGCGACAAGCCCGCGGCGAAAGCGATCGAGGCCTGCCTGAACGAGCTCCGCGGAATCGTCGCGAAGCACGACGGCCAGGTCGTCAAGACGATAGGCGACGAGATCATGGTGGTGTTCGGCAACGGGCAGGCCGCCTGCAACGCGGCGATGGAAATGCAGCAGCGCGTGATCGCCCTGCCTCCGACCGCCGGCGTGAAGCTCGCGATCCGCATCGGCTTTCATTTCGGCCTCGTGCTCGAGGACAAGGGCGATTTCTGGGGAGACGGCGTCAACACCGCGGCGCGCCTCGCCGCGCTCGCGAAAGCGGGGCAGATTCTGACCAGCGGCGCGACCGCGAACGCCTTGCCCGCCGCGCAGCGCGCGAGCCTGCGCGATCTGGACGCGATCCAGGTCAAGGGCAAGCACGATGCGGTGCGCGTGTTCGAGATCATGTGGGGGGACACCGAGGACGCGACCCAGGTCGCGGGGCTCGCCTCCAGCGCCAAGGTGGAAATCAGGCTCACCCTCGAGGTCGGCGAGCGCACCATGGAATTCCCGCGGGAGAAAACGGCGCTCTCGCTCGGCCGCGATTCGACCTGCGATATCGTGGTGAGCGAGAAGACCGCCTCGCGCCTGCACGCGCGCATCGAGCGCAGGGGCGTGCAGTACATCCTGATCGACGAATCGACCAACGGCACCTACGTGCAGATCGGGGCGGACCGCGAGGTGCTGCTGCGCCGCGACCGCGTCATGCTGCGCGGCCGGGGCAAGATCGCCTTCGGCACCTCGACCGCAGCGGCAGTCGAGCTGGTGCTGTTCGACTGTTCGTGAGCCCCGCGGCCGCAGTGTCCCGGGGCGCGCCCGCTGCGGGTGCTAAAATTCGCATTTTTCCCGGAGAGAAGACGTGAAGCAGGCGGCATCGGAAGCGCGCGCGGCGGAATCGGGAAAGGAGCACTGGGTCAGCAAGGGCAGGGACAAGGTCCGGCTGTTTCTCTGGCAGAAACTTCCCGCCGCGGGCGCGCAAAGGCGCGGAACCGTGCTCTTCGTCCACGGCTCATCGATGGCCTCGCAGCCGACCTTCGATCTGAAGGTCCCGGGGCGCCGCGACTCATCGGTGATGGACTGGTTCGCGGCCCGCGGCTTCGAGACCTGGTGCATGGACCACGAGGGTTACGGTCGCTCCGACAAATCGCGCCCGATCAATTGCGACATTCCCAACGGCGCCGACGATCTCGCCGCCGGCAGCGAATACATCCTCGAGACCTCGGGCGCGGGGAAGCTGCTCGTGTACGGCATCTCCTCGGGAGCGCTGCGCGCGGCGCTCTTCGCCCAGGGGCACCCGGAGCGCGTCGCGCGCCTCGCGCTCGATGCCTTCGTGTGGACGGGCGAGGGCAGCCCGACCCTTGCCGAGCGAAAGAGGAAACTTCCCGAGTTCTCGGCCAGGAACCGCCGGCCGATCGACCGCGCGTTCGTGCACAGCATCTTCGAGCGCGATCATCCGGGCAGCGCCGACAAGGCGACCATCGACGCCTTCGCCGAGGCCATCGTCGCGCTCGACGATTCGGTGCCGACCGGGACCTACGTCGACATGTGCTCGAAGCTGCCGATCGTCGATCCGGCGAAGATCACCGTTCCCACGATCATCATGCGCGGACAATGGGACGGCATCGCGGGGATCGACGACCTGATCGAATTCTTCAAGCGCCTGCCCAACCCCGACAAGCAGTTCGCGGTCATGGCCGGCATCTCGCATGCGAGCTTCCACCAGAAGAACTACCTGATGGTCTATCACATCCTGCACTCGTTCTTCTCGCAGCCGGAGCCGGTTTACCGGGGCTGATCTGATGCGCGGCCTCATCGTCCTATTCGCGGCCTCGCTGCTCGTCGCCTCCGCGGCGGCGCAAGACTATCCGAACCGCCCCGTGCGCATCGTGATCCCGCTCTCGCCCGGGGGCACGACCGACGTGCCCGGGCGCATCATCGCGCAGAAGCTCTCCGAGTCCCTCGGGCAGCAGTTCTTCGTCGAGAACCGGGCCGGCGCCGGGGGCACGATCGGATCGGACTACGTGGCGAAGGCGAAGCCGGACGGCTACACGCTGCTCCTCACCGCTTCACCTTTCGTGATCGCGCCGCACGTGTACAAGACCATGCCGTACGACACGCTCGCCGACTTCGCGCCCGTGATCCGGATCGCTACCGGGCCGTACGTGCTGGTCGTGCATCCCTCGCTCGGGGTGAATTCGGTTAAGGAACTGATCGCGCGGGCGAAGAAGGAACCGGGCAAGATCGACTTCGCCAGCTCCGGCAACGGCGGCGCGCAGCACTTGGTCACGGAGCTCTTCATGTACATGGCCGGGATCAAGCTCAACCACGTGCCGTACAAGGGCAGCGGGCCGGCGCAGCAGGACCTGATGTCGGGCATCGTCAAGGTGAGCTTCGTCGGCACGCCGATCGCGATTCCGCACATGAAATCGGGGCGATTGAAGGCGCTGGGCGTGAGCACGGCGAAGCGCTCGCCCGAGATGCCCGAAGTGCCAACCATCGCCGAGGCGGGCGTCCCCGGCTACGAGGCGATCGTGTGGATCGGCCTGCTGGCGCCGGCGGGAACGCCGCGCGACATCGTCGCGAAGCTCAACGGCGAGATCGGCAGGCTGGTGCGCGCCGACGAGGTGAAGAAACTCATCGCCCCGACCGGCATGGAACCCGACCCGGACACGCCCGCGCAGTTCGCCGCCTACCTCAAGGCCGATTACGACAAATGGGGCAAGGTGGTGCGCGATTCGGGGGCGACGGTACAGTAGAGCCCCTCCCGCTATAATTCATGGATCTCCTATGAACACCCGTGACGCCGCACTTGCGAAAGTTCGCGAACTGAGTCATGTCATCGGCGGCAAGCCGGTCCGCGGTGAAAGCGGCCGCTTCGGCGATGTGTTCAATCCGACGACCGGCGCGCTCTCGGGCAGGGTCCCTCTCGCCTCGAAGGCCGAGGTCGAGCGCGCGATCACCGTGGCGAAGGAGGCCTTTGCCGGCTGGTCGGAGACTTCGCCCCTCACCCGCGCGCGGGTGATGTTCCGCTTCAAGGAATTGATCGAGCGGCACATGGACGAGCTCGCGCTCCTCGTCGCTTCCGAGCACGGCAAGGTGCTCTCCGACGCCAAGGGCTCGATCCAGCGGGGCCTCGAAGTGGTCGAGTTCGCCTGCGGCATCCCGCACCTGATGAAGGGCGAGTTCTCCGACAACATCTCCGCGGGCATGGATCTGTATTCGATCCGCCAGCCGCTCGGGGTGTGCGCCGGGATCACGCCTTTCAATTTCCCTGCGATGGTGCCGATGTGGATGTTCCCGATGGCGATCGCCTGCGGCAACACTTTCATCCTCAAGCCCTCCGAGAAGGATCCGTCCTGCCCCTTGCGCCTCGCCGAGCTGATGCTCGAGGCGGGCGCGCCTCCAGGCGTGCTGAACGTCGTAAACGGCGACAAGGAGGCGGTGGATACGCTGCTCACCGATGCGCGCGTCGCCGCCGTGAGCTTCGTCGGCTCCACGCCGATCGCCAAATACGTATTCGCCACCGGCTCGGTCAACGGCAAGCGCGTGCAGGCGCTGGGCGGGGCGAAGAACCACATGGTGGTGATGCCCGACGCCGACATCGAGGTCGCGGCGGAGGCCCTCATGGGCGCGGCTTACGGCTCGGCAGGCGAGCGCTGCATGGCGGTCTCGGTGGCCGTGCCCGTGACCGAGCGCACGGCGAACGAATTGATCGAGGCGATGGCGCCCAGGATCAGGAAGCTCAAGATCGGGCCCTCGACGGACGATTCCTCGGAGATGGGGCCGCTCGTCACGCGCGAGCACCGCGACAAGGTCAAGAGCTACGTCGATCTCGGAGTGAAGGAGGGCGCGAGCCTCGTGGTGGACGGGCGCGGTTTCAAGGCGGCCGGCCAGCCGGACGGGTTCTTTCTCGGCGGCAGCCTCTTCGACAAGGTCAGGCCCGAGATGCGCATCTACAAGGAGGAGATCTTCGGCCCGGTGCTGTCGGTGGTGCGGGCAAGGAACTTCGACGAAGCGCTCGCGCTTCCCTCCGACCACGAATACGGCAACGGCGTGGCGATCTTTACCCGCAACGGAGACGTGGCGCGCAACTTCACCCACAAGGTGAACTGCGGCATGGTCGGCATCAACGTCCCGATCCCGGTGCCGCTCTCCTTCCACAGCTTCGGCGGCTGGAAGCACTCGATATTCGGCGACATGAACCAGCATGGGCCCGAAGGCGTGCGCTTCTACACGCGCATCAAGACCGTGACCTCGCGCTGGCGCGAGGGCGTGAATCCCGGCGCCAATTTCGGCATGCCGCTGATGAAATGACGAAATGAGCGCAAGCACATTTCGTCATCCTGAGGAGCGGTCATACCGCGACGAAGGATCTGCTTCCGCCGGAAAAGCAGATTCTTCGCTTCGCTCAGAATGACAGGCGCTGACGATGGTCGACCTCCACGACATCCGCTACCTGCGGATCGGCACGCCCGACCTGCAGTCGGCCGTGGAGTTCGCGACCAAGATCGTCGGTCTGCAGCTCGCGGGCCGGGAGAGCAAAGCCGCCTATTTCCGCAGCGACAAGACATCGGTGCGCGGCGACACCCGCGACCACACGCTGGTCTATGTCGAGGGCGACCCTTCCGACCACGTCATCGGCTTCGATCTTAAAAACCGCGAGGACTTCGACAAGGCCGGCGCGGAGATCGAGAAGGCCGGCCATCCGGTGCGCTACGGCAGCAAGGACGAGTGCGAGTTGCGCCGCGTCCAGCAATTCCTCGCCTTCGAGGATCCGACCGGGAACAAGGTCGAGATCGTCGTGCGCCCGTTTCACAGCGGCGAACGCTATTTTCCCGCACGCGACGCCGGAATCACGCACTTCAGCCACATCGGGCTGCGCACCTCGAACGCTTCGCGCGACGAAGCGTTCTGGACACGGTTGCTGAACGCCCGCGTGTCGGACTGGATCGGCGACGCGCCGCTCCTTCGGATAAGCACCATTCACCATACGCTCGCGCTGTTCCCGTCGCCGCATCCCGGAGTGCAGCACATCAACCATCAGGTCGAGGATTTCGACGACGTTATGCGCTCCTACTATTTCTTGCGCGAGAAGGGTGTGAGGATCGTGTTCGGCCCAGGTCGCCATCCTTCATCGTCCGCCTGCTTCCTGTATTTCGAAGGACCGGACAAGATGGTCTACGAGTATTCGGTCGGCGTGAAACACATCCTTCCCGAGGAGGAATCGAGCTACCGGCCGCGGCAGTTCCCGTTCGCGCCCGAGTCGTTCTGCATGTGGGGCTCGCGGCCGGACATTCCGGAGTTCCGCGCGGACCAGAAGGATAAAAAACCGCCGCTGAAGACCGTGGCCTGAATCGCAAGTCTGGAGTCCGCTCTTCCGCCGAAGATGGAGAACACATGAATGGAATTTCTCGCAGAGTCATGTCCGGGCTGATCGCGCTGTTCATCGCCTCCTGCGCGATTGCGCAGCCCGCGCCGCCCAAGCCCGTCGACCTCATCGTGTTTCCCGGCGGGTTCAACTGGCCGATCTGGGTCGCGCAGGAGAAGAGCCTCTTCGCGAAGAACGCGATCGACGTGAGGCTGACGCCCACGGTAAGCTCGGTGTTCCAGCTCACCAACCTCATCGGCGGCAAGTACGACATCGCGATGACCGCGATCGACAACCTGATCGCCTATCGCGAGGGGCAGGGCGAGGAACCCGTGCTCGGCCGCGATTTGCAGGCGGTGATGGGCGGCGATACCGGTTTCCTGCGTCTCGTGACCGTCCCCGAGGTGAGCACCTATGCGCAATTGCGCGGCAAGACCCTCTCGGTCGACGCGCGCACCACCGGGTACGCTTTCGTGCTCATCGAGATGCTCGAGCGCGCCGGCCTGAAGGAAGGCGACTACCAGCTGGAGCGCGCGGGGGGCGTGCTGCAGCGCTTTCAGGCGCTGATGGAGAAGAAGCACGCCGGCACGCTCCTGCTTTCGCCGTTCGAGGTGCAGGCGGAGGCCAAGGGGTATCACCGCTTGGGCAATGCGACCGACGTGCTCGGCCGCTACCAGGGCCTGGTGGCCGGAGTGCGCAAATCCTGGGCCGACGCGCACCGCGCCGAGGTGATCGCCTATATCCGTGCCTTCTCGGACGCGGTGGAGTGGCTCTACGATCCCGCGAACAAGGAGGACGCGCTCGCCGTCCTCCTGAAAAATCTCCCGAACCTGGGACCGGGCGGCGCGCAAACCGCCTACGGCATTCTGCTCAGCCCCAAGGACGGATTCCAGCGCAAGGCGAAAATCGACATGGAAGGCGTCAAGACGGTGCTTGCGCTGCGCTCGAAATACGGCCAACCGCGCAAGTCGCTGAGCGATCCCTCCCCCTACTACGATGCGAGCTTCTACGAGGCGGCGATGAGACGCTGACGGGAAGCGGGCCGGATTTTCAACCGACAAGAGAAAACGTGGACACGAGCTTTCAGGTACTCGGCATCTGCGGAAGCCTCAGGCAGAAGTCCTACAACATGATTGCGCTCAAGACGGCGGGCGAGCTGATGCCGCCCGGCCTCAAGCTGCGCATCACGGGCATCGGCGAGCTTCCGATCTACAACTTCGACGTCCAGGAGAAAGGCTTTCCGGCTGCGGCGACGAAGCTGCGCGAGGAGATCCTCGCGGCGGACGCGCTCCTCTTCGCTTCGCCCGAATACAACTGGTCGGTCGGCGCGCCGCTCAAGAATGCGATCGACTGGATGTCGCGCTTCCAGCCGCAGCCCTTCAACAACAAGCCCGCGGCGCTGTTCAGCTGCACCACGGGGCCGGTGGGAGGTTCCCGAGGCCAATACCACTTGCGCCCGATCCTTTCGCAGCTTGGGGTGCACTGGCTGGTGAAACCCGAGGTGTTCATCGGCAACTCGGCGAGCAAGTTCACCGACGGCAAGCTCACCGACGAGACCACCCGCAAGTTCCTTTCCGACCAGATGATCGCGCTCGAGGACTGGATCAAGCGCGTCAAGCGCCTCGTCGCGTGAGGGGAAGGCCATGAGCTACAGGTTGCTGAGCTTCAAATCAGGCGCGGAACCACGCGCCGGGCTGTTGATCGGCGAGCAGGTCTACGACGCGGCCAAAGTCACGGGCAAGCTCGCGTGGTCCTCGGTCCTCGGAGCGCTGCAGGATTGGGCCAAGGCGCACCGCGAGTTCTCGGCGTTCGCCAAGCGCATCGCCGCGGGAAAGAGCAAGGCGAAAGGGGTGCCGCTCAAGCGCGCGCGGCTGCTCGCACCGGTGCTCCATCCCGGCGATATCTATTGCGCGGGCGCCAACTACACCGATCACATGGCCGAGATGGCTCGCGCGCAGGGCAAGGAGCCGGGACCGACGATGAAGGACTTGGGCGAGAAGCCCTGGCACTTCGTAAAGACCTCCCGGAGCTCGGTGGTCGGTCCCGGCACGGCGGTCAAACTGCCTGCGTACTCGCAGAAGGTGGACTGGGAAGTCGAGCTCGCGGCGGTGATCGGCAGGACGGCGAAAAACGTGCCGGTGGAGAAGGCCCTGGGCTGCGTCGCCGGCTACACCATCGCGAACGATCTCTCGGCGCGCGACGCGATGAAGCGCGAGAAGAACCCGCCGACTTCCCCCTTCCATTACGACTGGGTCAGCCAGAAGTGCTTCGACGGCTCCTGCCCGCTCGGGCCCTGGATCGTCCCGGCCGGCGACATTCGCGATCCCCATCAACTCGGCATCAAGCTGTGGGTGAACGGCGAGCTGATGCAGGACTCCCGCACGAGCAAGCTGATCTTCGATACCGCCGAGCAGATCGCGATGCTGTCTTCGCGCGTGACGCTCCACCCGGGCGATCTCGTGCTCACGGGTACCCCGGCTGGCGTGGGCATGGGACGCGGCCGGTTCCTCAAGCCCGGCGACGCCGTCAAGCTGTGGATCGAGGAGATCGGCGAGTTGAACCACACGCTCGCCTGACCGTTCCGCGCGGAAATCAACAGAAAGGATCCAACGATGTCGAAAGAACTGTGGGACAAGGGACTCGCCGTGCGCAAGGAAGTGCTCGGAGCCGAGTACGTCGAGCGGCAGCTGAAGACGGTCGACGATTTCGGCATGCCGATGCAGGAACTGGTCACGCAATCCTGCTGGGGATGGCTGTGGGCGAGGCCGCAACTGCCGCGCAAGCTCCGCAGCCTCGTCAACCTCGGCATGCTCTCCGCCCTGAACCGGCCGAACGAGTTCAAGACCCACGTCAAGGGCGCGCTGACGAACGGCTGTACCCGCGAGGAGATCCGCGAGGTCCTGCTTCAGGTGGCGGTATACTGCGGCATGCCCGCGGGAGTCGAGGCGTTCAGGCTCGCCCGCGAGGCGATGAAGGAATACGAGCAGGAAAAACGCTGATGAGGGCGCTCAGTTCTTCCGCCCTCCGCCGGGAAGGAAAACTTCGTCGAGCCTCAAGGTGGTTCTTACCGTGCCGCCCGTGCGATCGAACAGGACGTTGAAGAACTTGTAATTGATTTCCAGGTAACGCCAGACCCACACCTCTTCGTCGCGCGACGGAAAATACCAGACTTCCTTCGGCCGGCCGAGCAGCCGGCGCACGTCGTCGCGGGACATTCCCGCGACGACCTTCGAGAAGTATTCTTCTCTCAGCACCTGGTGGACCGCCTGCACGGCCTGGTCGGCGCCGATGTCGACCATGAAGGTCTGCACGCCGGCCGGGCCCATCGGATATTCCCAGACCTCGGAACCATCGGCGTTTTTCCACACGGTGCCGGGCGGGCCGACGCGCGCCTCGACCGTCAGCGCGGATTCCCCCGGGGATATGGCGGAAAAATTCGCGCACCCGGCCGCGAGCAGGCTCAGGGCGATCAGGGCGGCGGCGCGATGGAGTGCTGCGATCATGAAGCGAAGCACCTGGGAGGCCCCGCGACGGGAGGGTTCGGGTGGGCGCCCTACTGGCGCCTGCTGTCGCTCGTATCGATCTGAAACTTTGAAACCCTTTTGAGCGTGCCCGCGGCCCTGTCGAACTGGACGTAGAGGTCCATGGTGCGGACCTTCCACTCGCGATAGCGCCACGACCAGATCTCTTCGTCGGCAAGGTCGGAAAAGCCCACGTATCGTGGCCTGCCGACCAGCCGGCGCACTTCTTCGCGGGACATCCCGACGTGCAGCTTGGAGATATATTCCTCGCTCAGCACCTGGCGGACTTCCCGCACGGCGCGGTCCGGCCCCACCGTCACCATGTAGGTTTCGACCCCGAGCGGCCCGAGCGGATATTCCCAGACCTCGGAGCCGTCCGCGTTCTTCCAAACGTTCGCGGGCGCGCCCATCTGCGTTTCGACCTGCCGCGCTGAAGCGCCCGGATTGATGGCGGCGAGGTTCGCGCACCCGGCGGTGAATGCAGCGCAAAGCAGCGAGAGAGCAGCTCGAGAAAACGTCGCGTTCATGACCCCGGATCCCTCACATGTTCTGGTCCAGCATGAGGATTTCCTCGAGGCGCAGGGTGGTCCTGACCGTTCCCGCGGACCGGTCGAAGAGCACGTGGAAGAACATGGCATTTTCCTGCTGGTAGCGCCAGGACCACACCTCTTCGTCGCGCGCGCCGAACACCATGATCTCCCCGGGCCTGCCGAGCAGGCGCCGGACCTCGTCGCGGGACATTCCCGCGCGCACTCTCGAAAAATATTCGTCGTTCAACACCTGGCGGACTTCCCGGACGGCGCGGTCGGATCCGAGGGTCACCATGTAGGTCTGCTTTCCAAGCGGTCCCCCCGGATATTCCCAGACCTCGGATCCGTCGGCGTTCTTCCTCACCGTCTCCGGCGCGCCGAGCTTCGCCTGGACCTGCTGCGCGGGCATTCCGCTCGTGACGGCGCTGAAATTCGCGCACCCGGCAAGGAACGCCGCGAGCGCAAAGAGAGAAAGCCTGAGGGGGGCTTTTGGCATGATATCGATGCAATGAGGTACGATCACAGACTCGAGCGAAGGCCCGACTCCGTAAACATCCCCATGTTAGCCCCTATTCCTCGGCCCGGCGTGCGGCATACAAGCTGACGGATACCTGAACATGCAGCGCAAGATACCTTGTGTGCTGATGCGCGGTGGGACTTCGCGGGGCCCTTACTTCCTTGCGTCGGACCTGCCGGCGGATCCCGGGCGGCGCGACGCCGTCCTGCTCAGCGTCATGGGCTCCCCGCATTCGCTGCAGGTCGACGGCATCGGAGGGTCGAACACCTTGACGAGCAAGGTCGCGATCGTCAGCCGGTCGCAGCACGAGGGCGCCGACGTGGATTACCTGTTCGCGCAGGTTTCGGTGACCGAGGCGTTCGTCGATACCAAGCCCAACTGCGGCAACATGCTCGCGGGCGTCGGCCCGTTCGCGATCGAGGCCGGCCTGGTTCGCCCTCAGAATCCCACCACGACGGTGCGCATCTACAACGTCAACACGCAGACGCTGATCGAAGCGGTGATCCAGACTCCCGGAGGGCAGGTCGAGTATGCGGGCGATACGCGCATCGACGGCGTCAGCGAGCCTGCGGCGCCTATCAAGCTGACCTTTCTCGATGCGCTCGGCGCCGTAACCGGGAAGCTGCTGCCGACCGGAAACGCCCTGGACCGGATCGACGGGATCGAGACGAGCTGCGTGGACATGGCGATGCCGGTGATGATCATGGCCGCCGAAGCGTTCGGAAAGACCGGGCGCGAGACGCCGCAGGAGCTGGATGCGGACAAGGCGATGCTGAAAAAAATCGAGGCGCTGCGGCTGGAGGCCGGCAGGCGGATGGGGATGGGAGACGTTTCGCGCTTGGTCGTGCCGAAACCCGTGCTGGTCTCGCGCCCGGCGCAGGGCGGGAACATCGCATCGCGCTACTTCACGCCGCACGCCTGCCACAGCTCGCACGCCGTGACCGGCGCGCTCGCCGTCGGCACCGCCGCGGTCCTTCCGGGAACCGTCGCGAGCCGTTACATCGAGCCGAAAGGATTTTCCGGCGGAGTGCTCAGCATCGAGCATCCTTCGGGCCACATCGAGGTGGACCTGGTCACCACGCGCTCGGGGGCGGCGCCGGTGGTCGAGCGCGCCTCGTTCGTGCGAACCGCGCGGCGCATCTTCGACGGGCACGTCTACGTGCCCGACGCGCTTTTCGACTGATCCGGGCCCGTGCGCTCCATGTCGCCGAGGCACCTCTTCGTACTTGTTCTGGTCGGGTGCAGTCCGGCCTGGGGCCAGGCATCGACCCCCGCAGGGCTGTGGCAGACCGTGAGCGACCGCACGGGGCAGCCCGGCGGCTTGGTCCGCGTCGTGGAGGTCGACGGCGAGTACATCGGCACGGTAGTCGCCGTGTTTTCTCCGCCTGCGCCGGATGCCCATCCGCTGTGCAACCTGTGCGAAGGCGATCTGAAGGACAAGCCGGTCGTCGGGATGGCGATCCTCCGCGGCGTGCGGCGATCGGGGGACGGCTACTCGACCGGCCGGATATTGGACCCCGACGAGGGGCAAGTGTACAAATGTCGCATCGCGCTGCTCGATGACGGGCGCAAACTCGAAGTTCGCGGCTACATCGGCATACCGCTTCTTGGCAGATCCCAGACTTGGACTCGCAAGGAGTGAGTCTCAGGGGGCGCGGACCCGAGGGAATTTCACGCGAGGTAACTATTACGCTAGGCGGCAACGCACGTGACACCCGCTTCGATCACCACGCCCCATACCGGTGTGACACGGCGCTCAACATTGCGCGCGGTGTTCGTGGACGCCAACCCGACGCTTGGCGACGTAGCGCAGAAGCTCCTTGGGACGATCGACGTACCGTTCACGATCAACCGGCAACCCGATATTCGCAGCGAGGCGATCCCGGTCACGTTGGCAGGGGCCGGGATCGTTGTCATCGACCATACGCAGTTCCCTGCCGCGATCGCGCGCCAATGCACGGGCCTAAAGCACGTCGTCTTCCTTGGCACCGGTGTGCGCAGCTACATGAGTCCCGAGGAACTGGGCGAGCTCGGCATCGCGGTGCACACGATCAAGGGCTATGGCGACACGGCGGTAGCCGAGTGTGCGGTGGCGCTGATGTGGACCGCCGCGCGTGGCTTCGCGAGGATGGACCGCGAAATGCGCGCCGGGAACTGGGTGCTCTCCGACTCGCTTCAGCTCACCGGTCGCACGATCGGGTTGCTCGGCTTCGGCGGGATCGCAACGGAGGTCGCTCGACTCGCTTTGGGCATGGGCATGAAGGTGCTGGCCTGGAACCGCAGCCCGAAGACGTTTCCTCGCGTGCAGTTCGTCGAGCTCGACCGGCTGCTCGCCGAGAGTGACGTGCTGTCGATGCACCTGCTGTTGAATGAAGATACCAAGAACTTCCTGTCCCGCGAGCGCATCGCCGCCATGCGGCCAGGCGCGATCCTGGTCAACACTGCGCGCGGCGCGCTGGTGGACGAGGACGCGATGGTCGACGCCTTGCGTTCGGGTCATCTGCGCCACGCCGCTCTCGATGTCTTCACCGTCGAGCCGCTGCCGGCCGGGCACGTGCTGACCTCCCTGCCCAACGTGACGCTGTCTGCTCACTCGGCGTTCCGGACTGCCGAGGCCAACCACAACCTGATCAGCGCTGCGCTGGACCATTGCCGCCGCATTGCGGCGCAGGGCCGCTGAAAGGAACCTCATGAAACAGGAATCGTTTGCTCGATGGTCTTCCGGTCTAGCGGGAGCGGCGGTGCTGTCGATCACGGGTGCGGCGGCCGCGGCCGATGTGCACGTGATGATCTCCGCCGGGTTTTACCAGGCTTATTCCGAGCTGGTGCCGGCATTCGAGCGCAGCAGCGGCCACCGCCATCCTCCGAAGCAGCGCCGGCAATCTCGAAGGCCGGACTCGCACCGCTCTCAGGGCGGTAGTCAAGGATGCGGGACCGCCCGCTTCGCCGCGCTCGCTCCCGCGATCTTTCCGAACACCGCCCCGTTCGTGAGCCCGGTACCGCCGGGGTAGTTGAAGTAAAAGATCCCGCCTACCAGCTCGCCCGCGGCGTATAGGCCGGGAATCGGCTCGCCGTCAGTGGAGATGACCTGCGCATCGGTGTTGATGCGCAGCCCGCCGAAGGTGAAGGTGATGCCGCAGGTGACGGCGTAGGCTTCGAAAGGCGGGGTGTCGATGGTATTCGCCCAATTCGACTTGTTCACCGTGAGTCCGGTCGTGCAGCGCCCGTCCTTGACGTTCGGGTTGAATGGGATGTCTTTGCGCACTGCGGCGTTGTAGGCCTTGATCTCTTTCAGCGCGGTGTCGGCGTCGACGTCGTCGAGCTTCTTCACCAGTTCTTCCAGCGTGTTCGCGGTGACCTTGGTGACCTGCTTGATGCGGTACTCGTCGCGCAGCTGGCTCTTCACCTTGGCGTCGAACACCTGCCACGCGAACTGCCCCGGCTGCTTGAGGATGACGCGGCCGTATTTAGCGTAGGTGTAATTGCGGAAATCCGCGCCTTCGTCGACGAAGCGCTTGCCCTCGGCATTGATGTAGATGCCCCAGGGGTAGGAATGTTTCTGGAACTGGTCGCCGACTGCGAGGTCGCCGAATTCGGGGGCGTTTCTTTCCCAGGCGACCGCGTGGCAACCCGACCAATTGCCGATCGGCTGCGCCCCGGCGTCGAGCGCCATGCGGATGACGTCGCCGGTGTTGAAGCGCGTGCCGCGCACCTTGGCGAGCTCCCAGCCGGGCCCCAGATAGCGCGCGCGCATTTCGGCGTTCGCCTGGAAGCCGCCTGCGGCGAGCACGACCGCCTTGGCTTTGGCCTCGGTCGTCTTGCCCGCGCGTTTCACCGCGACACCGTGGACCCCGGAGTCATCGGCGATAAGCGAGGTCGCGCGCGCCTGGTACCAGATCTCGATTCCGCTCTTCTTGGCGATCTGCGTGAGCGAATCGACCAGTCCCGGGCCGCCGCCGATCGCTTCGAGCGTGAGGCCGCCCCAGAACTTGAACCGGCCTTCGATCTTGAACGCCTGCCGGCCCCAGGCCGCGGTGAAGCGCACGCCTTGCCTGCGCATCCACAAGGCGGTAGGAAAGCTCTCCTTCACCAGGATTTCGGTGAGGTCGGGATCGCAGCGGTACTCGGTGACGCGCGCCATGTCGTCGAGGAACTGGTCCGAGGTGTAGGTCCCGAAATCCGTCCGCTCGATTTCCTCGCGGGACAGCTCGATCAGCTGGCCGAGATCGTCGGCGCCGTTGTAGACGATGCGCAAGAGCCCCGCGGTGAAGCGCGAGTTGCCACCGGACTCCTCTTGGGGCGCGCGCTCGAGGACGAGCACACGCTTCGCAGTCTCCTTTGCCGAGAGCGCCGCGCACAGCGCCGCGTTACCGCCGCCGACGACGATAACGTCCCAGGTTTGCATCAGTCCACTTTGACGTGCGCTCTTTGCACGACTTCCTTCCAGCGCGCCTGCTCCTTGGCGATGAAGTCGGCGAATTCCTTCGGGGTCGAGCCGACGGCTTCCGCGCTGTCGGGCTCGAGCTGTTTTTCCAGCGCCGCGCTCTTCGCCGCCTTGGCCGACTCCGAGGCGAGGCGGTTCACGATCGCGTCCGGAAGCTTCGCCGGCCCGATCAGCCCGTACCACTGCGAGGTTTCGAAGCCGGGGTAGCCCTGCTCGGCGACGGTGCCGACATCCGGGAGCACGCCAAGGCGCCGGGTCGTGCCGACGGCGACCACGCGCAGCTTGCCGGCTTTCACGTGCGGCATAAGCGGCGGCGTTCCCGCAGCGGAGAACTGGGTGCGGCCCGCGACCAGATCGATCAGGTTGGGGCCTGTGCCTTTATAGGGCACGTGCTGGATGTCGATGTGGGTGACGAGCTTCAGGTACTCGATCGCGAGGTGACCCGCGCTGCCGTTCCCGGCGCTGCCGTAGTTGAGCTTGCCGGGCTCCTTCTTCGCGAGGGCGACGAACTCGCCCAGGTTCTTCGCCGGGACGCTTTCGTGCACGACGAATATCGTCGGCACTTTGGCGAAGAGCGAGACCGGCCGGAAGTCCTTGCTCGCGTCGTAGGGCAGCTTCTCGAACATGTAGGGGTTCATTGCAAGCGTGCCGACGTGGCCGATGATGAGCGTGTATCCGTCGGGGTCGGCCCGCGCGACCTCTTCCATGGCGATGTTGCCGCCGCCGCCGGGCTTGTTCTCGACCACGAACTGCTGGCCAAGGCCCTTGCTCATCTCGGCGGAGAAGGCGCGCGCGACGATCGAGGAGCTGCCGCCCGGCGCGAAGGGCACGACCAGGCGGATGGGCTTGGAAGGGTAGGTCTGCGCGAGGGCCACCGCCGAGCAGCACGCGGCGGTGAGCGCCGCGATTTTCGACAGCACGAGAACTCCTCCTCCTACGCGGCTGCGCGAACCGAAGGTCCGGCTTTCCCGAGAATCTCGCGCAATACGAACGGCAGGATGCCGCCGTGCTGGTAGTAGTCCACCTCGATCGGCGTGTCGATGCGCAGCAGCAGCGGGGCTTCCTTCACGCTTCCGTCCTTGCGCCGGATCACGAGCGTCGCGTCCTGCTGCGGCCTGATCTCGCCCTCGACGCCGCGAATGTCCAGGGTCTCGTCGCCTTTGATCCCGAGCGAAGAGACCGTGTCGCTGCCTTTGAACTGGAAGGGGAGCACGCCCATGCCGACGAGGTTCGCGCGATGGATACGCTCGAAGCTCTTCACGATTACCGCGCGCACGCCGAGGAGCAGCGTCCCCTTCGCCGCCCAGTCGCGCGAGCTGCCCGTACCGTACTCCTCGCCGCCGAACACCACGCTAGCGACGCCTTCGGCGATGTATTTCATCGCCGCCTCGTAGATCGGCATCTGCTCGCCCGACGGCTGGTGAATGGTGATGCCGCCTTCGATGCGCGAGCCGTCGGGCTTCACCGGAAGCATCAGGTTCTTGATGCGCACGTTGCCGAAGGTGCCGCGCATCATGACCTCGTGGTTGCCGCGGCGCGCGCCGAAGCTGTTGAACTCGGACACCGGCACGTCATGCTCCTGCAGGTAGATGCCGGCGGGGGAGGTGGGCTTGATCGAGCCCGCCGGGCTGATGTGGTCCGTGGTCAGCGAGTCGCCGAAGATCCCCAGGACGCGCGCACCGCGGATCGGGCCGCCTGCGCGCGGCTGCATGGAGAAGTCCTTGAAGAACGGCGGCTCGGCGATGTACGTCGATTTCGGCCAGCTGTACGCCTGGCCCGAGACCGAAGGCACCTTCGTCCACATCGGGTTGGCGTCGGCGAGATTGCTGTACAGTTTCTGGAAAGTCTTCGGGTCCATCGCGTACTTCATGCAGTCCTGGATCTCCTGCGCGGAGGGCCAGATGTCGCCGATCCACACGTCCTCCCCGTTCTTGCCTTTGCCGATAGGCTCGGTCATGAGGTCCTTCAGCACGGTGCCCGCGAGGGCGTAGGTCACCACCAGCGGCGGCGAGGCGAGGAAATTCGCGCGCAGGCTCGCATGGATGCGCGCCTCGAAATTGCGGTTGCCCGAGAGCACGGCGGCGCACACCAGATCGTTCTGGGCGATCGCCTCCTCGATGGTGGCTTTCAGCGGCCCGGAGTTGCCGATGCAGGTGGTGCAGCCGTAGGCGGCGAGGTTGAAGCCGAGCTTCTCGAGGTAGGGTGTCAAGCCCGCCTTTTTCAGGTACTCGGTCACCACCCGGGAACCCGGCGCGAGCGAGGTCTTGACGTGCGGCTTCACCGTCAGGCCGCGCTCGACGGCTTTCTTTGCGAGCAGCCCCGCGCCGAGCAGCACGCCGGGGTTCGAGGTGTTGGTGCAGGAGGTGATCGCCGCGATCATCACGTCGCCCGCGCCGATTTCCATGCCGTCGCGGGTCCTGACGCGTTTCCTGAGGTCCTCGGGCTTCTTCGAGAAACCGTTCTCGGCGGCGGACTTCGAGAAGAGCTCGGTGAACTTCGCCTTCACTTTGCCGATCTCGATGCGGTCCTGCGGGCGCTTGGGGCCGGCGAGCGAGGGCGTCACGCCGGCGAGGTCGAGCTCGACCACCTGGCTGTAGTCGATCGCGCCGTTCTTGACGGTCCCGTACATGCCCTGCGCCTTGAAGTAGGACTTGAGCGCGTCGATTTCCTCCTTCGTGCGGCCGGTGCCTTCGAAGTAGACGATGGTCGCGTCGTCCACCGGGAAGAAGCCCATGGTCGCGCCGTAGTCGGGCGCCATGTTGGCGATCGTCGCGCGGTCGGGAACGGTGAGGCTGGCCACGCCTTCGCCGAAGAACTCGACGAACTTGTTTACTACATTGGTTTTGCGCATAAGCTCGGTGACGGTGAGCACGAGATCGGTGGCGGTCACGCCGCCGCGCAGGCTCCCCTTCAGGTGCACGCCGACCACATCGGGGGTGAGTAGGTAGGTCGGCTGGCCGAGCATTCCGGCCTCGGCCTCGATCCCGCCCACGCCCCAGGCGACCACGCCGATGGCGTTGACCATGGGCGTGTGGCTGTCGGTGCCGACCAGCGTATCGGGGTAGTAGAGGCCGTCCTTCTTGTGCACACCTCGCGCGAGATACTCGAGATTGACCTGGTGAACGATGCCGATCCCGGGCGGCACCACACGGAAGGTGTCGAAGGCCTGCATCGCCCACTTCATGAAGGTGTAGCGCTCCTGGTTGCGCTTGAACTCGAGCTTCATGTTGAGATCGAGCGCGTTCTTGACCCCATAGTGGTCGATCTGGATGGAGTGGTCCACCACGAGATCGACGGGCACGAGCGGCTCGACCACCTTGGGGTCCTTGCCGAGCCGCTGTGCGACGCTGCGCATCGCGGCGAGGTCGGCGAGCGAGGGAATCCCGGTCAGGTCCTGCAGCAGGATGCGCGAGAGCACGAAGGGGATTTCATCGGTGCGCGGCGCGTTCGGCTTCCAGCCCGCGAGCTGGCGCACGTGCTCCTCGGTGATTTTCCTGCCGTCGCAGTTGCGCAGCACCGATTCGAGAACGATGCGGATCGACACCGGCAGGCGCGAGATCCTGGCGCTCAGGGCGCGTTCGAGCGCGGGCAGCGAATAGAACTTTCCGGTCTTGCCGGAAGGCATCTTGAATTCTTGCAGCGTGTTGAAGAGATTATGTGACATCGGGCGTTGTCCTTCAAATTACGAATAGATCGACGAACTTGCTGACCGGCGTCCCCTCCAGGCGCTTCGGGACCCGGCACAGCTCGAGGATGGCCTCGCGCGGCTCGCTCGGAAAGCGGCGGGCGAGATTCCTGCGGAATTTCTCTTCGAGCAAGGGAATGCCTTCGTGACGGCGGCGGCGGTGACCGATGGGATATTCTACCGCCAGCTTGCGCGTCGCGGTTCCGTCCCTGAAGAAAATCTGCAGCTGGTTCGCGATCGAACGCTTCTTCGGGTCGAGATAATCGCGCGAGTACTGCTTGCTCTCGATGCACCGCATCGTTGCGCGCAGCGCGTCGATGCGCGGGTCCCGGGCGACGCCGTCTTCGTAGTCGGCGG
>VBCH01000196.1 GCA_005884455.1 Betaproteobacteria bacterium
CGAGGCCCTCCAGCTGGAAGCGCAACTCGCCGGCGGATAGCAAGCTTTGCCGGGCGTGTTCTCCCGCTGGATCGGCGGCGATCGACGCGAGCGCGGTGAGGTGATAGCCGGCGATCCTGGCGGCGCCGCCCGCGTCTAGCAAGTCCGTTCTGTACCGCAGGCGCAATACGAGATTGTCATGCTCCAGGAAATCGACCGACACTTTGTGCGATCGCAGTCTTGCCTTCCCACGAGCGGTTTGCAGCAGCACCTCCCGCCACGAGCCGCTGGTCATCTCGTGCTCGCCGGAAAGCACGTCAAGCACCTTGGCGTGCGCGGTCAGCAGCACCGAACTGAGCGGCAGTGCCAGTTCCTGTGCCACCCGGCGCAATGCCGACGCGAGCTCGTGGGGGATCCTCGTCTCGTGTTCTCCGCGCCGGAATTCCGGGCCGCGCTCGGTCGCGGTGCCAGGTTTTTGTAATGCGATCGTGCTCAACTCAGGTCTCCCTCGCCGGGTTCCCCGCCCAGGACGCGCGGGGCAGCCGTAAACGAAACGGCTGGCGTTTACCGTAGGTCAAGCTCCGCCAGAGCCACTCGAGCGCCCCGAACTGAAAATGGCGAAGCCAGAGGGGAGCAATCACGAGCTGGGCCGCATAAATCGCGAAGACGATGAGGATCTGGCCGGTGCGCGGCACGCTTCCAAAATAACCGAAGCCGTGCCCGTAAAAGATCGTGGTGCAGACGACGGTTTGCAGGATGTAATTCGAAAAAGCCGCCCGGCCAACCGCGGCCATCCGCTCCTTCAACGCTGCAGCCCACGAACCCTGGCACCACAGCATGACCAGTCCGGTCCAGCCCAGCGCGACGAGATAGCTTCCCCAGTAGTTGTATTGCGCTCCGAAGTAGAGCCCATACCGAATGTCCCAGTTTTTTGCGAAGTCTTGAACGACGCCGAAGATGATCATGGGAATTCCAACCAGCAGGCCCGCTCCCACAAGCGACAGGTACTGGCGACGGCTCCACTGGGCGTGGAATGCGCCGAGCTTGAAGAGCGCCATCCCAAGCAGCATCAGGCTCGAGGCTTTCCAGCCATACAGCATGAGGAACTCCGAGGTCTCGGTATCGAGTGCGCTGGGTACCCGGTCCGACATCTGATCGATCCAGGAGCCGCGATACGCCGCCAGCTCTTCGCTGATGGATTGCGGACCCGGCTGCCAGTCCTCGATGAATTCGGCCTGGATATCGGCAGGCCAGTGCGGAACCCAGAATCCGAGTCCGATTGCGATCAGCGATCCAATTGCGGCGAGAACGAGAGCGGACGAGATCAGCGTTCTCGGGCTCTTGCGGCGGAAGAGATAGACGAAAAGCCCGCACATTCCGTATGTAAAAAGAATGTCGCCATACCAGAGCAGATGCGCGTGCAGAACACCAAAAACAATCAACCAGCCGACCCGGCGATAATGCAGGAGCGTCGGTCTGGCGCCCGAACTTTCCGCCTTCTGCCACATGAGAACGATGCCTGCGCCGAACAGCATCGAGAAGATCGATATGAACTTCTGATCCGCGAGCAAGTGAGAAAAGAGCCACACGAGGAAATTTGCGCCGTTCAGATCGCCATACGCCGTCGGATTGTTGTGAGCGGCCTCCACCATCGCGAACAATTGGATATTCATCACCAGGATTCCGAGCAGCGCAAATCCACGCAGCACGTCCATCGGGAGAATCCGTTCTGTTTCGGCAACGGGGCCCGAGGACTCCCGGCCGCGCTCCGCAACAGGGGTCAGCGTGTCACGGTCGCGCAGGCTGATAGGGCTCATCTCACATCTCCCTCGCAGGGTTCCCCGCCCACCGCGCGCCTGGTGGAACCGTCTCTCCTTTCATGAGAAAGGAGTCCGCGGCAAGTACCGAGCCGTCCCCCATCGTCACGCCGTAGTGCACGAATGCGCCCACCCCGACTGTGCAGCCAGCGCCAAGCGCGGTTGGACCGGACTTGTAAGTGCCGTCCTCCTGCGAGTCGCACTGGATCTTGCTTTCGTGACAGAGAACACACTCATCCCCGACTGCAGTCAGCAGCGGCTCGGAGATGTGCACGCCATCGTCGAACACCCTCTTGCCGATCCGGACGCCCATCAGCCGCCAGATCACGCTCTTGAATGGCGTGCCGTTAAAGAGGTGGAAGAACTGGATCGGGTGCAGCTTCCAGATCCGCTCGACCCACCAGAATCGCGGGTCGTAAATGGAGCAGATGTCCGGCGGCTGCGGGCTGAGCGCTTCGAAGCAACGCGCCACCAGGGCGAAATAGACCGCGGCGACGACGGCGCTGAGCGCGAAGAACACCGCCATGACCGCGTGCGCAAATACGCCGTAGAGAAGCTCGAGGGCGGCCAGGTCGATGAGCACGACCAGGAAGACGCCCAGCCACCGCGTGAGCAGGAAAATGCCCATCGTCCGAAGGTTGAACCGGTTCTTTGCGGCAAGGCCGCGGCGCAGCGCCTCCCCCGTTCGCAGATGATCGAGTCGGCTGTCGCGCTCGACGGAGCGTGGAATCTCGAAGGGCGGCGAGCCCAGCAAGCCCACGCCTTCGCGAATCTCGCCGTCGGTCGGGACCATCACCTTGATCGCGAGCAGGCAGTTGTCGGCGGTCCTGGCTCCCGCAGGGAAGTTGACGTAGTTGCCCACGAAGTTGCGCCGGCCGATCGCCGCCCGGGACACGCGGAACGAGCTGCTCGAGACCTCGTCGTTGAACACGTTCAGGCCGTCGGCGACCATCGTTCCGCTGCCGACAGAAGTGAGAAATGGATTCGCGGTTCTCACCTCGCTGCCGAAATTCGACCCGGTCTGCACGACCGGAGAAAGGCGAAAGCCGACCCAGCTCAGGAAGTGGACGATGTAGGAGCTGTCACCGAAGAGAACCGTGAGGACCTTCTGCCTGCACAGTCCCGCGATGACCCGGTGCACCCCGTAGCGGAAGCCATAAAGCGGATAGACCGTGTCCGGCTTGATGAACACGCCCAGGATGCGAGGAACCGTGCCGACGGCCAGCAGGCCGACGAGCAGCGCGCCGAAAAAGAGAACCACCGAGAACGCAAGCGCCTCGATCAGTAGCCCCCTCGGCGTCAACGCCCCGGTGCTGGACTGCACGCTCGGGTCCAGCACCTTGACCAGCGATGACACCCCGAGGAACAGCAGACTGAAGCCCCCCTCCAGCAGCGGCGCGAACAAGAAGAGGATGGCGATCAGAGTGAATGCGGCATAAGCAGCTCGACGCAGCGTGCCGCACCGGGCCGGCGCGACTCTCACATAGTCCGTAGCGGTGCGTTGTGCCGGGGATCCATGCCAGCGCCCGCCGGCCGGTACCGCCTGGCCGCTGTGCAGGGCGGAGGCGTGACCGAGCTGCGCTCCATCGCCCATCGAAGTGTCGATGTCCAGCACGGACATTTCGCCGACGTAGACGTCCCGGCCCAGGGTGACCGGTCCGATCTCGATGCGGCCGGCTTGCGCCCGGTAGCAGAGGAAGCTCGACTCCCTGCGCAGCACCGTTCCTGCGCCGATCGTGAGCAGGTCGGTGCAAACGGGGATGCGCAGCGAGTGGATCACGACCCGCGGCCCGACTTTCGCGCCCAGCGCCCTCAGATAAAGGCCGTACAGGGGCGAACCGACGAACAAGTAGATGCAAGGATTCGACCAGATCAGGGACTTGACGACCCAGAAACGCACGTAGGCGAGGCTCCAGAGGCGAATTTTCTGCGGCCTCCAGCGACCGATGAGCAGCCACTTCGCAGCGATCGGAATGGCGCAGACGATGAGGAAAGCCGCGCCGCCGAACAGCGCCAGACGCAAAAACCTGTCGACACCCTCTGCGTCGGCGACCAGCCACCGATAGCCCTCGACGCCAACGATCACGCCAAGGTAGGTATACCCGACGTAGAAGAGCGCCTGCAGCGCCCCGCACAGGACGTGTTCGTGCGCGCGCGTTGGCGTCGGCAGCTCCAGCGCTCCTGCAGTCGCCGGCTGGGCGGCGGCAGGCGCGAGGTCCGCGAGCGCCGCCGCCAGGCTTCCAATGGTCGGATGCCGGTAGATGTCCTTCATCGATAACGGCGGCAGATCCCCGCGCTTCCTCACGCGCGCACAGAAATGGGCCATCAGCAACGAGTCGGCACCGAGCTCATCGAAGAAGTGGCTATCGACTGGCACACGGTCGAGGCGGAGGACGTCTGCCAGCACCTCGGCGAGGATCCTTTCGGTTCCGGTCGTCGCGGCGGTGTACCGGTCATCGATCACCGTGGAAGCAGCTGCCTTCATCGCACGGTGTCGTAGAAGAAGTCGGACAGGCGCAGCTCCCGGCCGGTGGCGACTGCCTGGTCGTACACCCACTTGCCGACCGCCACGTCGAGGATCCCCATGCCGAAGGGGGAGAAAATGATCGGGCGGCTGCGATTCACTGACCGGCGTCCGGTCATGACATCGGCAAGCGTGCCGGTCACGAAGCTTCGATTTCCCGACTGCTGCTCGGCGAGATGGGGCGAGGTGTTGGCCTTCATGACGTGCTCGACGTCGTCGACCACGTTCTGCGATTTCAGGAGGATCCCGGGCGCAAGATCGCGAAGCGAGATATGCAGCACCACCGGGTTGTGCTCGAAAAGAGTTGCATCGGCGATGTGGGGCGTCGAGGCAACGGTGGTGAAGAGGATCAGATCACAGGCCGTCACAAGTTGCGCCACGTCGGGGACCACGGTCACCGCGCGGTGCTGTTCGAGCCGGCACACGGAATCTCTGAATTTCTCGCTCTCGACAGGCGACCGGTCGTATAACCGTACCTCCTCGATAGCCCATCCCGTGTCGACCAGGAAGTCATAGACGTATCGTGCGATGAACCCGGTGCCCACGATTCCCAGCGCATGCGCCCGCGACGATTGCCCGTTCAGCCAGCGCGCCGCAAGAACGGCCGACGCGGCGGTTCGCGCGGCCGAGATGATCGAGCTCTCGAGGATGGCAAGCGGATACCCGGTTTCGTAGCTATTGAGCACCAGTACCGCCGAGGCGCGTGGAAAGCCTCGCCGGACATTGCCGGGAAAACTGGCGATCCACTTCAGCCCGGCCACATCGAAGCCGTTCCCAACGTAGGCCGGAAGCGCAATGATCCGGCAATCGGGCTTGTCGGGAAATTTCAGGAAGTAGCTGTCGGGGTTGACGGACTGCCCGTCCGCGTGCGCGAGATACGCTTCCCGGACGATGCGGATGCATTCATGCCGGTTGGCGCGGACGATATCGGATACGGTCTTGCCGTTGATGATCGATAGCTCGAAGTGCATGGCTTCGCGGCTTGGCTACTCGAGTCTGGTTACCCACGTGTCATCGAACACCGTATCGAGGTAAGGCGTACCGCGGTCCGGGCACAGGAACAGCACGGTCGGGTGCCTGGATCCCGTCATCTTCGGCGCATAGCGCTTGAGCGCCGCGAACGATGTGCCGCTGGAGCCGCCCACGAACAGCCCGTGGGTGGTGAGAAGTTCCCGGCACGCTTTAGCGGTCTCGCGCTCGGGGATCAGAACGACGTCGTCAATCCTGGCGTGCGACAGCAATGGCGGGACGATGCTCGAGCCGACGCCGGGAATATGGCGCTTGCGGGGTGCTCCGCCGAAGATGACGGAACCTTCGGTATCGACGGCGATGATGCGAATGTTGGGGTAGTGCTCTTTGAGCCGACGCGACACTCCGGCGATCGTTCCAGCCGTGCCGACGCCGATGAAGGCATAGTCAAGCGAGTCAAAACCGGCGCAGATCTCGCTCGCCGTGAGCTCGTAGTGCGCCTCCATGGCGTCCCGGTTTTCGTACTGGTTCGTCCAGTAGGCGTTCGGAATGGTGGCGCAGAGCTGCTGCACCATCTGCAGGCGGGTCTTCAGGAAGCCGCCGGTGTCGTCACGCTCCTCGACCTTCACCACCGTGGAACAGATGCGCCGGAGGAACGACTCGTAGGTGCCGGAGATATTGGGGTCGATCACCGGGATGAACCGCAGGCCGACCAGGCGAGTGAAGGTGGCCAGCGCGGCGGCAAAGTTCCCGGAGGAGGACTCGATCACCGTTGTCTCGTCGCAGATCTCACCTCGCTCGGCCGCCCGCTTGAGGATCCAGTAGGCGGCGCGGTCCTTGATGCTCCCGACCGGGTTGACATACTCGAGTTTGGCAAAGAGATTCATGCCCTCCATTGCCAGCGGCACATGCGGTGTGGGTCGCAGGGTATTTCTCAGCAGCTGCAAGCGCGTGGCGAGAGGCCATGGTGACTGCGGCTCCGGGCCGCGCTCCCGCGAGCGCTCCTCCCGGTCGTCAAACAGCCCTACCGGCCGCGACGTCCGCGACGGTGTAGAGGTCGCCCCGTGCCGAAGCGTCAGCGGGTTTAGTCTGTTGTTGGCTGCCGAACGCATTTAGATTTCGACTCCCACGGCAGGCCGGACAAAGAACACGGTCGGCTGCCGACGGCAATCAAGCGCCGTCCAGACTAATGACACCGCGTGGAGACCATGTGACCGCAGACGTCCTGCCCCATAGTCCGGTCGGATGGAACCAAACGACGCCGGAAATCGTAGCCGCCCCGACGTTCAGGCATGCTTCGTCGCCGGCTGGCGACACAATGCTTTCGCCGCTATGTCAGGAAGCAAACATGAAGAGGCGGCACGTCCCTCAATCCGAAATTTCCCGGGGGCCGCCGTCCCTTCAGAATTTGGCGTGCAATCGCACTGAGCCGACGGAAACCGGCCCCCGGTCGGCGTTGTAGGCCGGATTGCGGATGCGCTGAAAATCGAAGGTCACCCAGGCGTTCTTGAACACGTTCACGCTGTAGTACGTTTCGAAGATCGCCTCGGGCCGGTAGTTGATCCGACCATCGCCGATGAAGACGCCGAGTCCGCCGGCGGCGAGATACTCACGGTGCACCTGCGACAACTCGTTTCGGGCAACGCCCACGCCGAGGGTGTCCTCGCGGCGCGCCCATGCCGAACCCCGAATAGAGACGCCGGTGGAGACGGAGCGGTCGATTTCCCCGAATGTATAGGTCGCCGTCTGGCCGTCGGACCGGCTCGCGCGGGCGAACACGCCGACATTCGACGTGAGATTCTGCTCAACATTCAGGCCGAATCCGTATTTGATCTGCTCGCTGTTGCGCACATCGTCGATATCGGGCGTGCCGCCGTTGGCGGCCGCGAAATCCAGCGCATCCTGAAAGCGGGGCATCACCGCGCGGTTGCGAAACGCGAGTAGCCGCACCACGCCCGGCTGACCCGTTATCTCGTGACTGCGTGCGATCTCGAGCTGGTCGCCGTAGTGACGGAGGATCCTCGTGTCGAGCGGGCGCTCGCCCGGTACTTTTGGTTGCATGAATCGGCCGGCTCGGATCGACCACTCATCGTAGTGGTACGCGAGCGCGAGTCCCCAGGTACGGCCGTACGCGTCGGCGGCGTACTGGTACGCGCCTTGGGTGAAGAGCGACCAGTTCATGAACTGGGTGCGCAAGTCGTGCGAGAACGCGTTGTCGTCGAAGAGATCCAGCACGTACAGGTAACCGGCGGTAAGCACGAGTCGCCGGCCGTCGACCCTGCCGGCCAGCTGATTGGCGTCCGACTCGATGTCCTCTTTGTCTCCGCCGAACCCCCAAGTCTGGCGCACGAAAATACGCGTCAGCGAAAAAGTCGGGGGCGGCCCTTCATGCGTGGCCGACACGTCGCCGCTGGTGAACCCGCCGAGGCCTGTCTGATGAGAGAAAGGGGAGCTTTGCGACACCTGCGGATTGATATAGAACTCGCCGCCTGTCCAGGGGCGGAAGCCAAGAAACCCGGTCGAACTGAACGAGTAGCTCTTCTCCCGCTCGCTCGAGAGGCTGTTCGGCCCCGAATACGCGGCGGCGAACGGGCGCTTGTACTGCCAGATATAGGTCGCCTGGAATTTGGCGTTCCAGTCCCCGCTTTCAGGCGTTTGCGCCCAGCAGGCGACCGGCAGCAGAACGCCGGCGAACCCCAGGCAGCATTGCTTCGGCGACAAGGGCATCCGGCT
>VBCH01000227.1 GCA_005884455.1 Betaproteobacteria bacterium
TGGGCGATTACGACATCGAGACCTTGGCGGTGCGCTCGGGGATACACCGCAGCCAGTTCAACGAGCACTCCGAGGCGCTCTACCTCACCTCGAGCTTCGTGTTCGAGAACGCCGCGGAGGCTGCGGACCGCTTCTGCAACAACGCGCCCGGGAACATCTATTCGCGCTTCACCAATCCCACCGTGACCGCATTCCAGGAGCGGCTCGCCGCTCTCGAAGGAGCGCAGTCCTGCGTCGCGACCGCCTCCGGGATGTCGGCCATTCTGGCGACCGCGATGGCCACCCTGAAGGCCGGAGATCACGTGGTGTGCTCCTCGGGCGTGTTCGGCGCAACCGTGCAGCTGTTCAGCACCATCCTGTCGAAATTCGGGATCGAGACTACTTACGTGGACGGCACGGCGCCCGCCGCGTGGCGCGCCGCGATAAAGTCGAATACGCAGCTGCTGTTTCTCGAGACGCCGTCGAACCCTCTCACCGAAGTGTTCGATATATCCGCCCTGGCGCAGCTCGCCCGCGAAAAAGGCGCGCTGCTCGTGGTCGACAATTGCTTTTGTACGCCCGCTCTACAGAAACCCTTTGAGCTCGGCGCCGACCTGGTGATCCATTCGGCCACCAAGTACCTGGACGGTCAGGGAAGGGTGCTGGGCGGAGCGGTACTGGGCGCGAACGGCCCGGTGATGGACGCGATTTTCTCCTTCCTGCGGACGGCGGGGCCCACTCTCTCGCCTTTCAATGCCTGGGTGCTGCTGAAAGGAATCGAGACGCTCAGGATCCGGATGGAGGCGCAATCGCGAGGCGCGCTCGAGCTCGCTCGGTGGCTCGAGTCCCATCCGCGCGTGGAGCGCGTGCACTACCCTGGGCTCGCGTCCCACCCGCAGCACGCGCTCGCGATGCGCCAGCAGCGCTCGGGGGGCGCCATCGTCTCGTTCGTCGTGAAAGGCGGGCGCGAGGCGGCGTGGCGGGTGATCGATTCCACGCGCATGATCTCGATCACGGCGAACTTGGGCGACACCAAGACCACCATCACGCATCCCGGCACCACAACGCACGGGAGGATAAGCGCCGAAGCCCGCGCGCGCGCGGGGATCACGGAAGGCCTGCTGCGCGTCGCGGTCGGGCTCGAGTCGGTGCGGGATCTGCAGAACGATCTCGTCCGCGGACTGAGTTAGGGTTTTTGCGTGCGGTAGCCTTTCTCGTCGCACACCAGAACCCCTCCCGACTCGTACCAGTCCGGTAGCACCCAGCGCTCGCACGTCCTTCCGTCGACGCGATGCTGGTGCCGGGCGGGGCGGTGGGTGTGGCCGTGGATGAGGCGCGGATAGCCGTGCTCGCGCAACATCGTTTCCACCGCGCCGCGGTTGACATCCATGATCTCGGGTGCCTTGCTGCGCTTCTCCTTCTCGCTCCGCTCGCGCAGCGCCCCGATTTTCTCCTTGCGAAGGGCGAGCGGAAGGGAAAGAAATTCCTTCCGCCACGCGGGCGTGCGCACCTCGGCGCGAAACCTCTGATAGTCGACGTCGTCCGTGCAAAGCGTGTCGCCGTGCATGAGCAGCGTGCGCGTCCCGAACAGATCGAGGCTGTGCGGGTCGCCGATCAGGCGGGCGTTGCACGCGGCGGCGAAGTCCGCGCCGAGAAGGAAATCGCGGTTTCCGTGCATGACGTGCAGGGAGGGGCCGCCGCGGGAGCATTCGGCGAGCGCCCCGACGACGGACGCGTTGAACGGCTCGCCGAGGTCGTCGTCCCCGGCCCAGTACTCGAACAGGTCGCCGAGAATGTAGAGGCGCTGCGCGCTGCGCGCTGCGCCTCGGAGGAATTCGAAGAAGACGCGATTGATCTCCGGCCGCGATGCACTCAGGTGCAGATCGGAGATGAAGAGAACTGCCAAAGGACCTCTAGACGACTTCAGCCCGCTGGATGATCACGTCCTCCACGGGCACGTCGGCGTGACCGCCGCGTTTCCCGGTCTTGACCCGTTTTATCTTGTCGACCACGTCTTGGCCTTCGACGATCTTGCCGAACACGCAGTAGCCCCAACCCTGGGCGTTCGGCGCCGTGTGGTCGAGGAAGCCGTTGTCCTTGACGTTGATGAAAAACTGGCTCGAGGCCGAATGCGGTTCGGAAGTCCGCGCCATGGCGATCGTATAGCGCTCGTTCTTGAGGCCGTTGTCGGCTTCGTTCTTGATGGGGCTTCGGGCCGGCTTCTGGTTCATTCCCGGTTCGAATCCGCCGCCCTGGATCATGAATCCATCGATGACGCGGTGAAACACGGTATTGGAGTAGAAGCCCGACTCGACATATTCGAGAAAATTCTTCACCGTCGCGGGGGCGCGTCCGGTATCGAGCTCGAGCGCGATGATGCCGAAGTTTGTCTGGAGCCTGACCATGGTCTTTTACTTGACGGGTTTCAGTGATACCGACTCGATCAGGATGGGACGCTGCGGAACGTTCTGGTGCTGCTCGACCGTCGCCGTCGGCGACTTGGAAATTCGCAGCACGGTGTCCATCCCTTCGACGACGCGTCCAAACACCGCGTAGCCGAATCCCTGCGGGGACGGTTCGCGGTAGTCGAGAAAACCGTTGTTCTTGACGTTGATGAAGAATTGCGCGGTCGCCGAATGCGGGTTGGGCGTGCGCGCCATCGCAACGGTCCCCAGTTCATTTTTCAGGCCCCCCTTGAGCGCGAGTCCGGCCTCGTTTTCAATTGGAGGACGGGTTGGCTTCTCGCGCATTCCGGGCTCGAAGCCGCCCCCCTGAATCATGAAACCGTCGATGACGCGGTGAAATATCGTGCCATTGTAGAAGCCGCTGTTGACGTATTGAATGAAGTTCGCGACCGTCTTGGGAGCCTTGTCGGGATAGAGCTCGAGCGCAAAACTGCCCATGCTGGTCTTGAATTCCACGCGCGGATTCTGTGCCCACGCGCAGGGGATTGCGAGCAGCAGGAGGACGAGCGTCGGAATGCGATGCATGTTGATGCTCCTTGGAGGTGGTTTCCGTTCGGTCGGCGACGCAAGGAACAAGCTCGGTTCAGACCGTTCCCTCGTAGACGATGCGCCAGCGCCCGCCTTCCTGCAACCAGTATTGGCGCTTCTTCACGGTATTCGACAGATTGTTCGACCTGTATTCCTGGTCGAAGGTCACCAGTACCAGGCCGTCCTTGCCCGGATCGCGGAACATGCCGAGGTTGCTCAGCTTGACCTTGATCCAGCTCTTCCCGCCGTTTACGAGGCGCTTGTGCCGGCTCCAGCTGTCCAGGTCCTGGTTCGGCGCGGAGAAGCTCTTCGAATAATGCGTGAGGTAGCGCTCGGTGTCGAGGCTTTCCCAGTCGGCCCTCCATTGTTCCAGCTCTTTTCCGAACGATGTCCGTTCGGTCGCCCAATCCTCGGGGCTCAGCCATTCGATGTCCTCGCTGATGATGACCGGCGTGACGCCGATCTGAAGGTTGCGCGCCAGCGCATCGAGATCGGAATTGGCGAGGACGACACAGCCGTTGCTCGAACGCGGCGGTCTGCTGTAGGTGTTCGAAGGCGTCCCGTGCAGCCAGATGCCGTGGCCGTTGCGCCCCTGAATGCGGTCCCACTCGTTCGGGTAGTTGATCGGGAAGGCGCCGCTGCCGTAGAAGTCCGAGAGTTTTTGCCGGGGGAGGCTCTCGGTGACGTGGTATACGCCGATGGGCGTCTTCTCGTCCCCTTCCCGGACTTTCAGCGCCCCGTTTTTTCCCGAGCTCACGTAATAGTCGGCGACGAAGCGCGGCGTGCCGCCGTCGTTCTGGTACAGATAGAGCCGCGAGCGGCGCGTGTCCACCACGACTGCGTATTTTTGATCTTCGCGGAGCTGCAGCAGGTAGCGCGGTACGCGGTCCGCCGGCGGGCGCTCCCGGTAGGCTCGCAGGCGGGCGAGCGCTTCCGCCCTGAGTCCGTCCATGTGCGCCTCGGGTACGTTGGGGGCCGCGCCGATCGTGTTGATGGGCCTGGCGCGCGCGAGCAGCAAGTCGCCCTTGATAAGGTGAGCAAGGCGAAAGTTGGGTCTTACGCGGATCAGTCCTTCTATGTCCTGAAGGGCCGCATCGAGATGTCCCCCAATGATTTCTTCGTAGACTGCCGCAAGCAGCGCGTCCGCCGTCACATCGATGCGCGCACCCTTTGCGGGTGACAGGGTGGAGGGGGCCCCGAAGGTGACGGCTGCGACGAGAACGCAGGTAAGGGTCTGCCTCGACATCAGGCCCCCGTGCGCTCCTGTTGGATGAACCAGCGCCCCTCCTTGCGTACCATGATCAGCGTCTTGTTGCTGTTGGCCTTCAGGTTGTCCGACCGGTACACCTGCCGGAAGTTGATCACAGCGTCGTTCTCGCCCTTGAGGACCACCTTGGGCGATTCGACGGCGACTTCGATCTTCTTGGGAGCCGAGATGCGCTGCCTGCGCGCCGCTTCCCATTGCTCGCGCGCCTCGCCTTTCGGCGTCTTGAAGTCCTGAGCGTAAAAGGCGAGGTAGATCTCCACTTTCTGGCTGGACCAGGCGCTCGCCCAGGCGAGCACCGTCTGCAGCACGGCCGCGCCTTCGCCTTCCTCAAGGCGCGCCGCCTTTTCTGCAGGCTTTGCCGCCGCAGACTTTGCCTGTCCGGGAGCCGGTTTGACCTCGGCGGACTGGGCCGTCGCGGCCTTCGCCATCGTGGCCTTTGCCGCAGGCGGCCGCACCGGCTCCTGCGAGGCTGGCGCAGAAGCGCTCGAGGCGCGCGGAGCGGGGTTGCTCGACATCAGATCGCGGATGAGCGACAGCTTGTTCTTCGCCGCGGCGTTGGACGAATCGAACTGCAGGGCCTTGTCGTAGGCCTGGCTTGCAAGCTTGGTATATACGTCGCCGAGATTCTCGTACGCAGTCGCGTAGCTCGGGTGCGTGCGGATCGACATCTCGAGTTGTTGCCGCGCCTTTTCGTACTGACCTTGCGCGGCATACAGCACCGCGAGATTGTTATAAGGCTCGGGCAACTCGGGGTAGTCGCGCGAGAGGGCGGCGAACACCTCGATCGCTTCCGCCCCTTTATTCTGCTCCGCCAGGATCAGTCCCTTGATGAAGCGGCCCTTGGGATCGCGCGGATTTTGTGCGAGATACTGATTGACCCGCTCGAGGGCCCTCGCATGCTGGCCCTTTTTGACGAGGGCATCGATATCTTGAAGCTCGTCCGCGCGCACCGGGGGCGCGGAAAACGCCAGAGCGAAAATGAGAAGCACAAGCCGCGCAGCGCGCCAGGCGACGTATTTCATTGTGTTATACTTTTTTCAGCCAATCGAACACGCCTCATTCTATCAAGAAGCCTGCAAAGTCTACAGTAATCAGCCCCTTGCGGGAATCTTCTAGATTCTATCGCGTTTTCCTCCGGCGGCCGCGGCGCGGCCAGATTGAATCACGCCGGAGATCTAAGATCTGCTTCGCGGCGATGATGGGTGGTCCCCTTGTCGCTGAAGCGGCAAGGGACGCAGCCGAATCGGTCTCGATGCCATGCTGAAAATCTACAACAGCCTCAGCCGCGGGGAGGAAGCCTTCGTTCCCCTCGATCCGGCGCGGGTGAGGATGTACGTGTGCGGGATCACGGCGTACGACTACTGCCATCTCGGGCACGCGCGGATGATGATCGTGTTCGACATAGTACAGCGCTGGTTGCGCGCAAGCGGCTACCCGCTGACTTATGTGCGCAATATTACCGATATCGACGACAAGATCATCCGCCGCGCGGCGGAGACTGGTGAGCCCGTTCCCGCTCTGACCGAGCGCTTTATCCGATACGCGGACGAAGACGCGGCGGCGCTCGCAGTGCAGAAGCCCGACATCGAGCCACGCGCAACGGACCACATTACCGAGATGCTGGAGTTGGTCCGGAGATTGGAGGAGCGGGGCATCGCCTATCGCGCGGAAAGCGGCGACGTGAACTTCTCGGTCCGGAAGTTTCCCGGTTACGGCAAGCTCTCGGGGAAATCGCTCGAAGATCTGCGTGCCGGGGAGCGGGTCGAGGTCGACACCACCAAGCGCGATCCACTCGATTTCGTCCTGTGGAAACGCGCCAAGGAGGGCGAGCCCTTCTGGCAGTCGCCCTGGGGCAACGGGCGTCCGGGCTGGCATATCGAGTGCTCGGCGATGAGCACGAAACTGCTGGGCGCGCACTTCGACATTCACGGCGGCGGGCAGGACCTGCAGTTTCCGCATCACGAGAACGAAATCGCCCAGTCCGAAGCCGTCCTGGATCGAAACGACAGGCAGCCCTTCGTCAAATACTGGATGCACAATGGATTTGTCCAGCTGCGGGACGAGAAGATGTCGAAATCGACCGGCAACTTCGCCACCATCCGCGAGCTCCTGAAGCGCCACGATCGGGAAGTCGTGCGTTTCTTCGTCGTGCGTGCCCACTACCGGAGTCCTCTCAGCTACTCCGAACAGCATCTGGGAGACGCGCGGCACGCGCTGGCGAGGCTCTACACCGCCCTGAAAGGCGCGCCTTCGGACGCGGCGACGCCCGACTGGGAGGAAATCCACGCCCGGCGCTTCCGCGAGGCAATGGACAACGACTTCAATACGCCCGAAGCCGTGGCAGTGCTTTTCGATCTCGCCAACGAAGTCAACCGCACGCACTCAACGGCGCTCGCACGCCAGTTGCGCGCACTCGGCAGGGTACTCGGGCTGCTGGCCCGGGAAAGCGAGGATTTTCTGCGCGCCGGCACGGGAGACGAGATTTCCGAAGCGCAGATTGGAGCGCTGATCGCCGAACGCAACGAAGCGCGCCGGGCGAAAAATTTCCGGCGTGCCGACGAGATCCGCGACGAGTTGTTCCAGAGGGGAATCGGACTCGAGGACGACCCGCGGGGAACGACCTGGCGCCGCGTCTGATCCGGAGGGGATCCTTCGGCTTGCGAACCGCTTTGACTAGTAAGCGAACCGTCCCGCTTTGCTGATCGCGGTCAACTCCACGAACCTGGAGCCGTTGTGATTCGACGGGCTGAAATCGACCTGATATCCGCCGACGTTGAAGTTCTGCATCGAATCGAGCGTCTTGAGCAGTCCTTCGCGCGTCGGATTGGCGCCAGCGCGGCGGATCGCTTCGACGAGCACTTTTGCTCCGATGTAGGACTCCAGCGAAGTGAATGAATAGTCTTTTTTGCCGAGCGATTTCTCGATAGCCGCCTGGTATTCCCGCACGATGGGAATTGACGCCCTGGCGTAGGGCGGCACGACCTGGGCGACGACCACGCCCGTACCTTGCTCGCCGAGCTCGTTGGCCAGAGCGCTGGCGCCGACAAACGAGGTGCTCGCGAACTGGGCGCCCGATCCGGCCTTTCTTGCCGATTTGATGAAATCCCCGGTGGTCTTGTAAAGCGTGGTCGCGATGACGACGTCCGGGGCGGCCTTGACGACGTCGGAAACGGCGGCACCCAGGTCCGTCTGGTTGCGCTTCAAGGTCCCGATCGAGGACGGTTTCAGGCCGCGCTTGGTCAGCGCGAGTTCCACCGCGGCAAGGTTCTCCTTGCCTACGGCGTCGTCGTAGTGGATGACGGAAAATTTCTTCATCCCGGTCGTTGAATAAAAATCGACGATCTTCTCGAGTTCGTCGGCGTAGCTCGCGCGAATGTTGTACACGTTGCGGCGAAACGAGCGCATCGGCTCCGCACCGGTAAAGGGGCCGACGAATGCGACCTTGCCCTTTTCGACGAACGGAAGCGCCGGGAGGCTCAGCGTGGCGCTGGCATAGCCGATCAGCGCAAGCACTCCTCTTTGTTCTATCAGGATCCTTGCGTTCTCGGCGGAGCGCTTGGCGTCGTTGGCGTCGTCCAGCGCGATGAGCTCGAGGGTGCGCCCGTTGACTCCGCCCGCCTCGTTGACCTGCTTGAAGTAGGCTTGCAGTCCTTCGCGGATGTCTTCGCCGAGCTCCTTGTTGCTGCCGGAAAACGGAGACGATTGGCCGATCAGGACCCTCGTCTTGGTTACGCCCTGGGCGTGGGCTGCGCTGCCCGCGAGCAAGCAAGCCAGCGCCCCTACCGCCGCAGTGAATGCGCGGATCGTCGTCATTGCTCCTCCTCCTCCTCCTCGTTCGCGGAAAATCGGCCGCTGAAATCGCGGCACTTCTGTCTATTTCAGAAACTTGCCGCCGCGGCCGATCATTGTCAGATCGACGAATTTCGAGCCGCTGTGGCTGGTCGGCGAGAAATTGACCACAAATTCGCCCAGATCCACATTATTCATGCTTTCGAGCGCGGCAACGAGCTTTTCACGCGTCAGGTCCTTGCCGGCGCGTTTGAGGCCTTCGACCATCACCTTGGCGACGATGAACCCTTCCAGACTGGAGAAATTGAAGTCCGTATTGCCGGACTTCGCCATTACTTCCTGGTATTCCTTCACGATCGGTACGCTCGGGCTCCAAGGGAAGGGAACGACCTGCGAGATCGCGACTCCGTAGCCATCGTCCTTGAGCGAATCGGCGAGCGCCTTGCTGCCTACAAATGAAACGTTGTGGAATTGAGTCGAGCTTCCCAGGCGCTTCATTTGCCGGACGAACTCCGTGATCGATGTATACGCCGAGATCATCACGACGCCGTCGGGTTGGGCGGCGTTGATGGCCTTGACCGCATCCTCCACCTTGATCGTGTTGCGTTCGACCTTGCCGAGAGCGGCGATCTTGAGATTGCGCTTCCCCATCGCGATCTCGACCCCTTTCAGGCCGGCTTGCCCGTAGCTGTCGTCCTGGTAAAACACCGCGATCTTCTTGTTGCCGGTCGACACGAGTTGCTCGACGATCTTTTCGGTCTCATCGTAGTAGCTCGCGCGCACGTTGAACACGTAGCGGTTCACCGGGGTGCGCAGCAATTCAGCGCCCGTGAAGGGCCCAACCAGCGGCACTTTGGCTTCGCTCAGGATGGGCAAGGCTGCGCCCGTGGTCGGCGTGCCCACGTAGGATATCAGGGCGAACACCTTGTCTTCCTCGATCAGTTTCTTCGTGGCCTCGACGCACACGGTCGCCTCGTACCGGTCGTCTCGCGTCTTGAGCTCGATCTTTCTGCCGTAAATCCCGCCCCGCCCGTTCACGTAATCAAGATATACCTTGGTTCCAACGTTCATCTGGATGCCCAGCTGCGCGGCTGGGCCGGAGAAAGCGGCCGACTGGCCGAGCAGGATCCTCTTGGAAGTTACGCCTGGCGCCTGACCGAACACCGGCCCGCAGAGCGCTGCTAGAAACACGATGAATGTCACACGGCTCATCCAGCCTCCTTGTGAGGATGCCCCCGTATCGGGGATTCTACACCGCAAAACGGGGGGCGGCGGCCCTTCACCCTGCTATTGGGCAAAGAATTCCTTGACCTTCTCCATCCAGGACTTGGCGCGCGGGTTGTGTCTCTCGCTGTCTCTCTGGCTGATCATCTCGAACTCGCGCAGCAACTCCCTTTGTCGGTCAGTCAGGTTCACCGGCGTTTCGACGACGACGTGGCAGAGCAGGTCGCCGTGTTCCCGACTGCGCACGCCGCGAATGCCCTTGCCGCGCAACCGAAATATCTTCCCGGATTGAGTCTCGGAGGGGATTCTGATCTTCGCCGCGCCGTCCAACGTGGGAATTTCGATTTCTCCGCCGAGCGCCGCCGTAGCGAAACTGACCGGCATCTCGCAGTGCAGGTCGTCGTGGTCGCGCTGAAAAACGGGATGGGGCTTGACCTGGATCTGCACGTAAAGATCGCCTGTCGGTCCGCCGTTTACCCCGGGCTCGCCTTCGCCCGACAGGCGAATGCGATCGCCATCGTCTACGCCGGCGGGAATCTTGACCGAGAGCGTTTTTTGCTTTTTCACTCGGGCGGCGCCGTGGCAGGTCGGGCAGGGCTCGGTGATGACCTTTCCGGTCCCATGGCATTTCGGGCACGCCTGCTGGATGGAGAAAAATCCCTGCTGCATGCGCACTTGACCGTGCCCCTCACAGGTCGGGCAGGTTCGCGGCTTGGTCCCGGGTTTCGCCCCCGAACCGTTGCAAGTCTCGCAATCCTCGTAGGTCGGGATGCGAATGCGGGTTTCAGTTCCGCGCGCTGCCTGCTCCAGCCCGACCTCGAGGTTGTAGCGCAGGTCGGCTCCGCGGTACACCGAGGAGCGGCCGCCGCGCGCCTGGTTGAAGATATCGCCGAAGATGTCGCCGAACGCGTCGGCGAAGCCCGAGAAACCGGCAGCCCCGCCGCCGGCCATGCCCGCGCGCGGATCGACACCCGCGTGACCGTAGCGGTCATACGCGGCGCGCTTGTTGGCGTCGGTCAGGGTCTCGTAGGCCTCTTTGGCCTCCTTGAACAGTTCTTCGGCCTTGGGGTTGTCCGGATTGCGATCCGGATGGTGCTTCATCGCGAGGCGCCGATACGCCTTTTTGATGACCTCCTCGTCGGCGTCGCGGTTGACGCCCAGCACCTCGTAGTAATCACGCTTCGCCATTTCAGGCTGCTTCCTTACGCGCAAAGGCCGAGTTGAACCGGACGCTTGCGCGTCGGTTCCGACCCGGCCAGTTAAGGCGGCTCGATTGTCGAGCCGTTCTTAACTTTTCTTGTCCTTCACCTCGGTAAACTCGGCGTCGACGACGTCGGCCTCATCTGCCGGTTTCGATGTTTTTGCATCGCCGCCGCTCTGCGCGCCTTGCGCCTGCTGCGCTTCGGCGTAAATCTTCTCGCCGAGTTTCTGCGCTGCCTGCCCAAGCGCCTGTGCCTTGGCGTCGATTTTCGCCTTGTCCTCGGACTTCATCGCCTCTTCGGCATCCTTGACCGCAGCCTCGATCTTCGCTTTTTCGTCCGCTGAGATCTTGTCGCCGTATTCCTTCAACGACTTCTGAACCGAGTGCAGCAGCGAATCCAACTGGTTGCGTGAGGTCACGATCTCGAGCTGCTTCTTGTCTTCGGCGGCGTGCGCCTCTGCGTCTTTCACCATCCGCTGGATCTCGGATTCATTGAGCCCCGAGTTTGCCTTGATGGTGATCTTGTTTTCTTTGCCGGTGGCCTTGTCCTTCGCCGACACATGCAAGATTCCGTTGGCGTCGATGTCGAAGGTGACCTCGATCTGCGGCATGCCGCGCGGCGCCGGCGGAATGCCTTCCAGGTTGAACTGGCCGAGGCTCTTGTTGCCCGAGGCCACGTCGCGCTCCCCCTGCAGCACATGGATCGTCACCGCCGACTGGTTGTCATCGGCAGTCGAGAAGACCTGCTGCGCCTTGGTCGGGATGGTGGTGTTTTTCTGAATGAGTTTGGTAAAGACACCCCCCAGCGTCTCGATTCCGAGCGACAAGGGCGTGACATCGAGGAGGAGGACGTCCTTGACATCGCCCTTCAGCACGCCGCCCTGGATTCCGGCGCCGACCGCGACGGCTTCGTCCGGATTGACGTCCTTGCGCGGTTCCTTGCCGAAGAAGTCCTTCACCGTCTCCTGGACCTTGGGCATGCGCGTCATTCCGCCCACCAGGATCACGTCCTCGATCTCGGAAACCTTGAGCCCTGCGTCCTTCAACGCGATATGGCAGGGCTCGACCGTCTTTTCGATCAGATCCTCGACCAGGCTCTCGAATTTGGCGCGCGTGACCTTGATGGCGAGGTGTTTGGGGCCGCTCTTGTCGGCCGTGATGTAGGGCAGGTTGATCTCGGTCTGCGCGCTCGAGGACAGCTCGATCTTCGCCTTTTCCGCAGCTTCCTTCAGGCGCTGCAGCGCGAGCACGTCTTTCCGCAGGTCGATACCCTGGTCCTTCTTGAATTCGTCGCAGAGATAGTCGATCAGGCGCTGGTCGAAGTCCTCGCCGCCGAGGAACGTGTCGCCGTTCGTGGAGAGCACCTCGAACTGGTGCTCGCCTTCGACTTCCGCGATTTCGATGATCGAGATGTCGAACGTGCCGCCGCCGAGGTCATAGACCGCGATCTTGCGATCGCCTTCCTTCTTGTCCAGTCCGAACGCGAGTGCGGCCGCCGTAGGTTCGTTGATGATGCGCTTCACTTCGAGGCCGGCGATGCGGCCGGCGTCCTTGGTCGCCTGGCGCTGGGAGTCGTTGAAATAGGCCGGAACCGTGATGACCGCCTCGGTCACCTCCTCGCCGAGATAGTCCTCGGCGGTCTTCTTCATTTTGCGCAGCACTTGCGCCGACACTTCGGGCGGGGCGATCTTCTTGCCGCGGAGCTCGACCCAGGCGTCGCCGTTGTCGGCCCTGACGATCTTGTACGGCATCAGGGCGATGTCCTTCTGCACCTCCTTCTCGTCGAACTTGCGGCCGATGAGGCGCTTGATCGCATAGAGGGTGTTCTTGGGATTGGTCACCGCCTGCCGCTTGGCCGGTGCGCCGACGAGGATTTCCCCGTCCTCCATGTAGGCGACGATCGAGGGCGTGGTGCGGGCGCCTTCCGAGTTCTCGATCACCTTGGGCTTGCCGCCCTCCATGATCGCGACGCAGGAGTTCGTCGTCCCGAGGTCGATTCCAATGATCTTTCCCATGGCCTTTCCTTTTGAATTTTCTGGCAAATAACCTTAACGCCGATATGGGGATCAATCCCCCAACTTCAAGCTCGATCGTCCTTGGGCTTGGCCACGGTGACCAATGCCGGCCGGATCACCCGATCGTGCAGGCTGTAGCCCTTTTGCAGCACATTGATGACCGTGTTCGGTTCCTTCTCCGAGGGGAGCATGCTGATCGCCTGGTGCCGGTGGGGGTCGAACTTCTCCCCGATGGGATTGATCTCCGTAAGGGCGGCCTTCGCGAACACGGCGTTCAGTTGCTTCAGCGTAAGCTCGACTCCGCTCCTCAGCGCTTCAAGCGCAGCGGAGTCGGCCGCGAGGGTCGCTTCCAGACTGTCCTTCACGGGAAGCAGGTCCGCAGCGACGGCCTCGATCGCGTACTTGTAAGCGTTCGCGAGTTCGATCACCGACCGCTTGCGGATGTTTTCCGCCTCCGCCTTGGCTCGGAGCCAAGCGTCGTGGTGCTCCTGTGCCTTCGACTCGGCTTGTCGCAGCAGCTCCTCGGTATCGACATCCGCCGGTTTGGCGATGGCCGCGTCGGGATCGACTGACGTGTCGCCCGAAACCTGCGGGTTCGGCTGGTCCGGTTCAGGCATAGATTCTCCGCAAGATGTGTCTCGACGTTTCAAGGGGCACGGACGTGTCCCTTTTTCGCTAACGATTCTAACTGGGGTTCTTCGGGGAGATTTCAAGAGCTGTCGGACCGGCTTGGGCTGTCTCCGGCGCGGTTCTTTTCGAGCCGCGGGCTCCCGGATTCCATCAGCCAGCCGGCGAGATGTTGCCGCGCAATGTCGGCCAAGGCACGAATCCAGTCGTCGCGCTCGTTGAGGCAGGGCAACAGGTGAAATTCCCTGCCTCCCGCGCCAAGGAAGATTTTTCGGCCCTCGATGCCGATTTCTTCGAGCGTCTCCAGGCAATCCGCGACGAAACCCGGACAGATCACGTCCATGCGGCGCACGCCGCGCCGACCGTAGTCAGCCAGGGTGGACGCGGTATAGGGCTGGATCCATTCCGCCCGTCCAAAGCGGGACTGGAAGGCGATTTGCCATTGGCTCTCGGCAAGGTCGAGTCTCTCGGCAAGGAGGCGCGCGGTCTCGTGACATTCGAAGTGGTAGGGGTCCCCTCGGGCGAGCGTGTAACGTGGCAAGCCGTGGAAACTCATGAGCAGCATGTCCGGCCTTCCCGACCGGCGCCAGTGCTCGCGCACGAGATTTGCCAGTGCGGCGATGTATAAAGGGTGGTCGTAAAAGTGCTTCACCAGCCGGACTTCCGGTACGTTACGGACTCGCCGCAGAAACCCTCCTACCTCATCCAGCGTGCTTGCAGTCGTGCTGGCCGCGTATTGGGGATACATCGGCAGCACGAGGACGCGCTCGCAGCCCTCCGACTTCAGGCGAGCCAGCGTGTCCTGGATCGGGGGCTCGCCGTAGCGCATGGCGAAATCGACCGAGAGCGGCATGCGGACCTGCGAACCGAAATAGCCGCGCAGCAATCGCGCCTGCATCTCCGTATGCACCTTCAGGGGGGAGCCTTCCGGGGACCAGATGCTCGCGTACTTCCGGGCCGATTTCCTCGGCCTTGAATTGAGTACGAAGACGTGCAGGATCGGCAACCAAAACGCGCGCGGAATTTCTATCACCCTCGGGTCGGACAGAAACTGCTTCAGATATCGGCGTACCGCCTGCGGTGTCGGCGCATCGGGCGTGCCGAGATTGACCAGCAGCACCGCCGTCTTGGCGATGGCGCCGTGCTCCTGTTTCGGCTCGGGGAGATAGTGCATGCCGAGAGCGGGGAGTCAGAGTCTGGAACAAGGGCCGCTGATCCTGCTTCGCTCCCGGACTCTCGACTCCCGATCTAGTGGCTCGACAGCGCGCTCGACAATAGCTTCGCGGTGATGTCGACAATCGGTATCACGCGCTCATACGCCATGCGCGTCGGCCCGATCACCCCGACCGTACCGATTATCTGCCCGTCGGACTCGTAAGGAGCCGTGACGACGCTGCATTCGTCGAGCGGCGCGACACCGGACTCTCCGCCGATGTAGATCTGCACGCCCTGCGCGTGCGTGCTCAGCTCTAGAATCTGCACGAGCAGGGTCTTCTTCTCGAAGAGCTCGAACAATTCCCGCAGCCGGGACATGTTCGAGGCGAGCTCGTGCGAGTCGAGCAAATTCCTCTCGCCGGATATGACATAGTTCTCCGCCGACTCGGACAAGGCCTCGCTGCTGGCCTCGAGCGCCGCGGTCATGAGCAGCGTCATATCCTCCCGGAGTTGCTTCAGCTCGTCGCGCAGGCGGCGGCGGATGTCGTCGAACGTGAGGCCGGCGTAGTTCTGGTTGAGGAAATTTGCCGCCATGGTCAGCTCGGACGGCGTGTAGGTCTTTTCGGTGAACAAGATCCGGTTTTGCACATCACCGTCCGGTGTTACGATGATCAGCAGTACGCGCTTGTCCGAAAGTGCCAGAAACTCGATGTGGCGGAAAGCGGGGCTCTTGCGTTTGCTGGCAACCACGACGCCCGCGAAGTGGGTGAGCTCGGACAGAAGCTGCGAGGCCGCGCTGATGAGGCGCTGCGGGTGGTCCGGATGAAGATTGTCCTCGAGCTGGCTGATCTCGACGCGGTCGAGCTGCTTTACCGTGAGCAGGGTGTCGACGAAGAAACGGTAGCCGCGCGAGGTGGGAATGCGCCCCGCCGAGGTATGAGGGCTCGCGACGAAGCCGAGTTCCTCCAAGTCGGCCATCACGTTCCGGATCGTGGCCGGGCTCAAATCCAGGCCGGAGTAGCGCGACAGCGCGCGCGAGCCAACCGGCTCGCCCTCGGCGATATAGCGCTCCACCAGGGTCTTGAGCAGGATTTGCGCGCGACGGTCCAGCATAGGCAGCGATTCTACAGAATCGGCCTGATTTGCGGTTTTGTTCGCGGCACTGCAGGCCGCTTTTTGGTCACCCCCACATGTTCATGATTTAATGACGGTATGCCCGCATTCAACACCATTGCGCTGATCGGCCGCTACCACTCCCCCGAGGTCGCGACGGCGCTCGTGACGATGGGCGAGTACCTGCGCAAGCGGGGGCGCGCAGTGCTGGTGGAGAAGGAGACCGCGGCCACCAACCGCGTCAACGGTTTTCCCGTAGCGGACTATGATGAAATCGGCGCCCGAGCCGACCTGGTCGTGGTGCAGGGAGGCGACGGCAGCATGCTCAACGCAGCGCGAAATCTGGCGGCTCACCACGTACCGCTCGTGGGCGTCAATCAGGGACGTCTAGGATTCATGACCGACATCGCTTCGCCTCACATGCTCGACGCCATGGCCGACATTCTCGCCGGCCGCCACGCAATCGAGGAGCGAACCATGCTCGCGGCCGAGGTGCGCCGCGATGGCGTGGTCACGCTCGCGACCCTCGCTCTCAACGACGCGGTCGTGAACAAGGGATCCGTCGGTCGGCTGATCGAATTCGTAGTGAACATCGATGGCGAGTTCGTCTATGACCTGCGGGCCGACGGCCTGATCGTGGCGACCCCCACCGGGTCGACCGCTTACGCGCTTTCATCTGACGGGCCGATACTCCAGCCGAGCGTACCCGGGTTCGCGCTGGTGCCGATCTGCCCGCACACGCTGTCCAACAGGCCGATCATGGTGAGCGACCGCACCGTGATCGAAGTCTCCCTGAAGCGCTCGATCGACGCGCGGCTTCATTTCGACGGGCAACTGCAATGCGACCTTCAGGAGGGTGACCGCGTCCTTATTCGGCGCGCTGAGCACACTGTCAAGTTCGTCCACCCTCCGGGTTACAGCTACTTCGCCATGTTGCGGCAGAAGCTGCACTGGAGCGAAGTACTCTAGCTGCGAATGCTCCTGCATCTTTCGATTCGGGATTTCGCGATCGTCGATCGCCTGGAACTCGAGTTCCGGCCCGGTTTCACCGCCCTCACCGGCGAAACCGGTGCCGGAAAATCAATCCTGATCGACGCGCTGTCCTTGACGCTTGGCGATCGCGCGGGGAGCGAACAGGTGCGTTCCGGAGCCGAACGCGCCGATGTGACCGCGGAATTCGCCATCGATCCCCTGCCCGGGATCGGGGATTGGCTGCACGAGCACGCGCTCGAGGGCGATCCGAACCGGTTGCTGCTGCGCCGCGTAGTGGATTCAAACGGGCGCTCGCGCGCATTCATCAACGGTCACGCTGCGACAATCAACCAGATGCGCGAGGCGGGAGACCGGCTCGTCGACATCCACGGCCAGCATGCGCACCAGTCCCTTCTCAGGCCCGAGGCCCAGCGCCTGGTACTCGACTCGCATGCCGGGCTTGCTGCGCTCGCCGAGGAAACCGGTGGCGCTCATCGCGAATGGCAAAGGCTTCGCCGTGCGAGACTCGACCACGAGAACAACGCTGCGGCACGCGATGCCGAACGCGAGCAGCTCGGGTGGCAGCTCGAGGAGCTGTCGCGGCTGGCGCTGGCGCCCGGCGAATGGGAGGCGATCCAGTCGGAGCACGGGCGGCTCGCCCACGCAGCGACCCTCATGGAGGGCGTGCGGGACGCGATCGATTCGCTCTCCGAGTCGGAGAATGCGGCGCTCGGCGTGCTGTCCGGAGTGCTTTCACGGCTGCGCCCGCTCACCGAATTCGACGGATCGTTGCGCGACACCATTGCCGTGCTCGAATCGGGCGAAGCGCAGTTGCGAGAAGCCGCCTATGCGCTGAGACATTACGCCGATCGCATCGAGCTCGATCCGAAGCGCCTCCGCGACGTCGAGCAGCGCCTCGAAGCGGTGCACAATGCGGCGCGCAAGTTTCGGGCACGGCCGGAAGCGCTGCCTGAGCTCCTGGCGTCCCTTCGGGCACGGGTGAAGGATCTGGAAATGACGGCGGATCTCGAAGCCCTCGCCGCGCAGGAGCAGGCTGCGCGCTCACGCTACGGTGAGCTTGCGGCGCGGCTTTCAGCCGAACGCAGCAAGGCCGCGACGAAACTCGCCCGCGAGGTGAACGCCGCAATGAAGGAGCTCGCGATGTCCGGCGGGCGGTTCGAGGTGGAGCTGCGCTCGCTTTTGCCCGATGGCAGCGTCGCGGGTAACGAACAGGTCGAGTTTCTGGTGGCGACCAACCCGGGCGCCGAGCCGCGCGCCCTCGCCAAAGTGGCTTCCGGAGGGGAACTGTCCCGCATCAGCCTCGCGATTCAGGTAATCACGAGCCGGGCGGCGGCGGTGCCTACGCTGATTTTCGACGAAGTCGACGCGGGGATCGGCGGAGCCGTGGCCGAAGTCGTCGGCAGGAAGCTGAAGACTTTGGGTGGGGAGCGTCAGGTGTTGTGCGTCACCCACCTTCCGCAGGTGGCCGCCCAGGCCCGCGAGCAGTGGTCGGTGTCGAAGGGCTCCGAAAGCGGCAGTGCGCGGAGCCGGGTCGCGGTGCTCGACCAGAAATCACGCATCGAGGAGATCGCGCGCATGCTGGGCGGCGTCGCGATCACTGCGACGACGCGCAGGCACGCGGCGGAGATGCTCGGCTTGCGGTAATATTTGCGGGTCAGTTGACATCAGTTGGCGAGGAGGGCAGGGATGAACGCGGCAAATCGTGAGACGGGCTTAAGCCAGATCGTTCTGCTCGCCGTGATCGCGGTCGCTCTCGCGGCAGCGTACGTTGCGATCTACCTCTACACCGGGGGCGAGAAAGACATGCTGACCGTCGAGACCCGTGGCGTGAGGATGATCTCCGCGCTTTCGGCATACAAGCGGGAGAGCGGCACGTATCCGGAGACGCTGGACAAGCTCGTACCCCAGCACGTCCTGGCGGTAGGCAAGTGTCCGGACGGCGCACCCATGGGCTATCTTGTCTCGGCCGGTGAGTACGTGATTTCCTGTCAGAACGTGGTCTTCAAAACCATGCCGTACAGCTATGATTCGCGATCGAAGCGTTGGCATGGTTGATCGTCGTGTTTCACGGGTTTGTGCAGGCGGAACCGTTCGGCTAGAATCCGGCACTTCCCAGGCGCGTAGCTCAGTTGGCTAGAGTGCATCCTTGACATGGATGAGGTCGTTGGTTCGATTCCAATCGCGCCTACCAACTGTTGCTAATTTCGGCGGCACGGCCGCCGCTTTAACTCCGCGCGTTCGAACGCACGCAAAGCGGCGTTCAACGCGCGGTTTTGTTTTATGACAGTGCATGCCGAACATCCGCCTTCCTGATGGCTCGATAAAGAGCTTTTCCAGCCCGGTCACCGTCGCCCAGGTCGCTCAGGCGATCGGATCGGGACTGGCGCGAGCCGCGCTCGCGGGCAGAGTGGATGGCAAGCTCGTCGATACCTCGCATCGAATCGATCGCGATGCCGAAGTGTCGATCATCACCGAGCGCGACCGCGAGGGCGTCGAAATCCTGCGGCACTCCACTGCGCACCTGCTCGCCTACGCCGTGAAGGACCTGTTTCCCGAAGCGCAAGTGACCATCGGGCCGGTGATAGAAAACGGCTTCTACTACGATTTTTCGTTCAAGAGACCGTTCACGCCGGAGGATCTCGACGCCATCGAAGCGCGCATGGCGGAACTGGCGAAAAAGGATTTCCCGGTGACGCGCGAGGTCTGGCCGCGCGACAAGGCGGTTCAATACTTCAAGTCCATCGGCGAGCGCTACAAGGCGGAGATCGTCGCGTCGATTCCCGCGAACGAAGAGGTCTCCCTATACCGGGAAGGGGATTTCATCGATTTGTGCCGCGGCCCGCACGTTCCTTCCACTGGGAAGCTCAAGGTATTCAAGCTGATGAAAGTCGCCGGCGCCTACTGGCGCGGAGATTCCAAGAACGAGATGCTGCAGCGGATCTACGGGACCGCCTGGGCCAAGAAGGAGGAGCAGGAAGCGTACTTGAGCATGATCGAGGAGGCGGACAAGCGCGACCACCGGCGGCTGGGCACGCAGCTGGATCTCTTCCATCTCCAGGAGGAAGCCCCGGGCATGGTGTTCTGGCATCCGAAGGGCTGGACGCTCTGGCAGCAGGTCGAGCAGTACATGCGTCGCGTCTACCGGGACAACGGCTATCTCGAAGTGCACTGCCCTCAGATCCTCGACCGCAGCCTGTGGGAGAAATCGGGCCACTGGCAGAACTACCGGGAAAACATGTTCACCACCGAGTCGGAGAAGCGCGACTACGTGATCAAGCCGATGAACTGCCCTGGCCACATCCTGATCTACAACAAGGGCCTGCGCAGCTACCGCGAGCTGCCGCTGCGCTACGGCGAGTTCGGCGTGTGCACGCGCAACGAACCCTCGGGGGCTCTCCACGGCATTATGCGCATCCGCGCTTTCACCCAGGACGACGGCCACATCTTTTGCACCGAGGAACAGATCCAACCGGAAGTCACGGCGTTTACGACGTTGCTGCAAAAGGTCTACGCCGACTTCGGCTTCACAGAGGTCGCCTACAGGCTCGCGACGCGCCCTCCGAAAAGGGTCGGCGCAGACGAGCTTTGGGAAAAGGCCGAGCGCGCGCTTCGGGCATCCCTCGACTCAATCGGCCTCGTCTACGACCTGCTCCCGGGGGAGGGCGCCTTTTACGGTCCCAAGATCGAATACCATCTGAAAGACAGCATCGGTCGCTCCTGGCAATGCGGCACCATGCAGGTCGATTTTTCCATGCCTGGACTGCTCGGCGCGGAGTACGTCGCCGAGGACAACGCGCGCAGGGTACCGGTGATGCTGCACCGGGCCATCGTCGGATCCATGGAGCGATTCATCGGGATTCTCATCGAGCACTACGCGGGCGCCATGCCGCTGTGGCTTGCGCCGGTGCAGGTGATGGTGCTCAATATTTCGGAAGGACAGAGCGATTACGCCGCCCGGATCGCGACCGCCCTGAAGGAGGCCGGCTGCCGCTGCGAAGCCGACTTGAGGAACGAGAAAATAACCTATAAAATTCGCGAACATAGCTTGCAGAAGCTGCCTTACCAGCTGATCGTCGGTGAAAAGGAGAAGGCAGCGGAAAAGGTGGCCGTGCGTACCCGCAGCGGTGAAGATCTCGGGCAGATGTCCCTGCCGGACTTCATCGCCCGCCTCCGCAGCGAGGCCCAGGCGGGGAGTACGGCTTAGTTTTTAATTTTCTGGAGGAGGCAACATCGCCACGGAGAGAACGCAGCGTATCAACATCGAGATCAACGCGCCCGAAGTGCGCTTGATCGGAGCGGCCGGCGAGCAAGTCGGCATCGTGCCGATCGCCCAGGCCCTGAAAATGGCCGAGGAAGCCGAGGTCGATCTGGTGGAAATCGCCCCGCTCGCCAAGCCGCCCGTCTGCAAGTTGATGGACTACGGCAAGTTCAAGTACCGCGAGGCGAAGAAAGCCCACGAAGCCAAGCTCAAGCAGAAGCAGATCCACGTCAAAGAGGTGAAGTTCCGTCCCGGAACCGACGAAGGCGACTACAAGATCAAGCTGCGCAACTTGATCAAGTTCCTGGATGAAGGCGACAAGACCAAGGTCACTTTGCGCTACCGCGGCCGGGAGATGGCGCATCAGGAATTTGGCGTTCGGCTGATCGAACGGGTCAAGCAGGATCTCGAGCCGCACGCGGTCGTGGAGCAGTATCCGAAGATGGAAGGGCGGCAATTGATCATGGTGTTGGCTCCGAAGAAGGGCAAGAAAGAAATCAAGAAGCCGGTGAAAAAGGAAGCCAAGAAGGAACCCAAGAAAGAACCGAAACCTGAAGTTTCGCCCTAGGGCGACGGCAGGTTTCAGAAGAAGTGGTGTCGAGGTCGGAAAGCGCTCCGTTGGGGCCACCCGCCGCCATGTCAAAACAGGAGCAGTGCAATGCCCAAATTGAAGACCAAGCGCAGCGCGGCCAAACGCTTCAAGATCCGCTCCGGTGGGAGCATCAAGCGCTCGCAAGCGTTCAAACGCCACATCCTCACCAAGAAAACCACCAAGAACAAACGCCATTTGCGCGGAACTGCGGAGGTGCACGCCACGGACAAGCAGCATGTCCGCGCGATGCTCCCTTACGCGTAAAGGAGAGCCGCCATGCCCCGAGTCAAACGCGGCGTAACCGCGCGCGCCAAGCACAAGAAAGTCATCGCTCAGGCCAAGGGATTCCGCGGCCGTCGCGGCAACGTTTTCAACATCGCCAAGGAAGCGGTGATGAAGGCGGGGCAGTATGCCTACCGTGACCGCAAGCAGCGCAAGCGCCAGTTTCGCGCCCTCTGGATCGCGCGCATCAACGCGGCCGTTCGCGAGCACGGCATGACGTACTCGGCTTTCATGCACGGTCTGAAGAAGGCTTCGATCGAGGTCGATCGCAAGGTGCTCGCGGACCTGGCCGTGGTCGACAAGCCGGCTTTCGCGCAGCTTGCGAGCCAGGCGAAGGCCAAGCTCGGCGCCTAATACGGAAGATCCCCTCCTTCCCCGGGAAGGGTGGCGCACCGCGCCGAGGCGGTCGAATTTCAGATGATCGATCTGGATAAAGTTGTTTCGAGGGCGATCGCCGAGTTCAGCGGCACGAACGACGCGAACGATCTCGAGCACATCAAGGCGCGCTATCTCGGGAAGTCGGGCGTACTGAGCGAGGCGCGGAAGGAGCTTGCCAAGCTACCGCCGGACGAGCGCCGTGACGTCGGCGCGCGTTTCAACCAAGCGAAAGACAAGATCGAAGCTGCGCTCGCCGCTCGCCGCGACGAGCTGGCCGCCGACGAGCTCGATTCGCGGCTCGGGGAAGAGGCGCTGGATGTGACTCTGCCGGGGCGCGGCCTTGCCCGCGGCGGCTTGCATCCCGCGACGCGCACGCTCGAGCGCATCGAGCAGCTTTTTCGCTCGATCGGATTCGACGTGGCGGACGGTCCCGAGATCGAGACCGACTTCCACAACTTCACTGCGCTCAATCAGCCGCAGGACCACCCCGCGCGTTCGATGCACGACACCTTTTATCTGAAGGGAGCCGGGCAAAACCTGCTTCTGCGCACACACACCTCGCCGATCCAGGTGCGCTACATGCAGCATCACGAGCCTCCGTTCAAGATCATCGCGCCTGGCCGGGTGTATCGCGTGGATTCGGACGCAACGCACACGCCGATGTTTCACCAGGTGGAAGGCCTGTGGATCGACGAGGCCGTGAGCCTCGCGGATCTCAAGGGCGTTCTGACCGATTTCCTGCGCAAGTTCTTCGAAGACGAGAAGCTGCGAACGCGCTTTCGCCCGTCTTTTTTCCCTTTCACCGAACCGTCGGCCGAAGTCGACATGAGCTGCGTGTTCTGCGACGGCGCGGGCTGCAGGGTATGCGGGCAAACCGGTTGGCTCGAAGTAGCCGGCAGCGGTCAAGTGCACCCCAACGTACTCAAGGCCTGCGGCGTCGACCACGAGAAGTACATGGGCTTCGCTTTCGGCATGGGTCCCGATCGGTTGACGATGCTGCGTTACGGGATAGACGACTTGCGGCTTTTCTACGATGGCGATCTGCGTTTTCTCGCCCAGTTCACGTGAAATTTCCAGAAAGCTGGCTGCGCTCGTTCGTCGATCCGAAGATATCGACGCGAGAGCTCGCGCGCGTGCTCACCATGGGCGGCCTCGACGTCGAATCGGTCGAACCCGTCGCGCCCGCTTTCGACAAGGTCGTAGTCGGGCAAGTCCTTCAGGCCGCAAAGCATCCCAACGCTGACCGGCTCACGCTCTGCAAAGTCGACGTCGGCGGTGGTACGACGCTTGCGATCGTGTGCGGAGCACCCAACGTCATCGCCGGAATGAAAGCCCCGGTGGCGCTGTTGGGGGCACGGCTCCCGGGTATGGAAATCAAGCAAGCGAAGGTCCGCGGCGTCGAGTCGAGCGGGATGCTGTGCTCGGCGAGGGACCTGGGTCTTTCGCAGGATCATTCCGGCCTGCTTGTCTTGCCGGTCGATGCGCAGCCTGGCACGGATGTGCGCCGGGTGCTCGACCTCGATGATCAGCTCATCACGCTCAAGCTCACGCCCAACCGCGGGGACTGCCTGAGCTTGCGGGGCATCGCGCGCGAAGTCTCGATCCTCACCGCCACGCCGCTTATCGTGCCCGCCGTGACTCCGGCGAAGGCCGCACTGCAGGAAAAACGCGAGATCCTGCTCCAGGATACGGCTGCGTGTCCGCGCTACTGCGGCCGCATCATACGCTCCGTTGACGTAAAAGCACGAACGCCCGACTGGATGGTGCGCCGGTTGGAGCGTTGCGGCATGCGCTCGATTTCGGCTATCGTCGACATCACCAACTTCGTGATGCTCGAGCTCGGGCAGCCCCTGCACGCTTTCGATAACCGTGCGATCGAAGGCGAAGTAATCGTGCGGCGCGCCCGCAAGGGCGAGCGCCTCCGGCTGCTCAACGGGCAGGAGATCGAATTAACCCCCGACGTGCTGCTGATCACCGACACAAAGAAGCCGCTTGCGCTCGGTGGAGTCATGGGCGGGGAGGCCAGTGCGGTTTCAGGTTCGACCGCCGAGGTGTTTCTCGAGGCAGCGTGGTTCAGTCCCTCCGCCGTCGCGGGCCGTGCTCGACGCTTCGCGCTGTCCAGCGACGCGGCATTCCGCTTCGAGCGCGGCGTGGATTTCGCTGCAACCCGTGAGGCCATCGAGCGCGCCACGCAGTTGGTTCTTGACGTCTGCGGTGGTGCGGCAGGACCGATAAGCGAAGCCGCTGCGGCGCTGCCGCAGCGCAATCCGGTGCGACTGCGCTCGAGCCGAGCGAGCAAGATCATCGGCGTGCAGTTCTCCGATGAGCAGATCGCAGGCTTGCTCAAGCGACTGCAGCTGCCGCATGCGCGCTCGGACGGGGAATTTGCGGTAACCCCGCCTTCGTACCGTTTCGACCTCGGGATCGAAGAGGACATGGTCGAGGAAGTCGCACGGCTGCACGGCTACGACAACATTCCATCCCGGCCACCGCGGGCGGCGCTCGCCGTGCTCCCTGTTCCGGAGGGCCGCAGGACCCTCTCCGAGCTCAAGCGGATCCTCGTGGACCGCGAATTTTTCGAGGTCGTGAATTTCAGTTTCGTCGAGGCGCAGTGGGAGAGCGATTTCTGCGGCAATGCCGAGCCGATCGTTCTGGAAAATCCGATTGCAGCCCAGCTCGATGTGATGCGCTCGAGTCTTATCGGAAGTCTGGTCGCGAACCTTCGGTTCAACCTAGCGCGCAAGGTCGACCGCGTGCGCGTCTTTGAGGCTGCCCGCTGCTTTTTGCGCCTCTCGGGGGAAGAGAATCCTCGCGATCCGGCGAGAGCGCTCGCCGGCTACCACCAGCCCCTCCGCGTCGGCGGTCTGGCCTACGGACCGGCCGCCGCCGAGCAATGGGGCATTCCCGTGCGTCCAGTCGATTTTTACGACGTCAAGGGCGATGTCGAAGCACTCCTCGCCCCGCGCGAAGCGCGCTTCGCCCCCCTCGCTCATCCGGGGCTGCACCCGGGCCGCGCGGCCAGCGTCATCTTGGGTGGGGCTGCCATCGGCTGGCTCGGCGAATTGCATCCGCGGTGGCAGCGGAAATATGATCTGCCTCGGGCCCCGGTTCTCTTCGAGCTGGACGTCGTCGGGCTGGCCGCGGTGGACGTGCCCCGATACCGGGAAATCTCAAAATTTCCCCCCGTGATTCGGGATCGTTCCATGGAGTTTGACGAGGCGATACCGGTTTCGGGCATCCTGGAGGAACTCACCCGAAATCGGCCCCCCTTGGTTCAGGATATCCGGCTGTTTGACTTCTACCGGGGGAAGGGTGTAGAAAGAGGTAAAAAAAGCCTTGCTTTTCGGGTAGTTATGCAAGATACTGCAAGGACGTTGACCGATGCGGAAGCGGACGCCGCAATGGCGCAACTTACTGAGCTTCTCGCCGCAAAATTCGGTGCTAAATTACGTACTTAAGTAATGAAGTGGAGAGGGATTCTGCCTCTCCAAGGGAGCGCAAATGACACTTACAAAAGCCGAGCTGGCGGACATGCTTTTCGAGAAGGTGGGGTTGAACAAGCGCGAGGCGAAGGACATGGTGGAAACGTTCTTCGAGGAGATCCGCCTAGCGCTCGAAAACGGGGAGAGCGTCAAGCTGTCCGGGTTCGGCAACTTTCAGCTGCGCAACAAGCCGCAGCGCCCCGGACGCAACCCCAAGACTGGCGAGGAAATCCCCATCACCGCGCGGCGCGTGGTCACCTTCCACGCAAGCCAAAAGTTGAAGGCGCTGGTCGAGCAGACCCATGGAAAGCAAGGCGACCAAGGATAGCCTGCCGCCGATTCCGGCGAAGCGCTACTTCACCATTGGGGAGGTGAGCGAGTTATGCGGGGTCAAGCCGCACGTCTTGCGTTACTGGGAGCAGGAATTCACCCAGCTTCGTCCGGTCAAGCGACGCGGCAACCGCCGCTACTACCAGCACCACGAGGTGCTGCTGATCCGCCGGATCCGCGAGCTCCTGTACGAACAGGGATTCACCATCAGCGGTGCGCGCAACCGCCTGGACGAAAACCTGAGCGCGGCGTCGGCGCGCTCCGCGAGCCCGTCTTCCTCCGCACCACGCGGGCACGAGACGCGGAGCGTCGTTCTCGCGGCACTCAAACAGGAGCTGAAGAACGTCATCGAGCTGCTGCGCTGAAACTAGGCGGATTGTCTCACCCGCTCTGATATACTTTTCAAAGCGTCGGGGCGTAGCGCAGCCTGGTAGCGTACCTGCATGGGGTGCAGGTGGTCGCGAGTTCGAATCTCGCCGCCCCGACCATCGATTTCCTAGAGACGCGAGCGATCGCGGTCCGATTCGTCGTCGCGA
>VBCH01000197.1 GCA_005884455.1 Betaproteobacteria bacterium
GCTGACCGGCGAGGTCATCGCGCTCGATCAGGACAGCGGCAAGACGCTCTGGCAGTTCAAGACCGGCTCGTCGGTCAACGCGCCGCCCATCACCTATACCCACAAGGGCCGGCAATACGTGACCGTCCTGTCCGGGCGCGGCGGTAGCATCGCCAACCGCGTCGTGACGGACAGCGTACCCACCGGCGGTTCGGTGTGGACGTTTGCGTTGATGCCCGACTAGAGGGCGAGCGGATGAGACTGTTCGGCCTCGGCCTGGCGCTCGCCTGCGCGAGCGCGGCGGCGCAGGACGGGAAGACGTTCGCGCCGGAACAAATCAGGAAAGGCGCGTCGCTCTACGAAACCCATTGCCAGACCTGTCACGGTCCGCGCCTCGCCAACCCAGAGTGGGCGAAGGATCTGCGAAAATTTCCGCGCGAGGACCACGCACGCTTCGTCGATACCGTGACCTACGGCGTGAGAAACATGCCGCCGTGGGAAGATGTCCTCAAGCCCGACGACGTCGAAGCGTTATGGGCCTATGTCGTTACCGGCGAAACGAAGAAGTAGCCGGTGGGCGTTCTCAGTTCTTTCCGTCCGTGGCCACGTACGCCCACAGCGCTTCGATCTCATCCGGCCTGAGCAGGTCGCCCCACGGCGGCATGGAGTTCTTGCCCTTCGATACCGAAGTGAGGAAGCGCTCGCGCTGATCGCGCGGGAACTTGCGCAGATCGGGGGCGCCTTCCGGATCGGCCAAGCGCGGACCGTGGCACGGGGCGCAGTGCCGTGCATACGTTTCTGAGCCACTCCTGACCTGCTCCGGCTTGAACGCGTCCTGCGCCGAAGCAGGCTGTGCAAAGGCGAGCGAGGCGGCCAGGATTATTTTTACGCGCTTCAATCAGGCATCAGGGCAAACGTCCACACGGACCCGCCCGGCTGGATCTTTCCGGCGGTCTCCCTCTTTGCCGAAGTCCCGCCGCCGAGCCCCGACAGCACGGTCACGTACTGGCGGCCGTTGTGCGTGTAGGTGATCGGCTGGGCATTGATTCCGGAGCTGGTCTGGAATTGCCATACGATCTTGCCCGTGTCCTCGTCGATCGCGATGAATTCGCCGGACAGCTTTCCGGAGAACACCAGTCCACCCGCGGTAGCGAGCATTCCGGACCACATCGGGAATTCGACCAGCGGCATTCTCCACTTGGGTTTCGCCGTCAACGGATTCAGCGCCGCGTAATAGCCCCAGGCCGCGCCCGGCGCCCGGGGAGCCGTGGTGTTCTCCACGCCCTGATAGCGCTCACCCGGCTTGTATGCGGGCCTTTCTTTGTTGATCTGGTAAATCGCGGTCTCTTCCTTCATCGGAAAGTACAGAAGCCCCGTGTTGGGATTGAAAGCCATGGGGAACCAGTTCTTGCCGCCGGTCCACCTCGGCTTGAGCTCGACCTTCTCGCCCGAGCGCAGGCGCTTCGCGACTTCCGTCTCCACGGGGCGCCCGGTCGCCAGATCGATGCGCTCGGCCCAGTTCACCGTCACGTAGGGGTTGCCGGCGAGCAGCTCGCCGTTGGTGCGGTCGAGCACGTACAGAAAACCGTTGCGATCGGCGTGCATCAACACCTTGCGCTTGACGCCGTTTACGGTGATGTCGGCGAGCACGTTCTCGTTGTTGCCGTCGTAGTCGTAGGTCTCCGCGGGCGTCCACTGGTAATGCCAGACGATCTGGCCGGTCTTGGGCCTCAACGCGAGGACCGAGGCTACCCACAGATTGTCGCCCGGCCGCCAGTTGGCATCCCACGGCCCGCCGTTGCTCGTGCCCCAGTAGGTCAGGTCGAGGTCGGGATCGTAGGAGCCGGTTATCCAGGTCGAACCGCCTCCGCGCAGGTAGGCATCCCCCGCGGGCCAGGTCTCGTGGCCTTTTTCACCGGGACCCGCGGTGGTGTACCGGCGCCAGAGCAGGCTGCCCGTCGCGGGATGGTACCCCGCCAGGAAACCCCGAACGCCGTATTCGCCGCCGGTCATGCCCGTTATCAGCACGCCGTTCACCACCGTGGGCGCCGAGGTGATCGAATAGCCTTCCTTCCATTCGGCGACCTTGGTCTTCCAGACTTCCTTGCCGGTTTTCGCATCGAGCGCCTTCAAGTGCGCGTCGATCGAGGCGACGAATACCTTGCCGTCGTAGAGCGCAACCCCTCTGTTGGAGAGCCCGCAGCACACCACGCGCGCGGCCGCCGGGTCCCACTCGATCGGCGTTGCCCAGATCTGCCTGCCGGTGGCGATGTCGATCGCCACCGTCTGCCTGACGTTGCTCACGTACATCACGCCGTTGTAGACGAGCGGCTGCCCCTGCTCGCCGACCTCGTTCGCGAGTGACAGCGCCCACACCGGGACGAGGCGCTTGACGGTGTTCTTGTTGATCTGCTTGAGCGGGCTATAGCGCTGCTGGTGGTAACCCATGCCGTAGGTCAGCACGTTGTCGGTGCTGCCTCCGTTGCCGTCGTGCAACAGCTCCTCCTGCGTTTGGGCATGTGCGACCGCTGCACACGCTGCAAACAAGACCGTTCCCAGCGAGAGTTTTCCCATAATTCCTCCTTGAACGAACGCGGCCGGAGACTTTCTCAATTCCGCGCCCGCGGCGGCCAGTCGCTCACGAATCCGTCGCGGTTGGGCATCTTCACTTGCGGCAGCGTCTGCGCGTTCATGACCATGTCCTCGCCGACGATGCCGTTCAAGAAGAGCACATATGCGCTCACGGCGTAGACCTCGTCGTCGCTGAGCGAGAGCGGATTGGTGATCGGCATCGCGCGCCGCAGGTAGTCGAACAGCGTGGTCGCATACGGCCAGTAGCTGCCGACGGTGCGCACGGGCCTCGCCGTGGCGAGAGAGCCGATCCCGCCGACCAGCGCGTCAGCGGGCTTGCCCGTGCCCTTCTCACCGTGGCATGCGAGACACTTCGCCCCATAGACTACTGCGCCTTGCTTCGCCGTGCCACTTCCGGCCGGCAGGCCTGCGCCGCTCGGCGGAATGCTGATATCTGAGCGCGCGATTTCTTCCGCGCTCACCGCGGCGCCGAACGCCGGTGGCTTGCCCGGCGAAGACGGCAGGCTCGCGCAGGCGGCGAGCGCCGCGGCACAGATCGCGACGAGGGCGCTGCGCTCAGACGTAGACATTTTTCACGCTCCCGTCGGCGCCCACAGCCCAGCTCACGATGGAGTTGTTGTGATAAACCATGGCGGGTGAATATTGCGCCAGCCACGCTTTGCGCACAGGTTGCCTGCGCCCCTTCTCGTCGGTGGCGCGGCTCTGCAGCACCGCTTCCCTGCCCGTCCATTCCCACGGCAGGCGAAAGCGCACCAGGGCCTTCGGGCGTTCCTCTCCGGTGAGCGCCGCCTCCGCCCAGGTCGCGCCGCCGTCGGTGGAGACTTCGACGCGGCGGATGCGACCTGCGCCGCTCCAGGCGATGCCGGAGATCTCGTAGAACCCGGTGCGCGGCAGCTTCATGGTCGAGGAGGGCCTGGTGATCACCGACTTCACGCCCATCTCGAAGGTGAACTGCAGCGCGCGCCCGTCGGGCTGCAGGTCCGTGTATTTGGAAGTTTCGTCCTTGGTGTAGGTGGGCTCTTCGGTGACCTTCAAGCGCCGCAGCCACTTCACGTTCATGTTGCCTTCAAAGCCGGGCAGCAGCAGGCGCACCGGGTAGCCCTGCTCGGGGCGCAGGCGCTCGCCGTTCTGGTAGAGCGCGATCAGAGCGTCGTCGAGCGCCTTCTCGACGGGGATGCTGCGGCTCATGTGCGCGGAATCGGCGCCTTCGGCGAGGAGCCACCTCGCCTGCGGCAGGAGCCCGGCTTCCTCGAGCAGCATGCGCAAGGGGACGCCCGTCCACTCGCTGCACGCGATGTTGCCGTGCATCGCGCCCGCGGGCACCTGGGCGGGCTGCGGCGCGAGGGCGGCGGCGCTGTTGCCCGAGCACTCGACGAAATGGGTGCGCGTGGTCATCGGGTAGCTCCACAGCGCCTCCATCGAAAATTTCAATGGCCGCTGCACCAGCCCGTGCAGCAGCAACTGGTGTTCCTTCGGATCGATGTCGGGCGTGCCGCTGTGGCTGCGGATGTTGTGCAGGCCGCTCGGGGTGATGATGCCCTCCAGCGACTCGATGGGGGCGAGCGCCGAGCCCGATCCCGGCGCGAGATCGCCGTACGCGCGCCGCATATGGCGCATGACCGGTTGCTCGAATCGCGAAGGCTGGCCATAGCCGGTGAACCCCGCGCCATACACGCGCTCCCAGGGCTGGCCAGCCAGGCCTTGTGCGTTCGCGCCCTGTACGAGGCTGGCGGACGCGGCGCCCGTGACCAGCGCGGCGCCCTGCTTCAGGAAGCCGCGTCGGCCTTTCCCGGTGTCCGGCGCGTCGCAGTCCGGTGGATCGCCGATTATCTTCTTCATGTGGGGCCCTCCCGGGTGGAATGCGAGCGCTGTTCCGATCAGGATGCTAGGCAGGATCCCCCGGGCGCGTCAAGCACGCGCCACACTCTTTCATCCGGGCGCTACAATCCAGCCGATTGACGCGAAATCAGACGACGTGAGATGGAAGCGAGCGGGCTGACGGGCGAGCGCCGGGTATTCCTTTCGACCTTGCCCGCGGAGCGCGGCGAGCGGCGCCTCGCGCTGGCAGTGGTGCTCGCGTCCGCCGCAGTTTTCCTCGTCGCGGCGCCATTTGCGAAGCTGCCGCTCGCGCAGATCGGCGCTTTCATCCCGATCTACGAATCGGCCCTCGTGATCAACGATCTGATCACCGCCGTGCTCCTCTTCGGCCAGTTCGGCATCCTGCGGTCGCGGGCGCTGCTCGTCCTGGCCTGCGGCTACCTGCTCACTGCCTTCATGGCCGTTGCGCACGCGCTCACCTTCCCCGGCCTGTTCTCGCCGACCGGCTTGCTCGGCGCCGGTCCCCAGAGCACTGCGTGGCTTTACATGTTCTGGCACGGCGGCTTCCCGCTCCTCGTCATCGCGTATGCGCTATTGAAGGGCGAGGCGCGCGACACGACCGCGGCAGAGCCCGGCATGGCGGTCCTGGCGAGCGTCGCGGCGGTTCTCGTCGCCGTGTGCGGGCTTACGCTCCTCGCCACGGCGGGGCAGGACGCTCTCCCTTCGATCATGCAGGGCAACCACTACACCCCCGCGATGATCTTCGTCGTCTCGAGCGTCTGGGTGTTGACCCTGGTTGCGCTCGCCGTCCTGTGGCGGCGGCGGCCGCATTCGGTGCTCGATCTGTGGCTCATGGTGGTGATGTGCGCGTGGATCTTTGACATCGCGCTGTCCGCGGTCCTCAACGCGGGCCGTTTCGACCTCGGCTTCTACGCGGGCCGGATCTATGGCTTGCTGGCGGCAAGCTTCGTGCTGATCGTGCTGCTCCTAGAAAACAGCGTGCTCTACGCGCGGCTCGTCGAGACGCATGAAAGCGAGCGCCGGAAGACCGCCGAATTGCTGGCAGCGAACAGGGATCTCGATGCGTTCTCCCATTCGGTGGCGCACGACCTTCGCTCGCCGCTGCGCGCCGTGGACGGCTATGCGCGCATGCTGGAAGATTCTTACGCGGGCGGGATGGACGCGGAGGGACGCCGGCTTCTCGGCGTGGTGCGCGCGAGCAGCCAGCTGATGGGGCGATTGATCGAGGCGCTGCTCGACTTCGCGCGCCTCGGGCGCCAGCCGCTCAGGACCCGGCCCGTGGAGCTGGACGAGCTCGTGAATCAGGTCATCGACGAGCTGCGCGCCGGGTGCGCCGGCCGCAGCATCGAATTCGCCGTCGGCAAGCTCGGGACCGCCGTCGCCGACCCGGCGTTGCTGAAGCAGGTGCTCGCGAATCTGCTCGGCAACGCGATCAAATTCACGCGCGACAAGAACCCCGGCGTCGTCGAGGTCGGCCGCCGGAAGGATGTGGACACGGGCGCCGCGAGCGTCTACTACGTGAAGGACAACGGCGCGGGCTTCGACATGCGCTACTCAGAAAAACTCTTCGGCGTGTTCCAGCGGCTCCACCGCGCCGAGGAATACGAGGGAACCGGTGTGGGACTTTCCATCGTCCAGCGGGTCGTCAACCGCCACGGCGGCAGGGTCTGGGCCGACTCGAAGCCCGGCGAAGGCGCCACCTTCTATTTCACGCTCGAGTCCGGTTCCTGAGGCGTCGACTAGCGCGTCGCTCGAATCGAGCCGGAGAAGTATAAGGTCAACGAAAAAAAAGAGCCTGGAACTTCTCCAGGCTCGAATCCCGAGGCCGGCGGCACCGCTGGCGCCGGCCCAGGCCCAGCAAGTTCCTGACGCGGTTAGAACGTCTCCCGCACCGGCTCGATTTCCTTGGCCTGGTTGACGTACTGGTTGGGGAAATAGCCGGCGGGGGGAGTCGCTGCGGCGGGCGCCGCGCTCGCCGTCGAGCTTCCGTTGGTCGCTGCCGCCGGAGCCAGCAGGATGACTGCGCCCGTGGCGCAGATCGCGATCGCGACGGCGGCGACGAGCGCGAAGCGGCTGAAAGGTCGGGATTCGGTGGTTTTGCGGTCGTCCATCGTGGTCTCCGTAGTTTTCAGGCTTGCGGAAATCGCCGCCCGATGGAGACCACTTTAAGGTTCAGATCGCCCGCGCTCGCCGCCGCATGACACAGGCGTTTTGTGTCAAATGCACATTTCCGCGGTAGCCCCTACCCGGCCTTTTCCCTGGCGCTGCCGGTCGGGCCCGCAAAAATCCTGACCTGGTTGCGCCCCGCTTTCTTGGCTTCGTAGAGGGCGTGGTCGGCGGCGCGAATGAGCTCCTCCGCGTCCGTTGCATGAGCCGGGCACAGCGCGACCCCGAGCGAAGCCGTGACCCCGCAGAGCAGTTCCGCCTCGCGCCTGATGGCCGAGCAGATTTCCGCGCTCCTGCGGCGCGCGCTCTCGAGCGTCGTCTTGGGAAGCACCACGGCGAACTCCTCGCCGCCGTAGCGGCAGGCGATGTCGCTGCCGCGGACGTGGCGTTTCAGGAGCGCGCCCACCTGCACCAGCACCTGATCGCCCGCCTGGTGGCCGGCGCTGTCGTTGATCCGCTTGAAACGGTCGAGATCCATCATGATCAGCGCAAGCGGTGCGCGCTCGCGCCTTGCGCGGATCAGCTCCCGCTCCAGGTAGTCCTGGAGGAACCGGCGGTTGTACAGGGAAGTCAGCGAGTCGCGGATCGTCTGCTCGCGCAATTCCTGCAGCAGGCGCTGCGTCGCTACGACCGCTCGCCCGCGATCCGCGATGACCGCGTTCAGCACGAGCCCCGTCGTCACCACGGTGCACAGGAACGCGAGCAGCAGCAACAGCGACTCGTTCAGCGATCCTTGCGCGAACGGCCCGCTGCCCTCGAGCGTAAACCACACGGCCATTGCGCACACCAGCGCGTTGACGGTCGCGACTTCGCGCTGCCGGAAGCGGAAAGCGGCCCATATGATGAAGGGCAGGATGGCGAAAGTGAGCGGCAGCGAAGGGATGTACGAGGCCATGCCCGCGCCGAATATCGCGTACATCACTCCCGACAGAAGGCCGACGAGAAGGGATCCTTCGGCGATTTTCCGGGGTGTCCAGGCGGGATGGGTCCGGACGGCCCAGGCCAGGATCAGCGGGGCGACGACCATGATTCCGACGGTGTCCCCCTGCCACCATGTCCACCAGTTCCACAGCAACTCGGGCAATTGCAAGGAATGCACGAAGGCGAGCGGCGCCGCCGCGACAGTGGCCGCGATTGTCGCGCTGGCCGCCGCGATGACGACGAATTTGACCACGTCCTCTCCGCGCCGGAACGCTCCGGGCAAGCCGATGAGCGCGCGCACGAGCGCCGCGCCGGCGAGCGCTTCCAGGGTATTGCCCGCGCCCATGAGGGTCGCGGCCACGAGCGAGGACTGGACGGTAACGTTGACGAGCGAAGCGCCCAGCCAGATCCCCGGCCAGATGCGGCTGCCCAGCAGCAAGACCGACGCGAGGGCGATCCCCGAGGGCGGCCACACCGCGGTCGCGTAGCCCGGCGGTATCGCCGCCAGCAACGAGAGCTTGGCCGCGGAAAAATACACGGCGGCGAGCAAACCGACCCTCGCCAGATAGGGGACGGGGCGGTCGAAGGCGAGGGCTCGCGCGCTGCGCGCCGCGAAATCCACGGTCCATCTCCGCGCTTGTTCGAACGGCAGAAGCTGATGGCCCATCCGCATACCGACCGGCGGTTGCCCGCCAGAAACCCTGGACGCAATGAGAAATTGTGAGCCTTGACGGGCCAGGAAGGGGCGCCGGTGGACGGAAAA
>VBCH01000228.1 GCA_005884455.1 Betaproteobacteria bacterium
CGTTCAGGGGATCGAACGACAGCTTGTACACGTTCGCATTGACGGTGTAGCTCGCGGGGGTGAGCAGCAGCGTGTAGCCGTCCGGAGGCGACTTCACGGCGACCTCGGATCCAAGCACGCTGCCCGCCCCGGGGCGGTTCTCGACGATCACCTGCGTCCCCAGGCGCTCGGTCAGCTTCTGCGCGATGACGCGCGCGATGAAATCGGAGCCGCCGCCCGGGGCGAAGCCCACGATGATCTTCACCGGCTTGGACGGATATTGCTGCGCCCCCGCGGCGCCGGCCGCGAGCGATGCGATCAGGATTGCGAGCCAGGGTGCGATGCGTTTCATGGTCATTCCTCCGCTTGAGGGGCGATCTTAATACGGCCGCGGACTGCCGACAGCGGGCAGCTTGACAAGGCTCTTATATTTCGATAATACTGGAAATATGGAATCGAAGACCGCGGTCGCCAGCCTCGCCGCCCTGGCACAGGATGCGCGCCTCGCCATTTTCAGGCTGCTCGTGCAAAAGGGCCCGGAAGGCCTTTGTGTCGGAGACATCGCGGCCAAGTTCGGAATGGCCCCCGCAACGCTCTCCTTCCATCTGAAGGAGCTGACCAGCGCCGGGTTGCTGGTCGCGCGGCAGGAGGGCCGCTTTATCTACTATGCGCCGAATTTCGAGGAGATGAACGCGCTGGTTTCCTATTTGACCGAGAACTGCTGCGGTGGGGAAACCTGCGCCCCGGGGTGCAAACCCGCCGCGCGCAGACGAAAGGAGAAAGTCACATGAAGCGATTCCATGTTCACGTTTCGGTGCACGACCTGCCCGAGAGCGTGCGTTTCTACAGCGGCCTGTTCGGCGCGCCGCCGTCCGTCGAGAAGGCCGACTACGCCAAGTGGATGCTGGACGATCCCAAGGTCAACTTCGCCATTTCGCGACGCGGGCGCGCGGCGGGGGTCAACCACCTGGGATTCCAGGTGGAATCCGACGACGAGCTGAAAGAACTGCGCGAGCAAGTGTCGAAAGCCGGTATCGCTGCGCTCGACCAGGCCGCGGCCTCCTGCTGCTATGCCAAATCGGATAAGTACTGGATCGAGGATCCGCAGGGGGTTGCCTGGGAGACGTTCCACACGATCGGAAGCGTTCCGATTTTCGGAGAAGAAGCACAGCGCAGCGGGGAAAAGAGCGCGTGCTGTATTCCAACGGCGAAAGCCGAATCCACCGCGGCCTGCTGCGGCTGAAGCTTGCATGACGCTCGCCCGGCGCCTCGTTGGTGAAAGCCTGGGAACCGCATTCCTGCTCGTCGCCGTGGTCGGCTCGGGCATCATGGCCGAGCGCCTATCGGGCGGCAACGACGCCATCGCCCTGCTCGCGAATTCGCTCGCGACGGGCGGTGCGCTCGTCGCGCTCATCGTGATCTTCGCGCCGGTCTCCGGAGCTCATTTCAATCCGGCGGTCACCGTAGCTCTAGCCGCACGGGGCGAGCTGAAGTGGGCGGACGCGCTCCCCTACGTGGTCGCGCAATTCGCGGCAGCCATTGTCGGCGTGGTCATGGCCCATGCCATGTTCGGGCTGCCGCTGCTCGACTGGTCGCAGAAGGCCCGGCCCGGGTTGGAGCAGATGTGGGCGGAGTTCATCGCCACATTCGGTCTGCTCGCGATCGTGCTTTCTTGCGTCGCCGTTCGTTCGCGCGCGATCCCCTACGCGGTCGCAGCTTATATCACCAGCGCGTACTGGTTCACGTCTTCGACTTCGTTCGCCAATCCGGCGGTGACCGTCGCGCGGACGTTCACGAACACGTTCACTGGAATAGGGCAGGGCGACGTTCCGGGCTTCCTCTTCGCCCAGGGCATCGCGGTGGCGGCGGCGGTCCCGCTCTTCGCGTGGATCTTCAGGGAGCGGCCCAAAAGCTCGGGATAGAATCTCGGCGGGATGGTCCCGTCATGATCTCCGGCCTCGTTCAGATCCTGCTTTTTCAGGGGTTGGGCGAGCTCATCACGCATTTTCTCCTGCCGTTGATTCCCGGCCCGGTCATCGGTCTCATCCTGCTGCTCGGCTTCCTCGCGCTGCGCAGGAGCGTGAACGCTTCGCTCGATGAGGTGGCGAGCACTTTCAGCCAGCATTTCGGGCTGCTCTTCGTTCCGGCGGCCGTCGGCGTCGTGATGTTCTGGCCGCAGCTGAAGGCTCATGCCCTCGCGATCGCCGCGGCGCTGGTGGTGAGCGTGGTCCTCACGATCGCCGTCACCGCGCTCGTCCTCAAGGCCTTGTCCCGGGCTTCGCGCAAATGAACGGGCAGCTCACGCCGGGCTTTCCTAATATTTACGAGATCTGGGTCTACCTCTCGGGCAGCCCGCTGCTCGCGCTCATTCTCACCCTCGGCGCCTATCAGGTCGGCGTGCTCGTCTACGAGCGAGCGAGCCGGCATCCGCTCGCGAACCCGGTGCTGATCGCGATCGTCCTCGTCGCCGTGACGATCACGCTGATCGGCATGCCCTATCCGAAGTACTTCGAGGGCGCACAGTTCGTGCACTTCCTACTCGGGACCGCGACGGTTTCGCTCGCGGTGCCGATCTACAAGGGGCTCTCCGCGATGCGCGGACGGATCCTGCCTTTGCTCGCCGCGCTGCTCGCCGGAGGCCTTACCTCTATCGTGAGTGCCGTAGGGCTTGCGCGTCTGCTCGGCGCCGATTCCACGATCGTCGGCGGCTTCGTCGCCAAGTCCGTGACCGCGCCCATCGCGATGGGCATCGCCGAGCGGATCGGCGTGTCGCCGACTCTGACCGCGGTGTTCGCCGTATCGACCGGCATCCTCGGCGCCGTTCTCGCGCGCTTCGTGCTGGACGCCGTGCGCAGCCGCGAGTGGTGGCAGCGCGGCTTCGCGATCGGCGTCGCCGCCCACGGCCTGGGCACCTCGCGCGCGTTCAGCGTCAATGCGGAGGCCGGGGCTTACTCGAGCCTGGCGATGGGATTGCACGGCGTCCTCGGGGCTGTGCTGATTCCGGTGGGGGCGCGTCTTCTCGGACTCTGAGGGAGCGAGGGGCCTGCAGGACCTCAAGCGCAGGTTTCCGGGGAAAGGTCCATAATGCTACGTCGAATCGCTTTGAGTCTCGGCTCCGCATTCTCCCTACCCGGGCGCGTTACAAGCCTTCTCTCACGGAAATTTGACGCCGCGCGCGCCTCTGCGCGATGGCGGGACCTCGCAAGGAGAACGCTTATGCCCACCGGTGTCGTCCGATCTTTCAACGTCAAGAGCGGCTTCGGCTTCATACGGCCGGACGACGGCTCCAAGGACCTGTTCGTGCACAGCGGCGCTGTGAAACGCGCCGGGCTCAAGCCGCTGCAGGAGAACCAGAAGATTTCTTACGACGTGCGCAGCGAGCTGGACGGAAGACGTTCGGCCGTCGACTTGAAAACGGTGTGATGGCCGAGGTATCGGCGCGGGCGCCGAGGCTGGCGCCGCCCGACGACGATGCTGCGCCTCGCTATACCAACGCCCCCGGCCTCTTCAAATACTTCGTCTTGATCGCCTCCAGCGCCTGGAAGGTCAGCGCGCCCACCGTCCCCGTCGGGTTGTAGCCGCCGTTCTGCGGGAAGGCGCCCGCGCTGATGGCGAAGACGTTGTGCACGTCCCAGCTCTGTAGATACTTGTTCACAACGCTGGTGTTGGGGTCCGCGCCCATGACGGTGCCGCCGGTGTTGTGGGTCGACTGGTAGGGGACGATGGTGTATTTCCCGGTGCGCGGGTTGACGTTCATTTTCGACGCGCCCATGGCCTTGCCGATCTCGGCCGCCTTGTTAGTGATGTACACGCTCATCTTGTGCTCGTTCTCGCGCCGGTCGAAAGTCATGCGCAGCAGCGGCAGGCCGTAGGCGTCGCGGTAGGTCGGGTCGAGATCCAAATAGTTGCCGCGATAGCTCTGGCACGCACCCTGGATGGCGATGGAACACGAGCGGGTGAAGTATTTCGCGACGGCCTTCTTCCACTCCGATCCCCAGCGCGGCGTCCCCGGCGGTACCGGGCGCACTTCGATCGGCCGTGTCGCGCCCGAGCCACAGTTGATGTTGCCGCCGCCGATGAATCCCAGCCCCGTGTGGTCGAAGTTGTCGCCGTTGAAGTCGTCGATACCGGTCGCGTTCCCACCCGCCCCCATGAAGCCGTTGAGGACCTTGTCGTCGAAGAAGAGGTTGACGTTGGACGGCGTCTGGTAGGCGTAGTTGCGCCCGACGACGCCGGTGTTCGCGACTGGATCGTAGGGCTTGCCGATCCCCGAGAGGAGCATCAGGCGGCAGTTGTTGAGCACGTACGACGTGAGCAGGATCAGCTCCGCCGGCTGCTCGAACTCCCTGCCGCGCGAGTCGACGTAGGTGACGCTCACCGCGCGCTTCTTCTCCGAATCGAGATTGACCTTGACGACGTTGCACATGGTGCGTAGCTCGAAATTTTTGTTCTGCATCAGCACCGGCAGCACCGTCGTCTGCGGGCTCGCCTTCGCGCCCATCTCGCAAGCGAAGAACTGGCAGTAGCCGCAGTACACGCAGGCGTTGATGGTCTGACCGTACTCGTTCTTGTACGCGCGCGAATTGGCCGCGCTCGGAACGGGGAAAGTCTTGTAGCTGAGCGACTGCGCAGCCCTGGCGAAGAGCGCGCTCGAGTGTGGCGTCTTGAGCGGCGGGTTCGGAAACTCGCGCGAGCGCGGGCCCTCGAAACGGTTGCCGCCCTCGACGATCTTGCCCTTCAGGTTGCCGGCCTTGCCCGAGACCCCGTAGAGATACTCGAAGCGGTCGAAGTGCGGCTCGAGCTCCTCGTAAGTGACGCCCCAGTCCTGCATGGTGCAGTCCTCGGCGACCTGCTTCGGCCCGTAACGCTCCAGGGTCTTCGTCTTCGTCTGGAAGTCCCACGGGAAGAAGCGCCAGGTGACCGCGCCCCAGTGCACCGCGGCGCCGCCCACGCCTTCGCCCGGGCGGAACGAGCCGAGATCGCGCATCGGCAGCGCCAGCTCGTTCGCGTTGTTGCGGAAGGTGATGGTCTCCTTGGACAGGTCCTGCATCAGCTCGTGCCGCCGCACGTACTTCAGCTCGTCGTGCGCGCCGGGCATGGCGAAATCCGGATCGGTGTCGCGCCAGCGGCCGCGCTCGAGGCCGACGACCTTGAGGCCCGTGGCGGCCAGCTCCTGCGCGAGGATCGTTGCGGTGAGACCGACCCCGACGGTGACGACGTCCACGCCTTTCAGCTTGGTCGCCATGACTAGACCCCCGCCTGGTCGTCGTCGAGCATCACGTGGATCGCGTGGCCGTGCTCGTCGACCTGCGCGATCTTCTGCGTGATGTCGGCGATCGACACCGGCTGCGCGCGGTAGGGCACGTTGTGCTTCTCGATGAACGGAGTGTATACAGCGGCGACGCCGGGGAAGCCCACCAGCTTCCAGCCCGCCTTGTCGCGGTTGCCGCCGTACACCGGGTCGGCGAAGAAGCCTTCAACCGTGTTGGCGAGCAGCATGTTGAAAAAGAACTGCGAGCGCACCTGCTCGAGCTCGATCTTGCCGCCGTCCAGGCCCTTCAACACTTCCTCCTGCTGCGCGCGGGAGAGCGCGTCGAAAGTCTTGCCGTGAGTCTTCTTGCAGTACTCGTTCGTATCGCGGATCCCGGCGCGATACACCGCCGCGGGCGTCAGCGGCGACTGATAGCCCTGCTGCGGCGTGCCCTCGGGCCAGGGCCCCTGCGTGTACTTCTTCGCCATCGAGCCGTAGCCACCGAAGAGCTGCTGGTCGATGAAGTAGGTGACACCGGCTTCCTTCGCGCCCGGCCCCAGCTCATCCTTGGGGATGAGGTGCGACACCGCCGCGTCGAGGAACGCGACCTCGGTCTGCGAGAGGAACATGTAGGGACGCGGCTGCGCCGCGGCCGCGCGCATGTGCTGCGCGCGCTGCTTGTCGTGGTCTACGTTGGGCGCGGGTTTCGATTGCGCCGCGGCGCCCGCGGGAATCGCCGCGCCGAGAGCGGCGGCAGATTTCAAGAAACGGCGACGGCCCGAAGTTTCTTTCATGGCTTTCCCCTGTGTCGGTGATCTCGAAAAAAATGCTTAGGCCAGCGGCCCGGGTTGTTTCAGGTATCTGCTCTTGATCGCTTCCAGCGCGTGGAAGGTGAGCGCGCCGACGGTTCCGGTCGGGTTGTAGCCGCCGTTCTGCGGGAAGGCGCTCGCGCCGATCACGAAGACGTTCGGCACGTCCCAGCTCTGCAGATACTTGTTCACGGCGCTGGTTTTCGGGTCGGCCCCCATCACCGCGCCGCCGGTGTTGTGCGTGCTCTGGTAGGGCACGATGCTGTACTTGCCGGTGCGCGGCGTAACGTTCATCCGGCTCGCGCCCGCGGCCTTGGCGATCTCCGCCGCCTTCTTCGTCATGTATTCCGACATGCGGTATTCGTTCTGGCGGAAGTCGAAAGTCATGCGCAAGAGGGGCAGACCGTAGGCGTCGCGGTAGGTCGGGTCGAGGTCGAAACAATTGCCGCGGTAGCTCTGGCAGGCTCCGTGGGTGGTGATGCCGAAGGTGCGGTTGTAGTAGCGCGCCGTCGCCTTTTTCCATTCTCCGCCCCAGCGCGGCGTACCCGAGGGCACGGGGCGAAAGTCGATCGGGCGGCCGCCCGAGCTCGCCGCTCCGATCCAGCCGCCGCCGATGAAGCCGAGCCCCGCGTGGTCGAAGTTGTCGCCGTCGAAGTCGTCGATCATCATCGAGAGCGCGCCCGCGCCCATGAACTGGTTGAATACCTTGTCCTCGAAAAAGGCCGTGACGTTGCCGTTCGTCTGGTACGCATAATTGCGGCCCACCACACCCGAGTTCGCCGCCGGGTCGTAGGGCTTGCCGATGCCGGAGAGGAGCATCAGGCGCACGTTGCTGAAGACGTAGGAAGTGAGAAGCACGAGCTCGGCCGGCTGCTCGAACTCGCGCCCGCGCGAATCGACGTAGGTCACCGACACAGCGCGCTTCTTTTCCGAATCGAGATTCACCCTGACGACGCTGGCGAGGGTGCGCAGCTCGTAGTTCGGGCTCTTCATCAGCACCGGGAGCACCGCGGTCTGCGGGCTCGCCTTGGCGCCCATCTCGCAGCCGAAGCGCTCGCAGTAGCCACAGTAGACGCAGGCGCCCAGCGTCAGGCCGTAGGGATTGGTGTAGGGGCGCGTCATGTTCGCCGACGGCGCGGGGAAGGGGTGGAGGCCGAGCTCGCGCGCCGCCTTGCCGTAGAGCGCGCCGACGTGCGAGGTCTTCATCGGCGGATTCGGGTACTCGCGCGAGCGCGGGCCCTCGAAGGGATTTCCGCCGGGCTGAATCTGGCCCTTCAGGTTGCCGGCCTTGCCGCAGATGCCGTAGAGGTACTCGAAGCGGTCGAAGTGCGGCTCGAGATCGTCATACGTGACGCCCCAGTCCTGGCTGGTGCATTCCTCGGCGAGCTGGGTCTTGCCGTAGCGCGCGAGCGTACGGCTGCGCGTCTCGAAATCCCAGGGCAGGAAGCGCCAGGTGACGCCGTTCCAGTGCACCGCGGCACCGCCGACGCCTTCGCCCGGGAGGAATGATCCCATGTAGCGCATCGGCAGCGCCGTGTCGCCGATCGCGTTGCGGAAGGTTAGGGTTTCCTTCGACAGGTCCTGCATCAGCTCGTGGCGGCGCGCGTAGCGCAGCTCGTCGTGCGCGTGCGGCATGTCGAAGTCCGGATGCGTATCCCGCCAGCCGCCGCGCTCCAGGCCCACGACCTTGAGGCCCGAGTCGGCCAGTTCCTTTGCGAGAATGGTGCCGGTAAGGCCGACGCCGACGGTGACGACGTCGACGGCCTTCAGCTTGGTAGCCATTGCGAGTGCTCCCCTTGCGGACGGGAGCATCATACGCCGGCCGCGCGGGCGCGGGGGCTTAAGCCGCGGCGCGCGGCTTGGCTAGTTCGTCCGTCGAGAGCTTGATCGTCGCGGCGATCGAATCGGCGACGTAGTCGAGGTTGCGCGAGTTGAGCGCCGCCACGCAGATGCGGCCCGACTCGATGCCGTACACCGCGTAGCGCTCGCGCATCGCGACCATCTGCTCGCGCGACAGGCCCGAGTACGAGAAGATCCCGCGCTGCTGCAGGATGAAGCTGAAGTCCTCGGGAATCCGCTTCTTCAGGCGCTCGACCAGCTCACGCCGCATCGAGCGCACTCGGTCGCGCATGCCGATGACTTCCTTCACCCAGAGCGCGCGCAGCTCGGGCGAGGCGAGTACCGCGGCGACGATGCGCGCGCCGTGCGAAGGCGGGTTCGAGTAATTCGTGCGGATCATGCGCTTGAGGTTGCTGAGCACCTTCGCGGCCTCGCCGGAGTCCGCCGCGACGACGAAGAGGGCTCCGACGCGCTCGCCGTAGAGCGAGAACGACTTGGAGAAGGACATGGCCACCAGCGCCGCGGGCAGAGCCTGCGCGAAGCGGCGCGCCACCTGCGCATCCTCTTCCACGCCATCGCCGAAGCCCTGGTAGGCGAAGTCGAGGAAGGGGAGGAGGCGACGCTCGGCGACGATCTTCATGACCTCGTCCCACTGCTCGCCGCGGATGTCCACGCCGGTGGGGTTGTGGCAGCACGCGTGCAGCAGCACGACCGACCCCTTCGGGATGCCCCGCATGCACGCGAGCATTTCGGTGAAGCGGATGCCGCGCGTGCGCGGGTCGTAGTAGGGGTAGGTCTCGATCCTGAAGCCCGCCTCCTCGAACAGCGGCCGGTGATTGTCGTAGGTCGGGTCGGACAGGTAGACGGCGGCCTCGGGGGCGAAGCGCTTGATGAAATCCGCGCCGACCTTGAGGCCCCCGGTACCGCCGACCGCCTGGACGGTGGTGACGCGTCCCGCCGCGACCGCCGGGTGGCCCGGGCCAAAGAGCAGCGACTGCACCTGGCGCACGTAATCCGGAAAGCCGTCCATCGCCAGGTAGGGACGGGCGACGCCAGCCGCCGTGAGCGCCTCGTCGGCCTTGCGCACGCACTCGAGCAGCGGCACCTTGCCCTGGTCGTCGTAGTAGACGCCCACGCCGAGGTTGACCTTCTTGGGGTGGGGATCGGCGACGTAGAGTTCGGTCAGCCCCAGGATCGCGTCCCGGGGCGCCATCTTCACGTTGGCGAGGAGGCTTTCTTCGACCTTCATGCGGCGTCTGTAGCTGAAAAATATGAACCGATTATACAATCACGGAAGATCGCGAGGGTCCGATCTCGGGGGGAGAGCGATCGAATCGCGGCTAGACCACGCCCCGGCCCATCCAGTTCCAGTGGAACACGCCGCCGAGTACCATCGACACTACGGTCGCCAGGACCAGGAGGATGATCATGGCCGGTATCGCCGCGATCGCCCATTTGACGAGCAGGACCACCATGGACCAGAACGGGATCTTCACATCGACAACCACGACTTCTCTTGTTTCGCTCATTGGAGTCCTCCTGCGGGAAAATGCGAGGGTACACCGCCATGACTAAGCCGGTCGCAGTGCGCACGCTGCTCGGGGATTACCCGGTCACCCTCGCGCTGAAGAAAGGCGAGGTGAAGTCGTCTTCGGTCAGCCTGGAATTCGCCGACGTGAAGACCCCGAGCACGGCGTTCAAGCGGGTGGTGCGGAACCTCGAATTCGACTGCGCGGAGCTCGCGGTCGTGACCTTCCTCATGGCGAAGGCGCACGGCAAGCCGCTGGTGCTCCTGCCCGCGGTTGTGCTCGCGCGCTTTCAGCACCCCCACATCGTCTACAACATCGAGCGCGGGCCGCTCGCGCCGGACGATCTCGCAGGTCGCCGCGTGGGCACGCGTTCCTACACCGTAACGACCTCGACGTGGCTGCGCGGCATCCTCGCGAACGAGCACGGCGTAGACATCGACCGCGTGAAATGGGTCACTTTCGAGGAAGCCCACGTTGCGGAATTCCGCGATCCGCCGTCGGTGGAGCGCGCGCCCGAGGGCAAGGAGCTGACGGCGATGCTCCTTGCCGGGGAGATCGACGCGGCGATCCTGCCTGCCGTGCCGACCGACCCGCGCCTGAAACCGCTCATCCACAATCCGGCGGCGGCAGCCGAAGCCTGGCACAAGAAGTACCGCGCGCTGCAGATCAATCACATGATGGTCGTGAAGGAATCCCTATCGAGATCCGAGCCGGAAGCCGTGCGTGAAATCTACCGGCTCCTCGCCGAGAGCAAGAAGGCGGCGAAGCTGCCCAAGCCTGGCGAATTCGACACCCATCCGTTCGGCCTCGAGGCGAACCGGCGCAGCCTCGAGGTCGTCATCGACACCGTCTACCAACAGCGGATGATTCCGCGGCGCTTTGCCGTGGACGAGCTGTTCGACGACGTGACACGCAAACTCGGCTGACGGAGACGACAAATAAATGATCATCGATTGCCACGGCCACTATACCACCGCTCCCAGACAGCTCGAGGAATGGCGCAAGCGCCAGATCGCGGCGCTTGAGGATGCCGAGCACGTCCCGTCGAAGGGCTCGCTCGGAATCAGCGACGACGAGATCCGCGTGAGCCTCGAAGGCGCGCAGTTGAAGCTACAGCGCGAGCGCGGCACCGACATCACCATCTTCTCGCCCCGCGCGATGGGCATGAGCCATCACATCGGCAACGAGACCACGAGCCGGCTCTGGTCAGAGCACTGCAACGAGTTGATCCACCGCGTCTGCACTCTCTACCCGGAGAAGTTCGTCGGCGTGTGCCAGCTTCCGCAGAGTCCCGGCGTTTCGCCGGGGAACTGCATTCCGGAGCTGGAGCGCTGCGTGAAGGAATTCGGCTTCATCGGTTGCAATCTCAATCCGGACCCGTCGGGGGGTTATTGGAAGGAGCCGCCGCTCACCGACAAATGGTGGTATCCCCTGTACGAGAAGATGGTCGAGCTGGAGGTCCCGGCCATGGTGCACGTAAGCGCCTCCTGCAATCCGAATTTCCACGGGACCGGCGCGCACTACATCAACGGCGACACCACCGCGTTCATGCAGTTCATCACCGCGGACCTGTTCCACGATTTCCCGACGCTGAAATTCATCATTCCGCACGGCGGCGGCGCGGTGCCCTATCACTGGGGCCGCTACCGGGGCCTCGCGCAGGACATGAAACGCCCGCCGCTCGCGGAGCTGCTCATGAACAACGTCTTCTTCGACACCTGCGTCTATCACCAGCCCGGCATCGACCTGCTCCTTAAAGTGATCCCGGCCGACAACATCCTCTTCGCCTCCGAGATGGTCGGTGCGGTGAAGGGCGTGGACCCGGAGACCGGCTTCAACTACGACGACACCAAGCGCTACGTCGACAAGATCGACTGGATGAGCAAGGCCGACAAGGAGAAAATCTTCCACGGCAACGTGAAGAAGGTGTACCCGCGCTTCGCAAGGACCGCGAAGCGCTGAGACCGGGCCGCTGACGTGAAGGGCCTGCGCCGACCGGCCTGTCGCTTTCAGGCGACATCCCCCACGTTAAAAAATAGTCAATCGGATCAAAACAGTTCCGCGGGGCCCGCCGGCATGCGAGAAATATTGCCTCAAATACGCTGGCGCGCCGTGCCCGCCTGATCTATCTTATGCCGATGTCCTGACGACCGGCCGACAAGCCGGGATGGGGAGGTCACATGAGCGACCAGTTCTGGATGATATGGCCCGGCAACGCCGTGGCTTCCGCGTTGATTTTGTTCGTCATCGCGATGCCGTTCCTGTACGCCGCGCGCAAGCTCGTCCACGATCTGTTCCACTCGGTCGGGCGCATGGTGGGGGGGCCTTTGAGGTTGGGCGCCCGCTGGCTCTTTGCTACGGCGCGGGACATGCAGGAGCGCAACAAGGTGGTCCTGCTCGCGCACGGGCGCGAGGAGGTGGGCCAGCATATAGAGCGCGAGTTCGAGCGTATCGGCGCGCTCGTGACGCGCGACCTCGAGGGCTATCCGGCGCTGCAGCGCAAGCTGCTCGAGGAGATCACCCGCGTCGAGGAGGACTACAAGAAGTGCGGGGAGGTTCCGCCGCCGCCGCCCGACTGGGTCGAGGCCGTCACCGCCATCGCGAAGGTCAAGTCCGACAGCAACGAGATGGTTCAGCGGATACTGGAAGAGATCAAGCGGTCGGTCCACAGCATCCACGACAAGGCGCTCGCCGAGTACCGCCGCGCCTACGAGTCGCGGCACAAGATCCTGAACGGGTTCATGCCCTTCTGGCGCTCGCTCGACAAAACTTTCGGGCAGGTGGACAAGAAGCTCACCGGGCTGCACGACACGTCCTCGAAGATCGACGCGCAGATGGAGAAATACGAGCAGATCAACAAGAAGACGGACAAGGCCGAGCACGCGCTGACCGTATCCGCGTTTACGCAGTTTGCGATTTCGCTGCTGGTCCTGGTGATCGCGGTGGGCGGCGCGCTCGTCAACTTCAAGCTGATCGCTCTGCCGTTCTCCGAGATGGTCGGCGCGGGGGATTACCTGACCAACACGCTCCGCATGTCCGACGTGGCCGCGCTCGTCATCATCTTCCTCGAGACGACGATGGGCCTGTTCGTGATGGAGACGCTGCGCATCACGCACCTGTTCCCCATCATCGCCAACACGAGCGAGCGCATGCGGCGCCGCGTGTTCTTGGTTGCGGTGGTATTTCTCTTCATCTTTGCCGGAATCGAAGCCGGGCTTGCCCTGATGCGCGACATGCTGTCGGCCGACAAGCAGGCGCTGGTGCAGTCGCTCGCGAGCGGGCGGCAGACGGCGCCGCCCGATCCCCTGCTCAGGCTCATCCCGACCACGGCGCAGATGGTTCTCGGTTTCGTTCTGCCCTTCGCCCTGGCTTTCGTGGCGATCCCGCTCGAATCCTTCATTTACTCGCTGCGCACGGTCGGCGGAGCGGCGGTGGTGATGCTGGTGCGCGTGATGGGGTTCCTGCTGCGCATCCTCGGCAACCTGGTGCGGCAGCTGTTCAGGGTGCTGATCGCCGCGTACGACGTCACCATCGTGCTGCCACTGCTCATCGAGCGCCTGGTGAAGGCGGCCCGCTCGGAGGGCAGTGAGGCTGAATCGCGCCCCGTCAAGCGCGCCGCGTAAAGGGGCGATCATGGTCAAACGCCTGCTTCTCGCGTCGCTGCTCGGATTGTCGGCATCGACCTGCACCGACCAGCGCAGCCATACCCAGGCCGTATACCTGCTGATCGACACTTCGGGCACGTACGCGACCGAGGTCGGCAAGGCTCAGCGCATCATCAACTACCTGCTCGGCACGCTGCAATCGGGGGATTCGCTCGCGGTGGCGCGGGTGAAAACGCGCAGCTTCAGCGAGAAGGACATCATCGCGAAGGTCACCTTCGACAGCCGCCCCTCGCAGGCGAACGCGCAGAAGCGCGCCTTCCGCGACAAGATCGACGCGTTCGTCAAGTCGGTGAGCGGCAGCGCCTACACCGACATCACCGGGGGCCTGATCCAGGGCGGGATGTACCTGAACGAAACCGGAGCCGGAAAGAAGACCATCCTCATTTTCTCCGACATGCAGGAGGAGCTCGACAAGGTCACGGTCCGCGACTTCCCGATCAACCTGAAGGACATCCGGGTGGTGGCGCTCAACGTCGTCAAGTTGAAGACCGACAACATCGATCCGCGGCGCTACATGGGGCGGCTCGAGGCCTGGCAGAAGCGGGTCGAGAAGGCCGGGGCCTCCGAGTGGATCCTCATCAACGACATCGAGCACCTCGACAGGATGCTCCGGAGCTAGCGGCCGGGGCTCCCCGGCATCGCGTCACTTCTTGCCCTGTGTGAACTGCGCGCTGGCCTTCTCGAAGGCCTTGCGCATCGCCGCCCAGACCTCGTCCGCGCCGCGAGAGAGCTCCATCCAGGCGTCGCCCGAGGCCGCCTGCACCTTGCGCAACTGTTCCCTCGCCTGGTCCTGATGTCGGCGGATCGCGGCGAGCTGGTTCTCGTACTCCGCGCGCATGCTCGCCTGCGCCTGTGCGGCCTGGCTTTCCCATTTCGCCATCTCGGCGTTCCATTGATCGAGCTGGGTCTTCAGCTTCGCGATGTATTCCTCACGCTTCGTTGCCATGTGGCCTCCTTGATTCGCGACGGAAGAAAGTCGATCCCATATTACTCCGCTGCGGTCAGATCGTGACGCGCGTTCCGAGCTCGATAACCCGTTCCGGCAGCAAATTGAAGTACTCCGCGGTAGCGGGGCTGTTTCTCTGCATCCAGCGGAACAGCTCTCTGCGCCACGTAAACAAACCGGGTCTGGTCGCTCGTGCGATGGTCGATTTTCCGAGGAAGAATGTCGTCCCCATCGAGTCGAACGTGAGTCCGTGGCGAGCCAGTAGCTTCAGGCCCTTTGGCACGTCGGGCTCCTCCATGAAGCCGTAGTGCAGCAGGGCCTGGTAGACGCGACCACGCTCCACAACTCGCACGTATGTGCGTTCGCTGTCGGGCACATGGGGCACTTCCTCGTCTATGATTGTGAGGAACACGATGCGCTCGTGCAGTACCTTGTTGTGCTTTAGGTTGTGTAAGAGCACGGGCGGCACCGTTTCAGGGTCGGGCGACAGGTAGATTGCCGTGCCTTCAACGTACGGGATTTCCGAACCGCACATCGCGGGAAACGCATCGACCGGGAGTCGGAATTTTCCCTCTCGGCTGAGCACCACCGATTCAGCGCGCTTCCAGGTGGTCAGCATGGCGAAAATCAGGAGGCCACAGGCAAGCGGGAACCAGCCACCATCGGCGAACTTGGCGGCGTTGGCCGCGAAGAACACGATCTCGACGAGGCCGATCGCCGCGATTGCCGCAATCAGGACCGGCATCGCGCGGCCTCGGCGGGACATGGTGACGATGCCGATCAGAACTGTGGTGAGGACCATCGTGCCCGATACCGCGATCCCGTAGGCCGAGGCAATCGCGCTCGAGGATTTGAACGCGAGAACGATGAGCAGCACGGCTGCCAGCATGATCCAGTTGACGTGGCCGATATAGATCTGCCCCGGCTCGGTCTCCGAAGTGTGACGGACCGGGATGCGCGGCAGATAGCCTAGTCGGGTGGCCTGCTGGGTCATGGAGAAAGCGCCCGATATGGTTGCCTGTGACGCTATCACCGTTGCCATCGTGGCGAGGGCGACCAGGGGCAGCAGCAGCTCGCCGGGTGCAAGTAGGTAGAACGGATTCTTGATGGCCGCCGGATCGCGCAGCACCAGGGCGCCCTGGCCGATGTAGTTGGTCATCAGCGCCGGAAAAACCAGGCCGAGCCACGCCAGCCGGATCGGTTTCGCACCGAAATGTCCCATATCCGCGTAGAGCGCCTCCGCTCCGGTTATTGCCAGAAACACTGCGCCGAGCACAAGGAAAGTGAGCCCCGGGAAGCGCCACGCGAAGTCAAGCGCATGGCGCGGATCAAGTGAGGCGAGCACTCCGGGCGTCTGTGCGATCGAAATCGCACCGAGGACCGTGAGCACGAGGAACCAGATCACCATGCAGGGCCCGAACAGCTTTCCAACCGCGCCTGTGCCGCGGAACTGGATTGAAAATAACCCGATCAGGATGCCGATCGTAACCGGCACCACCCACGATTCCAGCGCCGGCGTCGCCACCGAAATGCCCTCCACAGCCGAGAGCACCGAGATCGCCGGCGTCAGCACCGCATCGCCATAGAAAAGCGACGCCCCGAAAATTCCGCAGCTCGCCACGATCCAAGCGAGGCGGGGTCGCTCGCGCGTGGCCTTCGAAGCGAGCGCAAGCAGAGCAAGGATGCCGCCCTCGCCGCGGTTGTCGAATCGCAGCATCATCGCAACGTACTTCAGGGTGACGATGAGCGTCAGCGACCAGAACATCAGCGACAACACCGCGAGCACATTGGTCTGGTTGAGAGGCAGTCCGTGAGAACCGCCGAAGGCTTCCTTGAACGCGTACAGGGGACTCGTGCCGATGTCGCCATAGACGACGCCCAGAGCCGCGAGCGTGAGCGCGGCCAGTTTCGAATTACTCGAGCGCGGTGCGGGCTTAGAAGAGAAAGACCTGCCGTTGGCGGCGGGGGAGGTGTTCATGACGGGCGCCTCTCGTAAGGAGAGGCCGCATAGCATACGCCTGCATTTGCTGCGTTGCAACAAGGACTAGATAAGCGAGGTATCTCTTTGATCCAGAAAAGTAATCGATGTGATTCTTGAAGGGATAGCTATGGTCCGCTCGGAGCCGATTCAATTCGCCTTCACGCCCGCGGCGCGCAGCAGGGCGCCCAGCGTGGCGAGCTGCTCGCGCATGTAGGCGTCGAACTGCTCCGGGCTCATCGGCATCGGCTCGGCACCGAGGTTCGCGTGCCGCTCGCGCACCTCCGGCGATTGCAGGGCGCGCGCGAGTTCCCCGTTGAGCCGGTTCACGACGGCACGCGGGGTCTGCGCGGGGGCGAGCACGCCGATCCAGAAATCGAACTCGGCGCCCGGCACGCCCGCTTCGGCGATGGTCGGCACATCGGGCAGGGTGGGCGCGCGTTTCGCGCTGCTCACCGCGAGCGCGACGAGCCGCCCGTCCCGGATCGCGGAGAGCGCCGCGGCGATCCCGAGAAACCCGAAGTGCGTGCGGCCCGCGATGGTCTCGGACACCATCTCGGGCGCGCCCTTCATCGGGATATGCACGGCGTTGATTCCGGTGACCACGCGGAACTTCTCAGCGTTCACGTGCGAGGCGCTGCCGATGCCCGCCGAGGAGTAGTTCAGCTCGCCGGGTCTAGATTTTGCGAGCGCAATGAATTCCCGCACCGATTTCACGCCGAGCCCGGTCGACACGAACATCACACTCGGAAGGTTGCCGAGCGGAATCACCCCGGAGAAGTCTTTCAAGGAGTCGTAGGGCAGCTTGTCGTAGATCGCGGGATTGACTGCGTGCCCGGCGGAGACCACTGCGAGCGTGTAGCCGTCGGGCGCCGACTTCGCCACCTGGGTGGAGCCGAGAGTGCCGCCCGCGCCCGGGCGGTTTTCCACGACGACCGGCTGCCCGAGGCCCGAGGCCAGTTTGTCGCTCACGCTGCGCGCCATGATGTCGGTGACGCTGCCCGGGGTGAAGGGGACGATGATTTTCACCGGGCGCGACGGGTAAGGCTCCTGCGCGACGGTCTGCGGGGCGAACGCGAAGAGCGCCGCCGCCATGATCGACGCTTGCCGGATGCCCATGATGTTTCCTCCTACCCCTCGGGGCCGGCGTAAGCGCCGGCCGTGTGCGGAAACATCAGCTTGACGATCTTGAACTTCGAGATGTCCACCGTCGCGTCCATGTGCAGAAACACGGCCGCGTCGCGGAACAGCTTCTCGATTCCGAAGTCGAGCATGATGCCGTTGCCGCCGTGCAGCTCGACCGCGTGCTGCGCCACCTTGAATACTTCCTCGGAGGCGAACAGCTTCACCATGTTGCACAGCTCCTCGGCGTCGGGCGCTCGCTCGTCCACCGCGCGCGCGGCCTCGTGAAGGAGGGCCCGCACCGCGCGCAGCTTCGTCGCCATCTCGGCCAGGCGCAGCGCGACCGCCTGGTGCTTGATCAGGATGCGCCCACCCTGCACGTAGTTCTGCACGTACTCGGCGGTGCGCTCGAATGCAGCTACGCCGACACCGAGATTTTTCGACGCCTGGATGATCTTGCCCGGACGGAAATAGACCCCGGTCTTGGCGAGCGCGTCGTTCTCGACGAGCAGGTGGTCCCTGGGCAGCCGCATGTCCTCGAACACGAGCTCGCCGTTGTTCATGAAGCGCCCGCCGAGCGTCTCGTTGCAGCGCGCGATGGTGAGGCCGGGCGTGCCGCGGGGCACGAGGAAGCTGGAGGTGCCCTGGAGCATGCCCGCGCCCGGCTTGGTGTTGGCGTAGACGACGTACAGGCTCGCGTCGTAGCCATTGCTGATGAACTGCTTGCGCCCGTTGATGATCCATTCGTCGCCTTTCAACACCGCGCGCGTCTGCATCGCCGCCTCCGGCGCGTTGTAGGGGAGCCAGCGGTCGGAGGCGCCGCGTGGCTCGGTGAGGCAGTGGGCGAGCAGGAAGCCCGGGTCTCTCACGATGCGCGGGAACCACAGCTCCTGCAGGTGGCGCGGCGCGACGTTGCGGAGCAGCACCGACACCTTCCAGATCTGCACCAGCTTGTCGGAAAGCCCCGAGTCGCCGCGCGCGATCTCCTCGGAGATGAGCGCGAAAGTCTGCACTTCGTGCGTGGGGTCGAGCGGCACGCCGCCGAACTCCTCCGGGACGCCGAGCGTGCGGATGCCGATCCTGTCCGCCTGCTCGAGAATGGCGCGCGGCAGGCGCGCGTCGGGGTCCATCAGCCACTCGCGCTGCCAGTTCTGGCGGATGAAGGGCGTGACGAAGTCGTTGACGAAGGCGCGGCAGCTCGCGCGCATCATGCGCTGCTCTTCGGACAAGCTGCGATCGATCGTGTCCATGACGGGCGCCTGCTAGCGGGATGTCGAAAGCATCGCGGAGGTCCTTTAGGTCAGCGGGACAAAATCGTATTCGCCGATTCCCTGCAGCACCAGGAACGTCGCCGAGGCGTCGCCGCCGTTGATCACCAGGTGCGGGCGCTTCGGCCGCACCGAAAACGTCTCGCCGGGTCCGAGGCGGACTTCCTCCTTGGGATCGCGGAGGAAGATGCGGATCTTTCCATGGAGGACGTAAAACGCGTCCTGGACGTTGTTGTGGCAGTGCCAGGGCACTTTCTGCTTCGGCGAGATCTGAATCTCGTTGATCCGGAAGCCGGGACGCTCGGCATGCGTGGCCCGCCGCTCGACCTCGTAGAGATGGCTCGCGTCCTTCAGCGCTTCCATGACGACCCCCTCGAATCCAAAATCCCGAGGCGCCAGTATATCGCCGCGGAGGGGAGGGGAAGCTGCGGTCTTCGTTACGGGTTTCGCGGAATGACGAGCGCTTCCCCGGTCTCGAGGAGGGACTTGAGGCTGCTGAGAATCTCGGGCCAGCCTTCCTTCACGGCCTCGAATGTAGCACCGCCCCTGGGGAACTGGTCGTGCGTGACCGTGAGCTTGCACACCAGCCCCATCGGCTCGATCTCGTAGGTCACGCGCGAGGGCTTGTCTTCGACGAACTTCGGTTCGAAGCTGTGCACCAGCCTCTTGCGTGGATTCACTTCGATCACCACGCCTTCCACGCCGGCACCAGGCCGCCCGTGCAGCTCGGCCCGGTGCATGTAGTCGAACCGGCCGCCCCGTTTGAGCTCGGCCCTGAGCTCGAGGCCCACGTAGTACTGGCGAGTGAACTGGGGCAGCGTGAGCGCATTCCACAGCGCCCGCGGAGTGGTGCGGATGTAGATCACGTTCACCAACGGAGCGTCGGTCCTCCGGGAGAACATCAATCCCGAACTTTCAGCGCTTCCGGATTCACGACGTTGATCGGTTTGCCGGCGGCATAGGCGTTGATCTGGTCGAAGATCTCGGCGAACGCGATCTCGTGATCCTCGCGCGTCACATAGCCGAGATGGGGCGTGCAGATCACGTTGTCCATGTTGAGCAGCGGATGGCCGGTGTCGCGCAGGGGCTCCTCCTCGTAGACGTCGACCGCCGCCTTGCCGGGGCGCCCCGCCTCGAGGGCGGCGACGAGCGCGCCGGGCTCGATCAGCGGCGCGCGGCTGGTGTTGACGATCAGGGCGGTCGGCTTCATCCGCGCGAGGTCGCGGGCGGTCACGATGCCTCGCGTGGCATCGATCAAGCGCATGTGCAGCGAGACGACGTCGCACTCCTCGAAGAACGCCTCCTTGCTCGCCGCGGCCGCGTAGCCGTCCTCGCGCGCACGCAGCCGCGACGCTTCGCGCGCCCAGACGAGCACTTTCATCCCGAAAGCCTTTCCGTACCCCGCCACGACGGCGCCGATCCTGCCATAGCCGAAGATTCCGAGCGTCTTGCCGCGCATCGTGCTGCCGACGCCGGCCTGCCAGTTTCCAGCCTTGAGGGAAGCCATTTGCCTGGGGATGTCGCGCAGGGCGGAAATGACGAGTCCCCATGTCAGCTCCGCGGTGGCGTAGGACGGCATGCCGAAATGCTGGTTCGATGACAGGACGATCCCCAGGCGCGTGCAGGCATCGACATCGATGTGCGGATAGACGCTGCGCTGGCTGATGAGCTTGAGCCGGGGCAGGCGCTCGAGCAGCCCGGCGCGGATCTTGGTGCGCTCGCGGATCAGCACCAGCGCCTCGGTGTCCTTCAGGCGCTCGGCGAGCGCATCGACATCCTGGACGTGATCGTTCCAGATCTCGACCTCGTGGCCGGCCAGCTTGCCAAAGGCTTTGAGCGTGCGAACGGTGTCGTGATAATCGTCGAGGATGGAGATTTTCATCATTTTTTCGAATAAGTGATGTCCGAGCCGACCCGGTATTCCGATGAGGGGGTCATGGACGAGGCGGAAGTATTTTCGCTATCCCCTTGTCAACAATGCCCGTAACCCTCATATTAGCAACGTCGAATTCGATTTGGGTCAGTCCGCGGCGTCCCTTCGGCGCCGCTTCGGGTTTCTCCCACGGGTAATTTGATGCCTCGCACGCGTTCGTGCGCGGTGACCTCGTCTATGGAGTTTCGCGCCTTGCGGGGCTACGCCCGCAGCAAGATCCTGAGCCGGAAGGAGCATTGGCATGACAAAAGAAGCGTTGATCGAGATGGAAGGCACCGTCAACGAGGTGCTTCCCGATACGCGCTACCGCGTGACGCTGGAGAACGGCCACATGGTGATCGCCTACGTGGCCGGCAAGATGCGGAAGCATCGAATCACCATCCTCGCCGGGGACAGGGTCAGCCTCGAGCTGACGCCCTACGATCTCACGAAGGGCCGCATCAACTTCCGGCACAAGGACGAGACCCCGGCGGTGCGGCTGCCCCCGCGCCGGCCGCAGTACCGGCGGCGCTAAGCGGTCGGTAGCACCCCCGGGAAATCCAGGGAATGCTTGGCTAAAGCGACGAGGGATTTCTAGGCCGACTGATTCGAGGGTGCGCCTGAAAGGGCCTTTTCGGAAACCGGCCGACGGTAATAACCGGCCCGGAAGCCCTCCGAATAGTCGTCGATTCCCACCAGGGCATGCATGGGGGGCTCTCTACGCCGCTTGCGGAATGTCTCTCCATCGACATAGCCTTTGGCGGTGGGTAGTGGCCAGCTGTATTGCTCGACCAGCACCTGCGACTTTTCCTTGAACGCAACGACACCCATCGTGCCTCCCTTTTATGTTTCTTCAAGGCTGACCGGAATGTTCAAGGAGCGTTGTTACAGGCGTCGGTGGTCCGCATAGTCCATCCGGCGCATGCGCATGTTCGGCGGTAAGATCCGCAGTTCATGAGGAGAAAATGAATGAAGATCCCAACGCTGGCTTTTGCGGCTCAGGCACTCGCGCTCGGCGCGCTGCTCGCGGCTTCTCCCTTGTCCTTTGCAGCCGAAGCCTCGGGCGGAAAAAACTCGGCAAAGGAGCTCTCCAAGAAAGCCGGCGAGGCCGGCCGGGCGATCAAGGACTACACCGTGGGTCAGCGCGACGAGGCCCTCACGCAGGCGAAGGCGGCGCTCGATGACGTGGACGCGCGCATTCGCCGGATGGAACGGAAGCTGGACAACGAATGGGACAAGATGGACCAGGCCGCCCGCAAGAGATCCCGTGCGGCCCTGAACGCGCTGCGCAGGGAACGCGGCGAGCTCGCGGAATGGTACGGAGGGCTCAAGCACGGCTCCGCGGAATCGTGGGAGCAGGTCAAGGCCGGCTTCGTGAAAAGCTACGAGGCGCTGAGGGAATCCTTCGCCAAAGCGAGGAAGGGGCTTTAGGCTGACTGCGTTGAGGGTGGGAAACGCAGCAGCAGGCCGGGCTGTTGATGCCGGAGGGCGATGAGCATAGGCTGTCGCAGCAAACGTGTTCTGCGTTTGATGGCTCACTATCAAGTTCCTGGCACCGGGAAAAAGGGGGAATACAAATGAACAGGCAACCTACGCTTCGCTCATCGATGCTGGTGCTGGCGCTTGCCGCCTACTCGGTCGGCGCGTCGGGCGATCAGCCCGTCGGAACCATCCGGAACTTCGGTCCCAATCTGCAGCAGACGGTGTGCAGGCAACCCGAGGGCATCGCCGTGGACCCGAGGGGCAATCTGTACGCCTCTTCGAATTCGGATACGGCGACGATCGGTCACGTGTGCGTCTTCAACCGTCATGGAACGCTCGTCGATATCATCGAAGTTCCCACCGGAACTTCTCCGGTGATCGGGCTGCTCGGTGAATTGTTCGACGAGGACGACGGCCTGTACGTCGTCGATCAGGCCGACAACGTCGCGCCGAACGGGCGGCTCCTCAAAATCAACCCGCGCACACATGCCGTGACCCTCCTCGCCGCGGGTTTCTCCTTTCCCAACGCCATCGCCCAGGACCGGCACCGCAACCTGTACGTGTCGGACTCGCTCACCGGTCAGATCGCGCGAGTCGCCCCGGATGGCTCGAGCAAGACGGTCTGGATCGACAGCCCGCTGCTCAGGACGAACAACCCCGACCAGCCGGTCGGAGCGAACGGCCTCGCCTTCGACCGGGAGCATCGCTTCCTCTACGTAGCCAACACGGGTGATCACCGGATTCTACGAATTCCGGTGCTGCGCGACGGCAGCTCCGGCGCCATCGAGATCTTTGCCGACGGCGCGACCATCAATGGTCAGTTAGGCATCACGCAGGCGCTCTTCGGTGCTGACGGCATCCAGTTCGATGTGCGGGGAAACCTCTACGTCCTCGCGAACCAGGCCGAAGAGATCCAGGTGCTTTCGCCGGACGGCAGGCTGATCGCTCGTTACGCCGGCTCGGGCGCCAATGTCCTGGATTTTCCGGCGAGCCTGGTTTTCAAGGGCGACGATCTTTACATCGCGAACATGTCGGCGCAGGACGGCGGAATCAACTCGAAGCTGTCGGTGTTCGAAGCGCCTTATCCGGGGCTGCCTCTGGACCCCAGATAGTCAGCCCACTACTTCGCCAAGGCGAGGAAGCGGCGTCACGAGAGGGACGAGCGAGCAGGCGATCGGGGCGTAGTAGAGCGTGAGCTTCACAGCGGCTTCACGAGAGGCCGAGCTTCGGCCCGAGCGCCGCTGCTCCGTCCCCGAGCAAGGCCAGCGCGAGCAGGCCAACCACCCAGAAGGCGGGATATTCCCAGCCGCCGTCCTTGTTGGTGAAAAGCCAGCCGGCCTTGCCGTGAACCATCACGATCGTGCCGAGCATGAGCGGCACCAGCGCGAGCGCCACCCAGCGAGTTTCGATGCCGAGGATGAGCAGGATGCCGCCGCCGATTTCCGCGGCCATCGTCAGATACGCAAGCTCACCCGGAAGGCCGAGCGATTTGAAATACTGGGCGGTGCCTGACGGCGTAAATACCTTGACCTTCAGCCAGGCGTGAGCCAGAAACATCGCGCCCAGCGCGACACGCAGAAGCAGGGCCGCAACCGCTGCCTGTTCGGGGTTCGTCATCGGAAATCCTCCTCGGGGGTGGGAATCGCCGCGTTATCTTACGCCAAGCCTCAGCTGCCGATGATCATCCACGCCACTCTCGATTTCGCGTGCGCGAGCGCTTCTTCCGCCGTGGAGAAGACCTGATGCGAATAACGATGAAGCGGAAACCAGCCGCTCACATCCTCCGGATCCCTGCGATATTCCTCGAAACCGAACGTGCCGTCGCCGCGCACGAAAATATCGACACAGTGATCGCCTGCAGAGTTTTCGAGAGACTTCAGAACCTTGATGGACGCCGGCATGCCTGAAATAGATCGGACCTGCCCCGCTACCCGCACACCCCCACCCAACCGCAGGCGCTGCAGAAATCGCAGCCGTCCTTCCTGATCACCGCGTAATTGCTGCACTCGGGGCATTTCATGCCTTTCATCTTCGGTGCGGCGCCGGGCGCGGGCGGCTCGAGCACGCCCATCGCCTGCACCGGGTAGCCTTCCTCGTCGAGGATACCGAGCATTGCGTAGCGGTGGATGATGAGGCGCGCGACGTACGACACCGTCGAAGGCCAATTCTGCTGTTTCCTCGATCCCGGAGTGAAAGCCATGAAATCGCCCAGCGGTTCGGGGTAGTTCAGCAGCTTGCGCAATTTCATCCCGATCCACGCCGGGTCGACGACGCGCATGTCGAGCGACAGGATCTTGCACAGGCCGTCGAGCGCGCGCGGATATTCGCCCGAAAGCCACATCGAGTAGGGGCGCGTGACGCCCACGGCGGAGCCGTCGTGCGTGGGCAGGGTGATCTCCTTCAGCCCGAGCACGAAGTCGTCGCGCCCGGCGGGATTGAGCACGTCAACCGTCCACGACATCGTGCCGTCTGCGCCGGTCTTTGGCTCCTTCAGGCTGAACATCGCGTCGAGCACCGGGCCGTGCTTTTCATCGGGCAGCGCGCTCAGCTGCTCGCATTGCCAGCGCACCAGCTGCGCGACCGCCGAGCACAGGCTCGGCATACGCTTCTTTTCCCCGTGCGGCGGGAAAGGCATGTCGAAGGCGTCGTCGCCCGAGGTCTTCGCGAGCGTCTCGAGCTTCAGGCGCAGCCACGCCGGGTCGTTCGCGCGCATGTCCATCGAAAGCGTCTTCGCCACGGCCCCGAGGCCGCGAGGCTGCTCGGCCCCGTTCACCCAGGCCTCGAAGGGATGCGCGCGGGTTTCGTTCTCCACGTGCCCGACGAAGAGCGCGAACTGTCCGTGCGGGTGCTCGATCATGTAGGTCCAGGCCGGGTTGCCTCCGGCGAGGTTGGGCCGGCCCGGCCAGCGCAAGGACGCGAGCACCGGTTCGGGCACCGCCTTGATCTCGATGCGGCGGTTGCGGTCGCTGCTGACGAAGTCCTGCGGACGGGATTCCTGCCCCACGGAAAGCACCGACCCGATGATGTTGTTGGGCCGATAGGTCGCGAGCCCCTTTAAACCCGACTTCCACGCATCGAAATAGAGGCTCTGGAATTCTTCGTAGGGGTAGGCTTCCGGCACGTTCACCGTCTTGGAGATGCTCGTGTCGATATAGGGCGCGACCGCGGCGACCATACGCTCATGCGCGGAGACGGAGAGTTCGAGCGCGGTGACGAAGTGCGGAGGCAGGGCGTTCACGTCCCCCCCGTCGTGCCTGTACAGGCGCCAGGCATAGTCCTCGACCGGGAATTCCTTCAGCACCCCGTCGGCCATGCGCTTCTTCCTCGTGTAAGTCCAGGAGAAGGGCGGTTCGATGCCGTTCGAGGCGTTGTCGGCGAAGGCGAGGCTGATGGTGCCGGTGGGAGCGATCGAGAGGAGGTGCGAGTTGCGCATGCCCTGCCTGCGGATAAGCGCCTTGAGCTCGGCGGGAAGGCGCGCGGCGAAGCCCGAGCCCGAGAGGTACAGGTCGGCGTTGAAAAGCGGGAACGCCCCGCGCTCCTTCGCCAACTCGCTCGAGGCCCGGTAAGCGGTATCGCGCATGAACGCGGAGATCTTCGCCGCCGTTTCGCGTGCTTCCCCGCTGTCGTAGCGAAGCCGCAGCATGATAAGCGCGTCGCCGAGCCCCGTGAAGCCCAGGCCCACGCGGCGCTTCGCCACCGCCTCCTCGCGCTGCGCCTCGAGCGGCCAGGCTGTGACGTCGAGCACGTTGTCCAACATGCGTACCGAGATTTCGACCACTTCGCCGAAACGTTCGTAGTCGAACGCTGCCTTGTCCGAGAAGGCGTGGCTCACGAAACGGGTGAGGTTGATCGAGCCGAGGCAGCAGCAGCCGTAGGCCGGCAAGGGTTGTTCCGCGCACGGGTTCGTCGCCTCGATCGCCTCGCAGTAATTGAGGTTGTTGTCCTGATTCATGCGGTCGATGAACAGGATCCCCGGCTCGGCGTGATCGTAGGTCGAGCGCATGATCTGGTCCCACAGCTCGCGGGCGCGCGGCCTCGCGTATACCCACAGGCCGTCTTGTCTCTGGTAAACGGGGGAGGGGCCCTGTTTTCCGTGTTGAGCGCCGGCCGCGATCGCGTCCGGGTGCGGCCGGGCCTTGTGCACCAGCTCGATCCTGGCGTCGTCCTCGACCGCCAGCATGAAGGCGTCGGTGACGCCGACCGAGATGTTGAAGTTGGCGAGGTCTCCCTGGTCCTTGGCGTGGATGAATTCCTCGACGTCGGGATGGTCGCAGCGCAGCACGCCCATCTGCGCGCCGCGGCGCGCCCCCGCCGATTCCACCGTCTCGCAGGAGCGGTCGAACACGCGCATGTAGGACACCGGGCCGCTCGCGCGCGAGCGCGTGCCCTTCACCTCCGCGCCCTTGGGCCGGATGGCGGAGAAGTCGTAGCCGAATTGATTCGACCCGCGGGGATGAAGCCGGCTTCCATCGCCTCGTAGAAGCGCCGCTCCCAGTCAGCGCGCCCGTCCTCGCGTTCGGCCGCGGCGAGGGCGCGCGCTACGCGAGCCCTCACGTCGGCTATGGTCTGCTCCTTGTCCTTGGCGTATTTCTCGAGCAGAGCCTCGCGGCAGATCGCCTGCTCGGGAACGGCCTCGGCGACGGCGGAAAGCTGTCCGGTCATGGTGCCCTATTACTATATGGGTTGAGGCTTCGGCTTGGTCGGCTGACCGCCGGGTATTACTGTGATTACATACAGTATATGTCGGGTACGGGCCTTAGGCAAGCCCGTGATGCGACCGAGCAGCCGCGAATTGCACCGGCGGGCTCAGGACCTTGTTCACGTACCATACGTCCCCATATTCCCCTTTTCGGGAGAAGAAAGCCATGATATCGAGTACGAGCGCCGTCCGCGAACCCACCCGCATCGTCACCGCCCACCGTCAGCGCGAGGGCGCAGGCTTCATCGTGCGGCGGCCGGTGCCGACCCCGGGACTGGACGTAGTCGATCCGTTCCTGCTGCTCGACGAGATGGGGCCGGTCGACTACGGCCCCGGCGAGGCGGTCGGGGCGCCCGATCACCCGCACCGCGGCTTCGAGACCATCACTTACATGCTGGAGGGCGAGTTCGAGCACGAGGACTCGGCCGGGCACCGCGGGGTGCTTCGCCCGGGCGACGTGCAGTGGATGACCGCCGGCGCGGGCATCGTGCACTCGGAGATGCCTTCGGGCAGGATTCGCGAGAAAGGCGGACGCGTGCACGGCTTCCAGATCTGGGTGAACCTGCCCGCGAAACTGAAGATGACG
>VBCH01000229.1 GCA_005884455.1 Betaproteobacteria bacterium
TTACATTGACCGGCTGCAGCGTCTGCGTGCGGGACTGCGGAAATCGGGCGGCGGTGACGACTACGGTGTCTTCCAGACTTTGAGCGAGCGCGAGCGGCGCCGCGGCTGTGACGAGCACGGCAATGATGGATCGTTTCAAGGTTTCCTCCCCCGGTCAGCGTCCCCGCAGACCTGTATCGAGTTGCGAGAGGAAACGCACGCGGACGCACCGGCTTAGCACCGCGCCCCGCGGCATTTCCCACCATCGGTCGGGGCCGGTCTCCGGGCTTGCGGGATCGGGCGTATCGCCTTCCCGTGAGCTCGCGCTCACAGTGGCCGTTTGGATTGATACGCCCGCACACGCTTACCGTTGCGGGGGCAGCAGAGGCTTTGGCCGTTGCCGGCCGCACCTCTTTCCCGTTTAACCCCGGCGCGAGGACGCGCCGGGACACCTCGAACGAGCGCGTTGATTGTACAACACAAGTCGCGGGGTTCCGCTTTGCCGCGACATCGGGAATCTACATTGAAAACGAATCCTTACACCTTGACCTAACAGGATTTTCCAAACTATAGTGTGCCGATGGACACGGAATTGGCCACCCTCGAGGAAAAAATTCGCCAGACAGCCCGACTGTGCCAGCGGCTGCGCGACGAAAACCGGGGGCTGCGCCAGCAGCTGGCAGCATTGCAGGGCGACAAGCGGCAGCTCGCCGAGAAGATCGATGGCGCGCGCAGTCGACTCGAGACCCTGCTCAAGCAGATCCCCGAATAAACGCCCCGGATGAATCAGAAGTCCAAGACCCTTGACGTCACCATCATGGGTCGGACCTATAAGGTCGCGTGCTCCGAGGAGGAGCGGAACGCGCTTCTCTCGGCGGTGGCTTATCTCGACCGGAAGATGAGCGAGATCAAGAGCGCAGGGCGAGTGGCGAGCGCCGAGCGCATCGCCGTCATGGCCGCGCTCAACATCGCCCACGAGCTGCTCAGCTCCCGAAACAACGCGAGCGGCTTTGACATCGAGGGGCTCAGGCGTAGAATGGCCGCAATGGAGGCGACGCTCGATCAGGCCCTCGCTCCGTAGGCGCGAGGCGTCAGAGTGGCTCGGGCGGTGCCTTAGGAATTGTCCCCTGTGGTGTACGCGAAGACCCGGAAAAATTCTTGAACCAACAGCTTGAATTGGGTTGCTGACCCAAGTGTCACTGTTGTGCGCGTCCCTAGTCGGATGTACCTGATGTGACCGGAAAGCGACCACCTTAACCGAAAGGTTCAGGAATCGGTTCTAGCGGCACCGGCGGGGGACCCCAAATAAACGAAAAAGCAGCAACGACAGATGAAAACGCAGGCGCCTGCCTGCGTTTTCGTTTGTAGGCCTGGAGTGAGTCCCGATCATGGCGTTCTGGTTGATGAAGTCCGAGCCGGACGAGTTCAGCATCGACGACTTGGCCTCCGCCCCTCGCAAGACCACGGCTTGGTTTGGAGTGCGTAACTACCAGGCGCGCAACTTCATGCTCAAAGAGATGCAGATCGGCGACAAGGTCTTCTTCTATCACTCAAGCTGTCCCGAGCCCGGCATCGCCGGCATCGCCCAGGTCTCGTCGGCGGCCTACCCCGATGCAAGCCAGTTCGATCGGAAAAGCCCCTACTTCGACGCCGAAGCCAAGCGCGAGTCGCCCCGCTGGTTCAACGTCGACGTCCGATTCGTCAGGAAGACGCGGTTGGTCAGCCTCGCCGAGCTGCGCAGCCACCGCGAGCTCTCGAAGATGCGCACGCTTGCGCCCGGCAACCGGCTCTCCATCACCCCGGTAAGCACGGATGAGTGGGAATTCATCACCCGCCGCTTGATGAAGCTGTGAGCCGATGCCTGCGCTGCAGAACGACACGCTGATCCGGGCCCTCCTCAGGCAGCCGACTTCGTACACGCCGGTGTGGCTGATGCGCCAGGCGGGGCGCTACCTTCCCGAATACAACGAAACGCGGCGGCGCGCGGGAAGCTTCCTTGCCCTCTGCAAAACGCCCTCGCTCGCGGCTGAAGTGACGCTGCAGCCCCTCGAGCGATTCCCTCTGGATGCGGCGATCTTGTTCTCGGACATTCTCACCATTCCTGACGCAATGGGATTGGGGCTTTACTTCGCAGAGGGAGAGGGCCCGCGCTTCGAGCGACCGCTGCGCGACGAGACGTCGATCGCGAAGCTCGCCGCACCCGACCCGAGCGAGAGCTTGCGCTACGTCACCGACGCGATCGGCGAGGTCCGGCGTACTCTGGCCGGCAAAGTCCCCCTTATCGGGTTCTCCGGGAGCCCTTACACGCTCGCCTGCTACATGGTGGAGGGGCAGGCAAGCGACGACTGGCGCAACGTGAAGCTTATGCTGCACGAGCGTCCCGGGCTTCTCCATCGCGTCCTTGAAACCAATACCCGGGCCGTCGCGGCCCTGTTGAACGCACAGATCGAGGCGGGCGTGAACGTGCTGATGATCTTCGACACATGGGGCGGGAGCCTCTCGGCGGCGTCGTACAGGGAGTTCTCGCTCGAATACATCCAGAGGGTCTTGTCCCAACTCAAGCGCAACTCGGGTGCAGCACGGGTCCCGGTCATCGTCTACACCAAGGGCGGGGCGGCCTGGCTCGAGCGGATCGCCGCGATCGGATGCGATTGCGTCGGCCTGGACTGGAGCATCGACCTCGGAGATGCGCGCCGGAGGATCGGGGCCGGCGCCGCGCTCCAGGGCAATCTCGATCCCGCGGTGCTGCTCGCCTCGCCCGAAGTCATCCGCCGCGAGGTTCAGAAGGCGCTCGAGTCCTTCGGAAGTGGAGCCGGCCACGTATTCAACCTTGGCCATGGTGTTCCGCAGCTCACGCCTCCGGAAAACGTGGCTGCTCTGGTCGCCGCAGTGCGAGAATTGAGCCCGAAATTTCACTGACGCGCGGAAAAAACGCAGTCTTGCGCGCGGCTCGCAGCAAACGACTTATACACAGTGCTGCCCGTAAAGCCCCGTCTGGCGCGGAGTTTCGAGGACTTGCCCGGAGAGGTCCACAATGCACTGATTTATCGGTTTATTTCAATGCGCCCGCATTTTGAGCAACGATAGAATTTCCTTGCAGAAGTGTGAGTTACAGTAGCGTGAAAGCCTTACTCACACAGTTATTCACAAATTCTGTGAAAAACCCTGAAAACCTCAGACAACCAAGCACTTTATAGACGCGGGCGAAGAAATTACTTGAATAGCGCGCCGACGTACTCCAATCCGTCCCGATGACGATCTTGCGCGTCGCTCTCGATGTGCCGGTGCCGACCTTGTTCGATTATCGTTCGGAGGACGCGACCCGCGCGGACATCGGTTATCGAGCGCTCGTTCCGTTCGGAAAAAAGCGCCTGGTCGGTGTGATCTGGGACGTGGCGACGAAATCCAGGGTTAGCGATTCCCGACTGCGCTCAGCCGAGAAGATCCTGCGAGATGTGGCGCCGCTTCAGCGCGAATGGCTTGCCTTGGCGGAATTCTGCAGCGGCTACTACCACGGCCCGCTCGGCGAGGTGGTCGCTGCGGCTTTACCTCCGCGACTACGCACCGCCAAGACCGTGCCCATCGCCCCGCGCGATTACGTCCTCACCCCGATCGGCAGGGAAGCGCTTGCGGCGACTCCGTCGCGGCATCGGCGCCTGCGCGCGCTGCTGGAGCGCCTCGCGCGAGGCCGGGCATCCGAATCCGAACTCACGCAAGGGACGGGGAGCCGAAAGCTGTTGAGGCGCGGCATCGAAGCGGGCTGGATCTCTCCCATCGAGCCCGAGCGGACCGATCCCCGTTTTGTCCACGCACACGAGCTGACTTCGGAGCAGGAGAACGCCATCCGCGTTTTGCGCTCAGGGCTGGAGAAATTCCGGGTGAGCCTGCTCTTTGGCGTCACGGGCAGCGGCAAGACCGAGATCTATCTGCAGCTGATTGCCGAGGTCCTCGCCCGCAGGAAACAAGTCTTGATTCTCGTGCCCGAGATAGCGCTGACTCCCGCTCTCGAGGCTGCGTTCCGTGACCGATTCCCGGGCGCGTGCATCGTCACGCAAACGAGCGCCATGGCCGAACTGGAACGCGCCCGCGGATGGCTCGTCGCGCACGGCGGTCGCGCCGACATCGTGCTCGGCACGCGGCTCGCCGTATTCACGCCGCTCCCCCATCTGGGGCTGGTCGTGGTCGATGAAGAGCAGGATGCCTCGTTCAAGCAACGAGAGGGCGTGCGCTATTCGGCGCGCGACCTCGCAGTTGCGCGGGCCCACATCGCCGGCGCGCCGGTCGTTCTGTGCTCGGCCACGCCTTCGCTGGAGAGCTTCCACCACGCGACTTCGGGCAAATACGACCTGGTAGCCCTCACGCGACGCGCGATCGACCGGGCGACATTGCCTGCAATACGGCTGATCGACACACGGGTGCATCCGTCTCAGGAGGGAATTGCACCGCCCCTTCTCGAGGCGCTCGGCGCGCGCCTTGCGCGCGGGGAGCAGTCACTCGTTTTCCTCAACCGCCGCGGCTATGCCCCGGCGCTCGCGTGCCCGGCCTGCGGCTGGGTCAAGGGCTGCAGGCGCTGCTCGGCGAACATGGTCGTGCACTTGGCCGCGCGGCGGCTGCGTTGCCACCATTGCGGACTGGCCGAGGGCATTCCGCGCGCCTGTCCGGAATGCGGCAACCCCGACTTGCAGGTATTTGGGCGCGGGACGCAGCGGATCGAGCTGCTGCTCGGCGAGAAATTTCCGCAGGCGCGGATCCTGCGCGTGGATAGCGACGCCGTGCGCGCGAGGAGTGGATTCCTAGATCTGCTCGAGCGCGCCGCCCACGCCGACATCCTCGTCGGCACGCAGATTCTCGCCAAGGGCCATCATTTCGAGCGTCTGACGCTCGCCGGCGTGCTCAACGCGGACAGCGGTCTATTCTCGAGCGATTATCGTGCGGGCGAGCGGACCTTTGCGCAGCTGCAGCAAGTCGCCGGGCGCGCCGGACGCGCGAATCTGCCGGGCGAGGTCCTGATCCAGACGCGCTATCCCGAGCATCCCCTGTATCAGTCGCTCGTGCGCAATGACTACGCAGGGTTTGCAAAAAGTGTGCTTGCGGAGCGTCGGGAAGCGGGCTTTCCCCCATTCGTTTTCGAAGCGGCGTTGCGCGCGGAAAGCCGCGACGAGCTTCGCGCGCAGCGCTTTCTTCGGTCGGCCATCGACCAGTCACCGCACCGGAGCGCTTCTGTCGCCGTGTTCGATCCGGTACCGATGTCGCTCGCTCGGCTCGCGGGCGTGGAGCGTGCACAGGTGCTCGTGCAATCGCGCTCGCGGCCGCGACTGCAGACGTTTCTCGCGGAATGGAGCGATGCCCTCTACCGCATGCCTTCGCACGGAGTGCGCTGGCATCTCGACGTAGACCCGATAGAGTTTTGACCCCCCTGCGGAAATCAGGCTGGTCTCTTCGCCTTTTTTTTCGGCTTGCGCGGGCGGGTCTTGCCGTGCGATCCCTTGAAGACCTTGCCGCGGAACGTGCGTTTGTCGCCTTTGCCCAAGTTCGAACTCCATATCGGAAGGTTGAAGCAGACCGTATTCTACCTTTGCACGGCCGACGATGATCAAGGCCCGCGTATAATACGGCCCCTCGATGTCCGCCGAGGTCAAATCCCACCTCATCGAGTTGCTCACCCGTGGGCTCGCCAAGGTCGCTCCGCAGCAGCCGGGTTCGCTGATTTCCCTGGAACGGCCCAAACAGGCTCAGCACGGCGACTTTTCCTGCCCGGCGGCAATGCAGCTCGCGCGTGCGCTGAAACGCAATCCACGGGAGCTCGCACTCGAACTCGTCGCGGCGCTGCCCCCCTCCGAATGGCTCGAGCGCGCCGAAGTCGCCGGCAACGGGTTTATCAACCTGCGCGTGCGCCCCGCGGCCAAACAGCACATCGTGAAAACCATTTTCGCGGACGGTGACCGCTACGGCCGCTCCGAGAGCGCCGGCGGCCGGCCGGTGATAGTGGAGTTCGTTTCGGCCAATCCCACGGGGCCGCTCCACGTCGGGCACGGCAGGAACGCGGCGCTTGGCGACGCCATCGGCGCTCTGCTCGAATCCCAGGGCTGGCGCGTAACGCGCGAGTTCTACTACAACGACGCGGGCGCGCAGATCCGCAATCTCGGCCTTTCGGTTCAGGCGCGGATTCGGGAAAAGCTCGGCGTACCGGCGGAATTTCCCGCTGACGGATACCGTGGCGACTATGTGCTCGAGATCGCCGAGAAATACCTCGAGGCAGGCAACGCCGACGGCGAAGATCTGGAAGCCGTGACGCGGTTTGCGGTAGTGGAGCTCAGGCGTGAGCAGGATCTCGACCTGCAGGCGTTCGGCGTGCGCTTTGACAGCTACTTCCTGGAATCCTCGCTCTACGCCGACGAGCGTGTCGAGAAAGCGGTTCAGGCGCTGCTCGACTCGGGCAAGGCCTTCGAGCAGGACGGCGCGCTGTGGCTAAAGACCACCGAGTACGGCGACGACAAGGACCGCGTCATGCGCAAATCGGACGGCACCTACACCTACTTCGTGCCCGACGTCGCCTACCATCTGGCGAAGTGGGAGCGCGGTTTCACGCGTGCAATCAACATCCAGGGTTCCGATCACCACAGCACGGTGACGCGGGTGCGCGCCGGCCTGCAAGCCGCGTCTTCGAAGGGGGGGCGCGGGATTCCGCAAGGCTATCCCGAATACGTCCTTTACAAGATGCTCACGGTCATGAAGGGCGGCGAGGAGATGAAGATCTCCAAGCGCGCCGGCTCCTACGTTACGCTTCGCGAGCTGATCGACGAAGTCGGACGGGACGCGGTGCGATTCTTCCTGCTTTCGCGCAAGGCCGACGCGGAATTCGTGTTCGACATCGATCTTGCCAAGTCGCAATCCGAGGAGAATCCCGTCTACTACGTGCAGTACGCGCACGCCAGGATCCGCTCGGTGCTCGAGCAAAGGAAAGCGCTGTTCGGCGGCCCGGACCCGGATCTCGCGGCCGCCGATCTCGTGCCCCTCACCGGGGGCCGCGAGCTGGCGTTGCTGCAGCGATTGGGCGAATATCCAGAAGTGCTCGAAAACGCCGTGGCGGAGCTCGCCCCGCACCAGGTTGTGTTCTATCTTCGCGAGCTGGCGGGTCAATTTCACAGTTACTATAATGCGGAACGCATCCTCGTCTCCGAGGCGCCGCTGCGATCGGCGCGCCTGGCTCTGTGCCTTGCCGTGCGCCAAGTGCTTCGCAACGGGCTTTCGCTGCTGGGCGTCAGCCAGCCCGAGAAAATGTGACGCCTTACCTCCATGAGCTTCGACTATAAGCAATTGCCCCGATCCAGACCGGACTTCTCCGGCAATTTTGTGATCGGCCTTTTTTTCGGTTTTCTGCTCGGCCTGGGCGTAGCGGCCGGAATCGCGATCTATTTCTTCAAGACGCCGATTCCGTTCGCCGACAGGCCGCGTGCTCCGGACAAGGCACCGCCTGTCGATCAGAAACTGCCTGAGCCACCCAAGCCGGCCAAGGTAGAGGACAAGCCACGCTTCGATTTCTACCGGATCCTCCCCGGAAAAGAGGAGCCGGTCACAGAACGCCAGATGCGCGAGGCGGCCAAGCAGGCCGGCAAGCCCGGCGCACCCAAGGACAGCTACTTCCTTCAGGCCGGCTCGTTCCAGAACCCGGCCGATGCGGACAACCTCAAGGCAAGGCTCGCGTTGATGGGAATGGAAGCGAACGTGGAGCCGGCCGATCTCGCGGAAAAAGGCGTGTGGTATCGAGTGCGGCTGGGGCCCTACACCCGCGTGGACGAGATCAACCGCGTCCGGCAGCAGCTGACGCAGAACGGAGTGAACGCTTCGCTGGTCAGAGTCACCGAGGTTTCCAAGAATTGAATCACCCCAAGGAGAAGCCCCATGGTTTTTCGTCTGCTGAGCGTCCTATCCGGCCTGTTCCTCGCCCTTGCCGCGTACGCTCAGGGTTCGCCCGTCGAAGGCGTCGATTACATCGAATTGAAGCCGCCCCAGGCCGTCGAGTCTTCGGGAAAGATCGAAGTGCTCGAATTTTTCTGGTACCGCTGCCCGCACTGCTACGCGCTCGAGCCCGACCTCGAATCCTGGGCGAAGCGATTGCCGCGCGACGTGCAGTTCAAGCGCCTGCCGGGAATTCTGAACGAAGACTGGGCGGTCGATGCCCGGATTTTCTACACGCTGGAGGCCATCGGAGAGCTCGAGCGGCTGCACCGACCTTTCTTCGACACCATCCACCAGCAGGGCGGCGTACGGCTGCGCGGCGATGCCTTCGGCAAATGGGCGGCGGACTGGCTCGCCAAGCAGAACGTGGACATGGCCAAATACGACGCTGCTTTCCGCTCGTTTACCGTCGAAAGCAAGCTGCGCCGCGCGGCGCAGATGGGCCGCTCGTACCGACTCGACGGAGTACCGACCCTGGCCGTGCAGGGTCGCTACCTCGTCGTCGCGAGCACGTCTCGCAAGGGGATGCTCGCCACGGCCGACTTTCTCGTTGGAGAAGCCCGCAGGCAACTCGCAAAAGCAAAGCCCTAGCGTGGCGGGGCCTGCGTCCGAGCGAATGGAACTGCGAGGCCGCTTGGAGAAATGGCTGCTCGCGGCGGCGTTCACCCTGCTCGCCGGCGCCGCATCGGCCCAGATCCAGCCGGGGCGCGAATTTCAACGCATCGAACCCCAGCGTCCGGTCGCCGCGGACGGACGCATCGAGGTCATCGAATTCTTCTACTACGGCTGCCCGGTCTGCTACGAAACCCAGCCCTTTCTTTCCCGCTGGCTGGGCACGGCACCCGAATACGTCGCGATCCGTCGCGTGCCGGCGCTTTCCACGGAAGCGTGGGAACCTTTCGCAAAACTGTTCTATACCCTCAAGGCGCTGGGACAGGTCGGCCGCCTTCACTGGCCAGTCTACGACCATTTTCACTTCGAGAACGTGAAGCTCAATGACGAGAAGATCATGGCCGATTGGGCGGCGCGCAACGGCATCGAGCGGCAGAAGTTCGTGGACGTTTACGGCTCGCCCGGAGTCGCGGCCAGGGTCGGAGAGGCGCGCGAGCTGCTGAAAGCTTACGAGGTGCGCGCGGTGCCCACATTCATCGTCGACGGCAAGTTCCTGACCTCGGCACGCCTGGCGGGTGGCACCGAGCAGCTCATCCAGGTGGTCGACCATCTGGTGAAGCTCGCGCGCGAAGAGCGCCCCCGATAGGCGACGCGCTCTGCCGTCCGGTGTTACCCGACCCCAAGGTCTTCATCACTGGCGCATCGAGCGGGATCGGCGCCGCGCTCGCGGCGCACTACGCGGGCCAGGGGGCGGTGCTCGGGCTGTGCGCAAGACGGCTCGCCCCGACACAGGCGCTCTTCTCGAGCCTGCTCTGCAAAGGGGCCTGCTATCAAGTGGACGTGACCGACGCCACCAGCCTGCAGGCTGCCGCGGCTGATTTCACGGAGCGGTTCGGAATGCCCGACATCGTGATCGCGAATGCCGGCATCAGCGTAGGCACCTCCACCGAGAATGCGGAGGACCTTGCCGCGTTCCGCAAGATCATGGAGACCAACGTGTTCGGAATGGCCGTGACGTTTCAGCCGTTTGTCGCGCCGATGCGAGCGCGCCGCAGCGGCACGCTGGTCGGCATTGCGAGCGTCGCCGGCTTTCGCGGGCTGCCCGGCGGAGGCGCCTACAGTGCTTCCAAATCGGCGGCAATCACGTATCTGGAGAGCCTGCGCGTGGAACTCCACGGCTCGGGCGTGGCCGTGGTCACGATCTGTCCCGGCTATATCCGCACTGCGATGACCGCGTCGAACCGCTACCGGATGCCGTTCATCATCGACGCGGACGAGGCAGCGCGGCGCTTTGCCCGGGCCATCGCCAGACGGCGCCGCTTCACGGTCATCCCCTGGCAGATGGCGCTCGTTTCCTTTGCGCTTCGCCGCCTGCCGCGCTGGCTGTTCGACCGGCTGTTCGCGCGCACGCCGCGAAAAGCGCGCGGCCTCCCCTTGTGAGCCTGCCGGAGGCGAGACTCGTCGACGCCGCGGGAACGCGGCACGGGCCGGCGCGCCGCGAAGCGCGCATCGTGAGCCTGGTACCCAGCATTACGGAGCTCGTCTGCGATCTCGGACTCGCGGCACAACTCGTGGGGCGAACCGGCTTCTGCGTCCATCCCCGCGAAGTGGTTCGCCGGGTCCCCAAAGTCGGCGGCACCAAGGATGTCGATCTCGACAAGCTGCGCGCGCTGCGGGCCACCCACGTCATCCTCAATATCGACGAGAACAGGGAAGAGGACGCTCGCGCGATCGCCGGGTTCGTTCCCGAGCTGATCGTCACGCACCCGCTCGCGCCGCTCGACAACCTGGCTCTCTACCGGCTGATCGGCGGAATATTCGGGCGAGAGGACCAAGCCGAGGCGCTGTGCGGCGAATTCGAGGCAGCGTACGCGGCGCTGCAGTCGGCCGCGCGCAGCTTTCCGCCGGACCGCGTGCTCTACCTGATATGGAAAAATCCCTGGATGACGGTGTCGCGCGATACCTACGTCTCGCGGATGCTCGCGCTCGTAAAATGGGAAACCGTCCCGGCGGACTGCGCCGATCGCTACCCGAAGATCGAGCTCAACAGCGACGTACTCGACGGCGCCCGGGTCGTGCTGCTGTCGAGCGAGCCGTACCTCTTCCGCGAGGCGCATGTCTCCGAGCTGCGCACCGAACCGTTCATGCGGGAGAAGAACATCGCTCTCATCGACGGAGAGATGACCGCTTGGTATGGCAGCCGCGCCATCGAGGGCTTGCGCTATCTCCGGCGATTCCGCGAGAGGCTCGATCGCGCCGCCGGATGAATCCGGCTCAGGCGGGAACGCTCACATAGGATCCTGGAGCGTCCGCTAGCGCTTGCAGTGCCCCCGCGCCCGGAACACGGGCCGGCGCCCGGGCGGGCCCGTTCAGGCCGGCGATCCAGGCCTGCCAGTCGATCCACCACGAACCTTCGCTCCGGGTCGCCCCTGCCTGCCACTCGTCGGCCGATTCGGGAAGCTCGGATCCGGTCCAGTAGCCGTATTTTTTCGCTGACGGCGGATTCACGATGCCGGCAATGTGCCCCGAGCCCCCGAGCACGAACCGCGTGGGACCGGAGAGGAGGCACGCACCCTTGTACGTCGATTTCCACGGCGCAATATGGTCCTCGAGGGTGGAAACGAAATAGGCTGGGATCGCAATTTTCCCGAGGTCGATGGGAACGCCCCCCAGCGTGATGCCGCCGGGAACCCTGAGCCGGTTGGCGAGGTACATCTCGCGCAGGTAGAAGCTGTGCATCTTCGCCGGCATGCGCGTGGAATCCGAATTCCAGTAGAGGAGGTCGAACGGGAAGGGATCTTTCCCGAGCAGGTAGTTGTTGACGACGAACGACCACACCAGGTCGTTCGCGCGCAGCATGTTGAAGGTGGCCGCCATCTCGGAGCCTTCGAGGTAGCCGCGCTCCTGCATGCGCCGTTCCAGGTTCTCGACCTGCGCCTCGTCGATGAACACTCCGAGCTCGCCCGGGGCGGAAAAATCGAGCAGCGACGCGAAGAACGTCGCCGAGGCCGCGCGCCGGTCGTTCCTTTGCGCCATCCACGCGAGCGTGGCGCCGAGCAGCGTTCCTCCGAGGCAGTAGCCGATGACGTTGACCTCGTTCTCGCCGGTCGCCTGGCCGATCGCATCGAGCGCCGCAAGCGGCCCTTCGAGCATGTAATTCTCGAACGTCTTGCCGGCATAGCGCCCGTCCGGGTTGACCCAGGAGATCACGAAAACCGTGTGGCCCTGCTCGACGGCCCAACGCACGAAGGAATTCTTCTCGCGCAGATCGAGGATGTAGTACTTGTTGATCCACGGCGGCATCACGAGCAGCGGCCGTTTGAAGACCGTTTCCGTGCTCGGGGCGTATTGGATGAGCTGCATGAGCTCGTTCTGGAAAACCACCTTGCCGGGGGTGGTGGCGATATTCACGCCGAGCTTGAACGCTTTTTCGTCGGCCATGCGGATGCCGCCGCGCTCGATGTCGGCGAGCAGGTTGTTCAGGCCCTTGAGCAGGTTCTGGCCGCCGGAATGCAGCGTCTCGCGCAGCACCTGCGGGTTGGTGAGAGCGAAGTTCGACGGAGACAGCGCGTCGATGTACTGGCGCGTGTAGAAATTCACCTTCTTCCGCGTCTCTTCGGACAAACCGTCGACGGAGGACACCGCGTCGTGAAGGTGGCGCGCGGCGATCAGGTAGGACTGCTTGATGTAGTCGAAGAGGAACTGGTCCTGCCAGCCGGCGTCGCGAAAACGGTTGTCCCCCTTGGCTGCCTCGGCGACCGACGGGACTTCCTTTCCGAGCATGCGCAGCAGGCTCGACTGCCACAGCGCGACGTGGTCCCAGAACATCTTCGACTGCATCTCCGCGAGCTTCCAGGGATCGGCCAGCATGCGTGCAGCAAGATCCGTGAATGCGCGGGCGACTCCGAATTCGTCGCTGTAGGCGACGCCCTGGCCCCCGGCTTGACGCTGCAGAAACTCCCCCATGATGCGGCCGGAGCGCTCCGCCACTTCGGCGAACACTCTCGCGCTCTCGGCGGGATCGGGTGGGGACTGAGTCTCGGGCATGTCGCTAGTTTTGAGCGTAGCGAACCACGCCGTCGGTGCCGACCGAATGCTTCAAGCGCCCATCGTAGTGAAGCAAATGCAGGTGTGCCATCGCCTCGCCCATGGCGAAGAAGAGCTGATGCGTGTCGAGCTTGCGGCGAAACAGCGTATCGAGCACGTCCGCCGCGGCCTTGGGCGTCTCGCAAGCCTCATGCAGCTCGGCGAGGCGCAGGCGGTGATGCTCCTTTAGCTGCTCAATTCGCTCGCGCAGGCCCCTGAACGGCAGGCCGTGCGAGGGCAGCGTGAGCGTGGTCGCCGGCAATTCTGCGTAGCGGGATATCGAGTCGAGGAAAAGTGCGAGCGGGTTTCCCTCCGGCTCGTTCGCCCAAACGCTGACGTTGGTCGAAATCCTGGGGAGCACCATGTCGCCGGATATGAGGACGCCGAGCTCCTCGCAGTAGAGCGCAGCATGCTCGGGGGCGTGGCCGTACCCCATGATGACTCTCCAATCGCGGCCGCCGATGCGATGCGCCTGCCCGTCCATCAAGCGCCGGTATACGGAGGGGAAGCCCGGCACCCGGCTGCGATAGTTGGTGCGGCGCTCTCTCATCAGCTCGAGCTTTTCCCCGGAGAGTCCGTTGCGCACGAACATCGCCACCACGTTGTCGAAGCCGAAACCCGCGCTCCCTTCGCGCATCGCGTGCGCGGCGAAATACTCCGCCTGCGGCATCCAGAACTCGGCGGCGGTGCGCTCGGTCAGCCACGAGGCGAGGCCCGCGTGGTCGGGATGATGGTGCGTGACGACGAGGCGCCTGACCGGGCGCCCCGCGACGCGACCGGCGAAGATGCGCTCCCACAGCGCTCGAGTGGCGTCGTCGCCGATGCCGCAGTCGATGAAGGTCCAGCCCCCGCCGTCTTCGAGCAGCCAGAGGTTGATGTGGTCGAGCGCAAACGGCAGCGGCATGCGCAGCCAGTGCACGCCGGGCGCGACCTGCAGGGTCTCGCCGGGCGCCGGCGGCGCGGCGTGCGGATACTCGAGGATGGATTCGGGGGTCACGCGCTTTGGATGACGCGAGGAGGTCGGAGTAGAATCCGGAGCTTCCCGCGGCGAAAGGTGCGAATTCTCGCAGATTATGGCGCCGCCCGCCACAAACCGTACGACAGCGCTTGAGCATTCCGCCGATGAACGAGCCCGCCGAGACCTATAGCATCGCGGACCTCGCGCGCGAGTTCGACGTGACTCATCGCGCCATCCGTTTCTACGAGGACGAGGGCCTGCTCAGCCCCGCACGCGACGGCACGCGGCGCGTCTACTCCAAGCGCGACTGGGTGCGCCTGAAGCTGATCCTGCGCGGGAAGCGGCTTGGCTTCTCCCTCGCCGAGGTCCACGAGATGCTGGAGCTCTACGATTCCGCGCCGGACGAGCGGCCTCAGCTCGAGAAATTCGTCGCCGCGCTCGCGGCGCGACGCGAGCAGCTCGAGCGCCAGCGCGAAGAGATCGAGGAAGTGCTCTCCGAGATCCGCGCCTTCGAGCGCCAGTCGCGCAAGATCCTCGTCGGCGCAAGGCGCCGCAGGCAGCCCGCCCGGGCCCGGCAGCCTTGAGATGTGATTGACGTTTACGTAAACGTAAAGTAAAGTCCTTCCCTCCCCCGGAAGCTCCCCCGAATGGATCGAGCCCGCAACCTCTCCGGCGGCACCCCGGCGATCGAGCTGCCGGGACTGCGTTTCGCCCTCGGCGAGGACATCGACATGCTGCGCGCCACCGTGCGCGGCTTCGCTCGAACCGAGATCGCCCCGCGCGCCGCCGAGGTCGACCGCTCGAACCAGTTCCCCGCCGATCTGTGGAGGAAGTTGGGCGCGCTCGGACTTCTCGGCGTCACCGTGGAAGAGGCGTACGGCGGCACCATGATGGGTTATGCAGCGCATATCGTCGCGATGGAGGAAATCAGCCGGGCCTCGGCCTCGGTGGGCCTGTCCTACGGCGCGCACTCCAATCTCTGCGTCAACCAGATCCGCAGGAACGGGACCGAGACCCAGAAGCGCGGGTACCTGCCGAAGCTCGTCTCCGGCGAGTGGGTCGGCGCGCTCGCCATGTCCGAGCCCGGCTCCGGCTCGGATGTCATCTCGATGAAAACCCGCGCCGAGTATCGCAAGGGGAAGTTCATCGTCAACGGAACCAAGATGTGGATCACCAACGGCCCGGACGCCGACGTCCTCGTGGTCTACGCCAAGACCGACGCCAATGCCGGTCCGCGGGGAATAACCGCTTTCATCGTCGAAAAGAGCTTCAAGGGCTTCTCCACCGCGCAGAAGCTCGACAAGCTGGGCATGCGCGGCTCGAACACCTGTGAGCTCGTGTTCCAGGACTGCGAGGTGCCCGAGGAGAACGTGCTCTCGGAGCTCGGGCGCGGCGCCAATGTATTGATGTCCGGGCTCGATTACGAGCGCGCGGTCCTCGCGGGTGGCCCGCTCGGTATCATGCAGGCATGCATGGATGTGGTGGTCCCATACGTGCACGAGCGCAAGCAGTTCGGCCAGCCGATCGGCGAGTTCCAGCTGATGCAGGGAAAGCTCGCCGATATGTACACGACCCTGAACGCCTGTCGCGCCTATGTGTACGCCGTCGGACAAGCCTGCGACCGCGGCGAAACCACGCGCAAGGATGCGGCCGGCGCCATTCTCTACGCCGCCGAAAAAGCGACCTGGATGGCGGGCGAAGCAATCCAGTGCCTGGGCGGGATGGGCTACATCAACGAAACACCGACCGGGCGCCTGTGGCGCGACGCCAAGCTCTACGAGATCGGCGCGGGAACTTCCGAGATCCGCCGCTGGCTGATCGGACGGGAGCTGTTTTCCGAGACGTCCTGAAGGCCTGCGATCTTTACACTGAGGACACCACCATGCTGAACGACCCCGTCGTCATCGTTTCCGCCGCGAGAACACCCATGGGCGCCTTTCAGGGGGAGCTGAAGGATTTCGCCGCCCCGCAGCTCGGCGCAGCCGCGATCCGCGCCGCGGTCGAGCGCGCCGGCATCAAGCCCGAACAGGTCGAGGAGGTGATCATGGGCTGCGTTCTTCCCGCCGGCCAGGGCCAGGCGCCCGCGCGACAGGCGGCGATTGCTGCGGGGCTTCCCTTGTCGACCGGAAGCACGACGGTGAACAAGATGTGCGGATCGGGAATGAAGGCGGCAATGTTCGCCCACGATCTCCTTGCGGCCGGCACGAACGAGGTGATGGTTGCGGGCGGCATGGAATCGATGACCAACGCCCCTTATTTGCTTCCGAAAGCGCGCTCGGGTTATCGCATGGGCCACCAGCAGGTCGTCGACCACATGTTTCTCGACGGGCTGGAGGACGCTTACGACAGAGGGAAATTGATGGGCAGCTTCGCCGAAGACTGCGCGGAAAAGTACGGCTTCACCCGGGAAGAACAGGACAAATTCGCGATCGCATCGCTCGAGCGCGCCCAAGCCGCCAACAAGAACGGCTCTTTCGCCTGGGAGATCACGCCGCTTGCGATCAAGGCGGGGAAAAACGAGCGCTTCATGGAGCAGGACGAGCAGCCGTTCAAGGCCAATTTCGAGAAGATCCCGACACTCAAGCCTGCGTTCCGCAAGGACGGCACCGTGACCGCGGCGAATTCGAGCTCGATTTCCGACGGCGCGGCGGCCCTGGTCATGATGCGCCGTTCCACCGCCGCAAAACTGGGCCTCGCGCCGCTCGCCGTAGTCGTCGGCCACAGCACGCACTCCCAGGAGCCCGGATGGTTCACGACGGCGCCGGTGGGCGCGATCAAGAAGCTTTTCGATGCAACCGGCTGGACCGCCGGCAAAGTCGATCTCTACGAGATCAACGAGGCCTTCGCGGTCGTCACCATGGCTGCGATGAGAGAGCACGGCTTGCCGCACGCCAAGGTCAATATCCACGGCGGCGCCTGCGCGCTCGGGCACCCGATCGGCGCCTCGGGCGCACGCATACTCGTCACTCTTATCGGCGCGCTCAAGAAAAGCCGGGGCAAGCGCGGGATCGCGAGCCTGTGCATCGGCGGAGGCGAGGCGACCGCCATGGCGATCGAGACCGCGTGATGCCGAATCCGGTCGAGTTCTATTTCGATTTTTCCTCGCCCTACGGCTACATAGCGGGCGAAAAAATCGATGCACTCGCGGCGAAATACGGCCGCGAAGTGACCTGGCGCCCGTTCCTGCTCGGCGTCGCATTCAAGACGACGGGCGCCGCGCCGCTTCCCTCCATACCCGTCAAGGGAGCGTATGCGGCGCGCGACATGGCGCGCAGCGCGAAATTCCATGGCGTCGCCTACCGCTTTCCCACGGTTTTCCCGATTTCCTCGGTTTCACCTTCCCGCGCGTTCTACTGGCTCGACGCCAGCGACCCCAAGCGCGCGCTCTCTCTCGCCAAGGCGCTATACCGCGCCTATTTCGTGGACGATGTCGATATCTCGAGCGCCGACAACACGGTCGCCGTGTGCGCGAAGTTCGGCCTGAAGACCGATGAAGTCCGCGCGGGCATCGCCGATCAGGCGGTAAAGGACCGCACGCGGTCCGAAGTGGACAAGGCGATCGCGCTGGGCGCGTTCGGCTCGCCCTATATCGTCGTCGACGGCGAGCCGTTCTGGGGCTCCGACCGCCTGGACCAGATCGACAAATGGCTCGCCACCGGCGGCTGGTGAAATGCCCGTCATCAAGAGCAAGCTGAACCCGCGCTCGGAGGAATTCCAGGCGAACGCCGGCGCGATGGCCGCCCTGGTCGCCGATCTGCGCGCCAAGGTCGAGCGCGTCGCGCAGGGCGGCGACGAGCCGGCGCGCGCCAAGCACGTGGCCCGCGGAAAACTGCTGCCGCGCGAGCGCCTGCGCTTGTTGCTCGACTCGGGTTCGCCCTTCCTCGAGCTTTCGCAGCTCGCCGCTTTCGGCGTGTACGAGGACGACGCGCCGGGCGCGGGCATCATCACCGGCGTGGGCCGCGTCTCGGGCAGGGAGTGCGTCGTGGTGGTGAACGACGCCACGGTCAAGGGCGGGACCTACTACCCCGTCACGGTGAAGAAGCACCTGCGCGCGCAGGAGATCGCGCTTCAGAACCGGCTTCCCTGCCTCTACCTCGTCGACTCGGGCGGCGCGTTCCTGTCGGAGCAGGATGAGGTCTTTCCGGACCGCGAGCACTTCGGCCGCATTTTCTACAACCAGGCGATCATGTCGGCTGCGGGCATCCCGCAGATCGCCGCGGTGATGGGCTCGTGCACCGCCGGCGGCGCTTACGTCCCCGCGATGTCCGACGAGTCCATCATCGTCAAAGGACAGGGAACGATTTTTCTCGGCGGACCGCCTCTCGTGAAGGCTGCGACGGGGGAAGTGGTCTCGGCGGAGGAGCTCGGCGGAGCGGAGGTGCACGCGCGGCAATCGGGCGTCGCCGATCACTACGCGCAAAACGACGTCCACGCGCTCGCGATCGCCCGCGCGATCGTCGCCAACCTCGGCAATGCGAAAAGCGTGGGCCTCGCCCTGCGCGAGCCGGCTGAGCCGCTCTACCCCGCCGAGGAATTGCACGGGGTCATCCCCGAAGACAAGCGCAAACCGTACGACGTCCGCGAGGTGGTGGCGCGCATCGTCGACGCGAGCGAGCTCGACGAGTTCAAGGCGGACTACGGCACCACCTTGCTGACCGGGTTCGCGCGCATCTGGGGCTACCCGGTCGGCATCGTCGCGAGCAACGGGATCCTGTTTTCCGAATCTGCGTTGAAAGGCACGCACTTCATCGAGCTCGCCAGCCAGCGCGGGATCCCTCTCGTTTTTCTCCAGAACATCACGGGCTTCATGGTGGGGAAAAGGTACGAGGCCGGCGGAATCGCCAAGGACGGGGCCAAGATGGTGACCGCCGTCGCTTGCAGCCGCGTGCCGAAATTCACCGTCATCATCGGCGGCTCGTTCGGTGCGGGCAACTACGGCATGTGCGGCCGCGCTTTCGGACCGCGCTTTCTCTGGATGTGGCCGAACGCCCGCATCTCGGTGATGGGAGGGCAGCAGGCGGCTTCCGTCCTCGCCACGGTGAAACGCGACGGAATCGAGGCCAAGGGCGGCGCCTGGAGCAAGGAGGAGGAAGAGGACTTCAAGCGCCCGATTCTCGACCAATACGAACGGCAGGGACATCCCTACTATGCCACCGCGCGCCTCTGGGACGACGGAGTGATCGCGCCCGAGGAGACGCGCCGCACCCTGGCGCTTGCGATTTCGGCGTCCCTCAACGCACCGATCGAGGAAACGCGATTCGGCGTTTTTCGAATGTAGAGGAACGCTCATGTCCATTCACCGAGCAAAGACCGAGTGGCAAAGGAACGGCATGCCGTTCGAGCCCGCCCAATACAGCCGCGCGCACCGTATCGAATTCGAGGCTTTGGAACTCGCCGGAAATGCCGCAAAGGAGAATATCCCGCCGGGCGCGCCGCATGGGCCGGGAGCCGATCCGGAGCAGCTTTTCGTGGCCTCGCTCTCCGCCTGCCACATGCTGTGGTTCGTGAGCCTGGCCGCGGCGCGGAGGCTGATCGTCAACCGCTACGTCGACGACGCCGAAGGCGTGCTCGAGAAGAATTCCGAAGGCCGCATGGCGATGACGCGCGTCACCCTGCGGCCCGCGGTCGAATTCGCCGCGCCGCCTTCGCCGGCGGTGCTCGCCGAGCTGCACCACAAGGCTCACGAGAAATGCTTCATCGCGAATTCGGTGCGGACCCAGGTGATCGTCGAGCCGCGTTAGCGGCTTGCAGGGCTTCATTCTGAGGGAGAGGCATGACGCACGAAACCATCGAAATCCATGCCGGGCTGGGCGTTGCCGTCCTTTGGCTCAACCGGCCCGAAGTTCGCAACGCCTTCAACGACACGATGATCGCCGAGCTCACCGCCGCCTTCGGCGAGCTGGAGCGGGACCCGGCGGTGCGCGCGGTGGTGCTCGCGGGCCGCGGCAAGGTGTTCTGTGCCGGCGCCGATCTGAACTGGATGAAGAGAATGGGCGAGCTCGATTTCGGGGAGAACCGCAAGGACGCGATCGCCTTCGGGACGATGCTCAACCGGCTGCATGCGCTCGCCAAGCCGACGGTCGCGCGCGTGCACGGCGCCGCGTTCGCCGGAGGCATGGGGCTTATCGCCGCGTGTGATATAGCGGTCGCATCGACCGATACCGAGTTCTGCGTGTCCGAAGTGCGCCTGGGCCTTACGCCGGCCACCATCGGTCCCTATGTCCTCGCCGCGATGGGCGAGCGCGCCGCCCGTCGCTATTTCCTCACCGCCGAGCGCTTTCCGGCGGCGGAGGCATACCGCATCGGCTTCGTGCAGGAGCTGGCGCAGCCCGCGGAGCTGGACGCGACGGTGAACGCGATCCTGGGCGAGATCGTTCAGGGCGCGCCCGGTGCCCACGCGGTGACCAAGGACCTGATCCATGCGGTGGCCGGGCGGCGGGTCGACTCCGGACTGATGGACGACATGGCCACCCGCATCGCCACCGCCCGGGCGTCCGCGGAGGGCAGGGAAGGCGTGCGCGCCTTCCTCGAGAAGCGCAAGCCCGGATGGCTGCAGCAGGCGATGAAAAAGGGCGCCAAGAAGAAGAAATAGCGTGCGTCCCGTGTTCGCCAAGATCCTGATCGCCAACCGCGGCGAGATCGCCTGCCGCGTGACGAGGACGGCGCGGCGCATGGGCATCGCAACGGTCGCGGTGTATTCGGACGCCGACGCGCGATCGCGTCACGTCGCGCTCGCCGACGAAGCGTTTCGCATCGGCCCGCCGGAGGCGAAGGACAGCTACCTGCGCGGCGATCGGATCCTCCAGGCGGCGAAGAGCTCGGGTGCCTCGGCCATCCACCCGGGCTACGGCTTCCTCTCCGAGAACGCGGAATTCGCCGAGCGCTGCGGGCGCGCCGGAATCACGTTCGTGGGCCCGCCGCCGGAGGCGATCCGCGCGATGGGCGACAAATCCGCGGCGAAAACCATGATGGAAAGGGCTGGAGTGCCGCTCGTGCCGGGCTATCACGGCGGCAACCAGGCTCGCGAGTTCCTTCTCGATGAGGCCGAGCGCATCGGGTTTCCGGTTCTCATCAAAGCGGCTGCCGGCGGGGGCGGCAAAGGCATGCGCGCGGTCGAGCACAAGGCGGAATTCGACGCGGCGCTCGCCGCGTGCCGGCGCGAAGCCTCGTCGGCTTTCGGCGACGGGCGCGTGCTGCTGGAAAAATACCTCGACCGACCCCGTCACATCGAGATTCAGGTATTCGCCGACCGGCACGGAGGCTGCATCCACCTTTTCGAGCGCGACTGCTCCGTGCAGCGGCGCCATCAGAAAGTGCTGGAGGAAGCACCGGCCCCGGGCATGACCGAGGATCGCCGCCAGGAGATGGGCGAAGCCGCGCTGCTCGCCTCGAGAGCCGCCGGCTACGTCGGCGCGGGAACGGTGGAGTTCATCGTCGATCGCGGAGGCGCGTTCTTCTTCATCGAGATGAATACGCGGCTTCAGGTCGAGCACGCGGTGACCGAAATGATCACCGGCCTCGATCTGGTCGAATGGCAGCTTCGCATCGCCGCGGGCGAAAAGCTCCCGCTCGCCCAGGAGGACCTGCGCGTCGCCGGCCACGCGATCGAGGCGCGCGTCTATGCCGAGGACCCACGCCGCGACTTCCTTCCGGCTTCGGGCCGCGTCGTGCATCTGGGGCTGCCCGCGGAGTCCGAGAACGTGCGCGTCGATACGGGGGTGAGATCGGGCGACGAGATCACGGTCCACTACGACCCCATGATCGCCAAGCTTATCGTCCGGGACGGGGATCGGCCGGCGGCGCTCGAGCGAATGCGCAAGGCGCTCGGGGAATTCGAGGTCGCGGGCCTGGCTACCAATCTCGGATTTCTCTGGCGGCTCGTGCAGGATCGGGATTTCGTCCGCGCCGATTTCGACACGGGCCTGATCGAGCGCCATCGCTCCGAGCTCCTCGCCCCGCCGGCTGCGGCGGGCGAGGACGCGCTGACGCTCGCGGTGTTGTCGCAGCTCGACGCCGGCTTGCGCGGCGAAGCGCGGCGGCCGGGCGACCGGTTTTCGCCCTGGAGCCTGGCCGACGGCTGGCGCGCGAACCAGGACGGCATCCGGCGCCTCGTCTTCCAAGAGGGCGAAATCCGGCACGCGGTGACCGCGCGCCGCCGAGGCGAGGGTTTCGAGCTCGAATTCGCCGATAAGCGACGGCAGGTGAGAAGCTACCGGCGCGAGGAGCGCAGATTGACGGCGCGACTCGAGGATGCCACCGTCGAGGGCAGCGTGGTGCGCGTGGGCAACCGCATCGAGGTGTTCCTGCCCGGTGAGCATCACGTCCTGGAAATGCACGATCCGCTGCGCCAGGACTTGGCGGCCGATTCGCGCGCGGGCGGCCTCCAGGCGCCGATGCCCGGCAAGATCATCGCGATCTTCGTCGCAGCCGGCGACGCGGTCGAGAAGGACGCGCCTCTGCTGATACTCGAAGCGATGAAGATGGAGCACACCATCCGGGCACCCGCCCGGGGCCGGATCGCCCGCATCCTCTGCCGGGCTGGCGAGCAAGTGGGAGAGGGGACCGAGTTGATCGAGTTCGAGGTTCCTGGAAAGGAGGCGGCGCCATGAGCTTCCCGAGGAAAGTGAGAATCGTCGATGTAGGCCCACGGGATGGGCTGCAGAACGAAGCAAAGCGGGTCCCGACCGAAGTCAAGATCGAGCTCATCCATCGCCTCGCCGAAGCGGGGCTGCCTGCGGTCGAAGCGGCCGCCTTCGTTTCGCCGAAATGGGTTCCGCAGATGTCCGACGGCGCGCAGGTCATGGCCGGCCTGCGCAGGAAGCCGGGTGTGGCCTACCCGGTGCTCGTTCCGAACCTGCAGGGCTTCGAAGCGGCGCGCGCCGCGGGCGCGGAGGAGGTCGCCGTATTCGGCGCCGCCTCCGAGACGTTCAGCAAGAGGAACATCAACTGCAGCATCGCGCAGAGCCTCGAGCGCTTCGCCCCGGTCGTCCAGGCCGCGCGGGAACGCAAGATGCGCGTGCGCGGCTACATTTCCTGCGCGGCGGGATGCCCGTACGAAGGCGAGGTGAAGCCGCAGGCGGTCGCCGCGCTCGCGGAAAAGCTCTACGAGATGGGCTGCTACGAGATCTCGCTCGGAGACACGATAGGCGTCGGAACGCCGGGACGCATCCGCGCGATGATCGAGGCAGTCGCAAAAAAGGTCCCGATCGGCAAGCTCGGCGGCCACTACCACGACACCTACGGACAGGCGCTGGCCAACATCTACGCATCGCTCGAGCTCGGCGTAAAGACTTTCGACAGCTCGGTAGCGGGTCTCGGCGGCTGCCCCTACGCCAAGGGCGCGACCGGAAACGTGGCGACCGAGGACGTGGTCTACATGCTCGACGGCCTGGGCATAGAAACGGGCGTCGACCTGAAAAAGGTCCTGCGGACCGGCCAGTTCATCTGCAGCGAGCTCGGGCGCGAGCCGGCTTCGAAAGTGGCACGGGCGCTCGCGACGAAGGACTCATGAACCCGGACACACGGCCCGGCGGCGACGTTCCCTCCCCGTGCAACAACGTGTGCCGGATGAACCCGGATACGGGCCTGTGTGAAGGCTGTTTTCGCACGCTCGACGAGATCGCCGCCTGGTCCGCCCTGAGCGACGTCGAGAAGCGCGCGGTGCTGGCGCAGTTGCCAGCGAGACGGACACTGCGATGAAACTGCCCGAAAGCATTCAGGTCATCGAGCGCGGCTGGCTCTCCTCCAACAACGTCGTGCTGCATGCGCGCACCGGCGCTGTGGTCGTCGATTCAGGCTACGGCGCCCACGTACCGCAGACGCTGGCGCTCCTCGAACGCGTCCTTGCGGGAAAAAAGCTCGCGCGCCTCGTCAATACGCACTGCCATTCCGATCACATGGGCGGCAATGCCGCGATCCAGGCGAAATACGGCTGCAGGACGAGCATTCCGGAAGGCGAGGCGCCGCTCATCGACCGCTGGGACGAGCAGGCGCTGATCCTCGCGATCGCCGACCAGCGCGCCGAGCGCTTCCGCTACGACGACACCTTTCGCGATGGCGACACGCTGCGGATGGGCGGGTACGACTGGCGAGTGATCGCCGCACCCGGACACGACACCCACGCCGTGATGTTCCATTCGCCCGAGGCGCGCGTCCTGATTTCGGGCGACGCGTTTTGGGAAAACGGCTTCGGCGTGGTCTTCCCCCAGCTCTTCGGGCGCGATACGGCGCTCGCAGAGACGCGCGCGACGCTCGAAGCCATCGGCCGGCTCGACGTGGACGTGGTGATTCCCGGCCACGGACGGCCCTTCGGCGACGCCGGCGCGGCGCTCGAGCGCGCGTTCTATCGGCTGGAAGGATACGAAGAGGACATCACGAGGCTTGCACGCCACTGCGCCAAGGTGATGCTCTCTTTTGCGCTGCTGGAAAAGCGCTCCATGCCGCTCGCCGAATTGCCGGCCTACGTCGCGCGCGTGCCCATCCTCGCCGAGCTGAACTCGCGCTACCTCCGCATGACGCCGGCGGCGATGGCGGAGTGGCTGCTTAACGACCTCGAGCGCGCGGGTGCGGCACACCGAAACGACGGCACGCTGTACGCGACCGGGAATTAGTTGCGCCGGTGTGCACTCCAGTGGGCCACCTCGCGGTCGTCTTTGCGGACGGTGCCGATCAATGAATCGCCCTTCACCCGCCCGACCAATTCCACCGGTCCGCGATCGAGCGCCCCGGGGGGCAGCATCAGGCGCAGCTCCTCGCCGCGGAGCCTGCCATGGGAAACCGGCACGTCGCCCTGGCCGGTCAGCTCGACCGTCCCGGACACGAACTGGAATTGCTGCTGGAGAGCGAGCCGAGTCCGCCGTGTTTTTCCCCCTGAGCTCAACTCGAAAGTCCATTCGCCTTCGACCCGGGCCGGGACGATCCACAGGTACACCATGCTCTCCTTGCGCATGCCGACTTTCTTGTCCGGGGCGGGGATCGTCTGTTCCGCGTCCGGGCGCCACTCGCGCATGTCGTAGTCGTGCGAGACCACGCGCGTGCCCGGTTTCAGCTCCGCCAGGATTTTCGGGCGCAAGGCGATGTTGACGTCGGGTAGGAGATACAGCGTCAGGACGTCCGCCTCGTGAAAATCGGTGCTGAACAAATCCTGCCGCAGAAATTTCACGCGATCGGCAATGCCGAGGCGCCGCGCTTCCTCGTTGGAGCGCTGCACCAGGCGCGGGTCGATCTCGACGCCGAACCCCTGCGCGCCGTGTCGTTGCGCGGCGGTGATCATGATGCGGCCGTCGCCCGAGCCGAGGTCGATCACCACGTCGCCCGCCTTGACCTGCGCGATGTCGAGCATCCTGTCGACGACCGCTTGCGGGGTCGGCACATAAGGCGTGTCGAGCTCCTTGTCCTGGGCTTGCGCGAGCGCGGCGCGGGAACAGAAAAGCAGCACGGCGACGAGCGCCGGAGCAAGGGTCCGCTCGTGCCGCGTTCTTAGGCTCGGCGCCGGCATGTTCAGATCACCGCGTCTCCGCGCAATGCGGCGATTTCGGCATCGCGAAATCCTGCTTCGCGCAGGACTTCATCGGTGTGCTCGCCCGATCGGGGCGCGGGGCGAACGATCGCGAAATCGAACTCGCTGAACTTGAGCGGGGGCGCAAGCTGCGTCAACCCTTCCCCGACGACCGCCATGCCGCGGGCGCGCAGCTGCTCGTTCTCCAGCGCCTCGTCCACGGTCAGAATCGGGCTCACGCAGCACTCCGCCCGCGCGAAGACCTCCGACCATTCACGCTGCGTGCGCGACGCAAAGGCCGCCGCCAGGCGTTCTTTCACGGGCCTCGCCTCCTCGCCGTACACGATGTGCTTTCCTTTCAATTCGGGGCATCCGAGTATATCGCACAGCGTTTCCCAGAATTTTCGCTCGAGCGCCCCCACCGCCATCCAGCGGCCGTCGCGCGTGCGGTAGACGTTGTAGCAGGGCAGCCCGCCGTCGAGCATGCCCGAGCCGCGGGGCGGCGTCCTTCCAAGCTCGAGAAATCCCAGAAGGGGAAAGATCGCATGCGCAAACACCGCGTCGGTCATGGCGACGTCCACGTGCCGGCCGCGCCCGGATGATCTCGCGTCGATCAGCGCGGCGAGGATTCCCATCACCGGCGTGAGCGCCCCGCCGAGCAGGTCGGCGATCTGAAAATTCGGCACGACCGGCGCCTCCGCCGTCCCGATCCGGTCGCCAACGCCGGCGTAGCCGATGTAGTTGACATCGTGGCCGGCGCGGTCCGCATAGGGCCCGTCCTGCCCGTAGCCGGTGATCGAGCAATACACCAGGCGCGGGTTGACTGCGGCGAGCGCCTCGTAGCCGGCGCCGAGCTTCGCCATGACGCCGGGACGGAAGCCCTCGACGAGGACGTCGGCACCCTTCGCAAGGCGCAGGAGGACTTCGCGTCCTTGCGCTTGCTTCAGATCGAGCCGTATCGCGCGCTTGTTGCGGTTGACGAGCCGGAAAAAATCCGACATGGGAGGAACCCCGCGCACGCGCCCCATCGAGCGGGAATAGTCCCCTGCTTCCGTGTCTTCGATCTTGATCACGTCCGCCCCCATGTCGGCGAGGTGCAGCGTCGCCATCGGACCGGGAAGGAGCCGCGTGAGATCGAGGACGCGGATGCCGGCAAGAGGTTTGCGACGTTCGGGTTCGCTCACGGCTTCTACGGTTCAATCGTACTTCTTCGCGTCCTCGACCGCCTTGCCGTCGTTCGGCAGCTCGCCGGGCTCTCTGAATGCAACTTCACCGCGCAGCTTGGTGATGCTGCGGATGCTGTCTTCTATCGCCTGCGCGAGTCCCGCCGATGGCGCACCGCGCACTTCGCATTGCACGGTCATGCGGTCGGTTCCGCCCGGGTTGTCGACGACGAGCCGGGCTTTCAGGATTTCCGGATGGCGCTTGACGATTTCCGCCACTTGGGAAGGATGAACGAACATGCCCTTGACCTTGGTGGTCTGGTCGGCGCGGCCCATCCAGCCCCGGATGCGCGTATTGGTGCGGCCGCAGGGACTCGTCCCTCGCAGGACCGCGGAAAGATCGCCCGTGGCGAAACGTATCAGGGGATAGTCGGCGTTGAAAGTCGTGATGACCACTTCCCCGACTTCGCCCTCGGGCACGGGATCGCCCGTCCCCGGCCGCACGATCTCGAGGATCAGCTCTTCGTCGAGGATCATTCCTTCGAGCGCCTCGGATTCGTAGGCGATAAGGCCCAGGTCCGCGGAGGCGTAGGACTGCAACACGCGGATGCCGCGTTCGCCCATCGCGGCGCGCAGCGGCGCGGGCAGATATTCCGCGCCCACCGCGGCTTTCCTCAGACTGCCGATGTCAGCCTTCAGCTCATCGGCCTTCTCGACGATGAGCTTCAGAAAGGAAGGCGTCCCGATGTAGGCGCTCGCGCGCAAGCTCGCGATCGCTGCGACCTGCATTTCCGTCTGTCCCGTCCCGCCCGGCACGACCGCACAGCCGAGCGCGAGCGCGCCCGCCTCCATCATCGAGCCCGCCGGTGTGAAATGGTAGGCGAAAGTGTTGAGCGCGACCTCGCCCGAACGAAACCCCGCCGCAAAGAGCGCGCGCGCCGCGCGCCCCCAGTCGCGGCCGCGCCCCACTGGATCGTAAATCGGTCCGGGCGAGACGAAAATCCTGCCGAGCTGTGCGACCGGCGTGGCGTTAAGGCCGCCGAAAGGCGGTTCAGCCTTTTGCAGCGCAACCAGGTCGGGCTTGCGCGTGACCGGAAGCTTTGCGAGCGCCGCGCGGCCGGTCACGGCTGCGGGATCGACTTCCGAAAGAATGCGCGCCCAGCCGGACGCCTTGCCTTTGGCGTGCGCGATCTGCCCAGGGAGGGCGCCCATCAACGCGCGTTCGCGCGACTCCGGATCGCGGGTTTCGAGAGCGTCGTAGAACTCTGGCATCGATGAGCAATGCGTTCGCGGCAGGGCAACATAGCACAAAGGCAAAAGCAGGATGAGTTATTAAGAACGAATATACAATTCGTTCCTCACGGTGAGTCGAGCCGGTAAGTTTCCGATTCTGCGCCCGCGGCACAGTAAAGCCGGGCGAAATTTCCTCCAGGGAGGAAACCATGGACTCGAAAGGTGTCAGCGAAGACTGGCTGTCGGTCTGGATCGGCTTGTTGATTTTCGTCCTCGCGCTCGGCGCACTCGGCGGGGCGGATGTCCTCGGCTGGGTTGTCACCACGGGCGTCTGGACCGACCTGTCGAAAGCCCTCAACCCCGTCTCCAAGGCCTACTCCGCCTTGGGCGGAGTGGGCGCCCTGATCGCCACCTACGTCGCCCTGCTCGTCGCGATGACTGCGGGCGCCGCCGCGCTCAAAGCCGATCTCAAGCGCTTCGCGCTCGGCTTCACCGCGGTGTTCTGGATCGCCTACCTGTCCTGGATCGCGGGCAGCTACGCGAATTTCGCCGTGACCACGCCCGCCGACATGCAGCGATTCGGCATCAACTGGTCGCTCAAGCTCACCAACGAAGGCGGATTCATCCTCGCGCTCGTCGCCGGCCTAGTGATCGGGAATTTCTTTCCGGGCTTCGCCGCGTGGATGAAGGAAGCCGTGCGGCCGGAGCTGTACATCAAGACCGCGATCGTCCTCCTGGGCGGCTTCCTCGGCATCACAGCGGCCACGCAGCCGGTTCTCGCGAAGTCGGTCTTGTTCCGGGGTCTTGCGGCGATCATCGAGGCGTACCTGATCTACTGGGCGGTGGTGTACTTCGTCGCGCGCAAATGGTTCGGCTTCAGCCGCGAGTGGTCGGCACCGCTCGCATCGGGAATCTCGATCTGCGGCGTGTCGGCCGCGATCGCCACCGGCGGCGCGATCCGCGCCCGGCCCATCGTACCGATCATGGTGGCTTCGCTCGTGGTGATTTTCGCGGTCGTCGAGCTGCTGATCCTCCCCTTTGCCGCGAACGCGTTCCTCTCGCACGAACCCATGGTCGCAGGCGCGTGGATGGGGCTCGCGGTGAAGACCGACGGCGCGGCGGTGGCGAGCGGCGCGATCGCCGAATCGCTGATCCTCGCCACCAACGCCGCCGAAGGCGTCAACTACGTAAAAGGATGGATACTCGGCACCACGGCGACGGTGAAGATCTTCATCGACATCTTCATCGGAATCTGGGCCTTTATCCTCGCCTACATCTGGACCAACCACATCGAAGTGCGCGCTGCCGGCGACAAGGCGAAGATCGGCGAGATCTGGGAGCGGTTCCCGAAATTCATCCTCGGCTACGTGCTCACTTTCCTCGTGGTCCTGGTCCTCGCCTACGGGGCGCAGCCGCAGACGGCGGCCAAGATCCGCGCGGCGATGGGCGAGGCGAACACCTTCCGCGTGATCTTTTTCATCATGACCTTC
>VBCH01000198.1 GCA_005884455.1 Betaproteobacteria bacterium
TTGGGCTTTCCGACCCCGCTCATGGGACACCGCCTCTCCAAGATCTATACCCGCACCGGCGATTCCGGCGAAACGGGCCTCGGCGACGGTTCGCGAACGCGCAAGGACAGCCCGCGCGTCGCCGCCCTCGGCGAGATCGACGAACTCAATTCCACGCTCGGCGTGCTGCTCGCCGAGCAGATTCCCGGGGAAATACGAGGGGTTCTCGAGAACATCCAGCACGATCTGTTCGATCTGGGCGGGGATGTCTCGATTCCGGGCCGCGCGACCATGACCGAAGGCCAGGTGCGGCGGCTCGAGACGCTGCTCGACGAGTTCAACTCCGCGTTGCCGCCGCTGAAGGAATTCATCCTCCCGGGCGGGACGCGCGCGGCAGGCCTCGCGCATCTCGCGCGCACGGTGTGCCGGCGCGCCGAGCGCTCGATAGTCGCGCTGTCGTCCTCGGAAAAAGTCGCCGACCCGGCGCGGGTCTACCTGAATCGGCTATCGGACCTGCTTTTCGTTCTCGGCCGCGTCCTCAACCGCGAGGGCGGCCGCGGCGACGTGCTCTGGCAGCAGGGAAAGAACCGCTAGCTCACGCCTCGACGAAAGCTTCCTCGCGCTTCTTGCGCACCGTCGGCGCCACAACCACAGCCAGCAGGAGACCCGCTATGAGAAGCATGGTGAGGCTGATCGGTCGCTGGAAGAACACCAGCGGGTCCCCTCGCGACAAGAGCATCGCTCGGCGCAGGTTTTCCTCCATGAGCGGCCCGAGGATGAAGCCGAGTATCAGCGGAGCCGGCTCGCATTCGAGCTTCACGAAGATGTAGCCGACCACGCCGAACGCCGCCGTCTGCATGACATCGAACGGGCTGTTCGAGATGCTGTAGACGCCGATGCAGCAGAAGACCAGTATCGCGGGGTAGAGTATCCGGTAGGGCACCATCAGCAACTTGATCCACATTCCGATCAAGGGCAGGTTGAGCACCACCAACATCAGATTGCCCACCCACATCGAGGCGATCATCCCCCAGAAGAGCTGCGGCCGCTCGGTCATCACCTGCGGCCCGGGTGCGATGCCCTGGATCATCATCGCCCCGATCATCAGCGCCATGACAGGGTTGGAGGGAATGCCGAGAGTGAGCAAAGGTATGAAGGAGGTCTGGGCGCCGGCGTTGTTCGCCGACTCGGGCGCCGCCACGCCCTGGATCGCGCCCTTGCCGAAGTTGGCGGAGTTCCTCGAGACCTTCTTCTCCAGCGTATAGGCGGCGAACGAGGCGAGCAGCGCGCCTCCGCCGGGCAGAATGCCGAGGAACGAGCCGAGAGCGGTGCCGCGCAGGATCGACGCCCACGAATCCTTGAAATCCTGCAGGGAAGGCAGCAGGTTGCTCACCTTCTTGGTGAAGATTTCGCGCTGCTCCTTCTGTTCGAGGTTGGCGATGATCTCGGCGAAGCCGAACACGCCCATCGCCACCGAGACGAAGCCGATGCCGTCGGAGAGCTCCGAGACTCCGAAGCTGTAGCGCGCGACGCCGGAATTCACGTCCGTGCCCACCAGGCCGAGCAAGAGGCCGAGGATCACCATCGCGATCGCTTTGATGAGCGAGCCGTGGGCGAGCACCGTCGCAGCGATCAGGCCGAGCACCATCAGCGAAAAGTACTCCGCCGGGCCGAACTTCAGCGCGACCTCGGCGAGCGGAGGCGCAAACAGCGCGATGATCACCGTGGCGACGCATCCGGCGAAGAACGAGCCGATCGCCGCGATGCCGAGCGCGGGCCCCGCGCGGCCCTGTCGGGCCATCTGGTAGCCGTCGAGGCAGGTCACGACCGAGGACGACTCGCCCGGAATGTTGACCAGTATCGCGGTGGTCGAGCCGCCGTACTGCGCACCGTAATAGATCCCGGCAAGCATGATCAGCGCTGAAGTCGGGTTGAGCGTGAAAGTAACCGGCAGCAGCATGGCAATGGTGGCCACCGGCCCGATGCCGGGCAGCACGCCGATCAGCGTGCCGAGCAGACAGCCCATCAAACAATAGAAAATATTCTGGAAGGAGAGCGCAACCTGGAAGCCGATGGCGAGATTGTGAAAGAGTTCCATCGCTTACTCCCAGAGGCTCGGCCAGACGTTCATCGGCAGCCCCAAGCCGTGGACGAACGATGCTACCGAGAATACCGCAAGAGCAAAGCTGAGCACGGCGACGTGCCCCGCCGTGATCTGCGGCCACTTGTACCGGCCCGCGAAAAACGCGAGCACTCCGCCCAAACCGATCTCCAACAATAGGAGCACCAGCACTGGGGGTAAATTTAGACCCACCGCGCCAAACACGGCGAGCACCGGATGCTGTATCCACGATGACACGACCAGCGTAAGGTAGGTGAAGAGGACTCCGACGGCTGCGTAGGCCGGCAACATCTGGAAATCCTTGCGCGTCCATATGAACCCTGGTACGGCCGAAACGATCGTCAGCACGAAGACCGCCAGTACGAGTCCGAGCGGCTTCAACACGTAGCCAAAAAGAACGACCGCGAACAGGACCACCCACAGGGAACGCTCACCGAAGGCGGCAAAGAGCAACAGGATGGCGACGCCCGCAAGCAACGCGTGGGCAATCTGCGCGAACATCGCCGCGTCGCGCGTTGGCTGGGTGTAAAAGGCGATCATGCCCAAAACCAGCCCGCCGACGATCAGCCATCCCCGAAACGGGAAGACAGCCAGCGGATTGGATATCTTCGACACGAAGCCCCGGAACAATACGGCTGCGCCGAGCACCGCGAGAATGCCCCCGAGCACCGTCGGAAAATACGCCGGACCCATGCGCACCGCGTTCCCCATTGAGTACCCGTACTCGAGCTTGTAGTCAAACTGCTTGGCGAGTTCGACGAGGAACGCGGGCGGACCGATGGCCAGGAGCAAGAAGCCCAGCCCGAACGCAATGAACATCACCCCGGCCCAGAAATCCTTGCCGTTCGTTATTTTCATTTCACCCTCCACCACTCCGGCCGCGTATTGTGCCACAGGTTCTGGCCGGTATTACCCCCTGATCAAGTCTTCTCGCGATCCATGTAATCGAGCAGCTTGGAACTGGTCTGACGCAGCCGCTGCGAGAGCATAAGCACCAGTTCCATTAGGAGTTTCGCCCCGAGCGTTGTCTGCTCCAGGATGATGCGGGCCAGGCTGTCGCGCGACAGCACCGCGATCATGCAGGACTCCGCCGCAATGCAGCTCGCAAAGCGCGGCTCACCGTCGATCATGGACATTTCGCCGAACGACTGCCCCGGCTCGATCAGTGCAATCAGCCGCGGAGCGTTCCACCGGTCCTGCTTGAACACTTCGATCCGGCCTTCGATGAGAAATACCATGAGATCGCCCGCGTCGCCTTCGCGGATGATTTCCACGCCCGGGCCGGCGCGGTAGACCTGCATGAACTCGCTCAGCAGGCGGATCTCCGTCAGGTTGAAGTTCTCGAAAAGCGGCGAGAACGTGATGAGGCCGTGAATCCTGCTGGCGAATTGCGTCGGATCGCCCAGCGACTCCAGCTGTGCCAGCCGGGCCCTTTCCGCAGTTTCAACCATCTTCGGACTCGCCTCGGTGAGCCGCCGCGCGCGGGCCCGGCGTCCCGCCCCTCGCGCCGGTGACGGGCGAGATTATGCCCAAAGGCCGTACCGATCACAAATACCGGGGTCGCGTCTCATCCGGCAAGGAGCCATCCGATCGCGCCCAGCCACCCCGCGGTTGCCGCGATCAGGTGCGGATTGCGCAGCATTTCCCAGACGGGATCACCGCCGCCCCCCTTCGCGTACACGACTTGCAGATACCGAAACAGGCCATACAACACGAACGGAAACGTCAGAAAGAGCCGGTCGGTGCCGTGCACCGCTATGGTGTCCGGGTCCACGGTGTAGAGCGCGTAGCCGAGCGCGGCGCCGGCGACGCTGACCGCGATCAGGCAATCCAGCAGCGCCATGCTGTAGCCGTCGAGGGCGGCGCGATGTCCGCCCCCTGAATTCGCGGGGCCGGTCACTGCGAGCAGCTCGGCACGCCGCTTGCAAAAGCCGAGAAACAGCGTGAGCATCAGCCCGCACAGCAGCAGCCAGTTCGACGGAGGAATGCCGATTCCCGCGGTGCCTGCGAGGATGCGCAACATGAATCCGCCGGCGATCATGAACACGTCGAGAATCGCCACGTGCTTGAGCCCAGCGCTGTATCCGATGTTGAGTACGACATAGGCGGCGGCGATCAGCAGCGCCGGGAGGGAGACGGCGGCAGCGAGTGCGAGCCCGACCAGCGCGAGGGCGATGCACAGCGCGATCGGTGCGCCCACGCCGATCTCGCCCCGCGCCAGCGGGCGTTCGCGCTTGTGTGGATGCAGGCGGTCGGCATCCCGGTCGGCGATGTCGTTGAGGATATACACCGCGCTCGAAACCAGGCAGAAGGCGACGAACAAGGCGAGCGCTTCCCCGACGAGTCTTGAGTCGCTCCATCCGTGGCCGAAAACCACGCCGATGAAAAGGAACCCGTTCTTGATCCACTGGTGTGGGCGCATCAGGCGGACGAGGGCGCCGGTCATCGGGTCAGTCCTTTGCAGGGCAGATCGGCGTGTCCAGATAGCGCTCGCAGAAATAGCAGCGTCCCTGCGGCAGGTACCAGGGAATTGCGTAGTACCGCCGTTGCAGCGGCTTCAGGATCTTCTCCCGGTACGCGGCGAAATCGAACCCGCGACCGAGGACCACGTGAAAGGTCGCGCCGGCTGGCGAGATCGTGCGGTATTCCGCGGAGCGGAAGTAGGGCCGGTAGTCGGCGTCACCGGGCGCGTCCTTGCGCAGCACCAGGATGTTCTTGCCGTCGAGCCGCCTGAAATCGGTGAGGATGTCGTCGTGGCGCGCGTACGCGGAGCCGGCGCCGAATACGGCAACGTGCCGGCGTGCATGGAAGGACGCGACCGCCGACATCGAGTATCCGTCGGTGGCGAACTCGAATTCCTCCCCGTAAGGCTTCAGCTCACGGAGGATTTCGGGCATGCGGGCGTGATACACGATGCCGTCGTAGAAACGCACGCTCTTCCACGTATCGAGCGGCAGCATCGCCGCGGCGAGGATCGCCGCGACGTGCAGGGCGCTTAAGGCCCCGAGATAGAGCACCGAGCGCAGCAGCTGCTCGCGCGACAGCAGGCCGCCTGCCGCGACGAAAAAGAAAGGCACGAAGGCGAGCATCCAGTGCAGGCCGATCAGCTTGACCGCGGAGAGCACGGCGAAAAATCCGAAGGGGAGCGCGACGGCGACGGCGAAAAACCGCGTCGTCGGCTCGCCGAGCGCGGCCGCCATCCGCCGGCGCTCTCTTGCGATCTGCCACAGGGCGACCGGGCTGAGCACGTAGAGCACCGAGGCGGCGTAGATCAGCGGCGTCTTCCAGGACCAGCCCGCGGCGCCGTGCCGGTTGTACAGATTGAACATCAGGTTCGCCCAGCAATGCTCGTAGTTCCACCACAGGTTGACGGCGGCGAACGGGATCGAACACAGCACGACGAGCGCAAGCGCGCGCCAGTCGCGCTGCCCGCGGGGGGAGAAGGCAACATAGGCGACGTAGGCCAATCCCAACAGGACAGCGAAATACTTCGAAAGAAACGCCAGCCCGAGAAAGACGCCGGCGAGCGCCTGCCAGCCGGGTGCGCGCCGGACGATCCCCAGCCAGAAGGCGAAAGCCGAAGCGAAGCAAAAGAAAACGAGCGGCGTGTCGGTCGTGATGAGGACTCCCCATACATTCGCAGGGAGCAGCACAAAGGCGAGCGCGGTGAGCGCAGCCTTCGTTTCGTCCGCGCGGCGCAGCACGACATAGATTCCCGCTGCAAGCGCGAAGGGCAGCAGGGTCACCGGCAGGCGCAGCAGCCATTCTGCGCGCGACAGCTTCAGCAGAAGGGCGAGCAGCCACCCTATCATCGGCGGATGATCGTAATAGCCGTAGTCGGGAAACTCACCCCAGTCGACGAAGTAGGCTTCGTCGCCGGTGAAGGGAAAGACCGCGGACAGCCACAGCTTGAACGCGAGGATCAGCGCGGCGGTGCCCCAGAGAACCGGGGACAGACCACGTTTTTCCATCGAGTCGAGGAAGCCGGTGACCATGGAGGGAGCGATAAACGTGGTCTGTCCCCGGTTTGCCCCTAGGATTCTTCGGCTTTCACCAGCCGGCGCCTGCGCACCGCTTCGGCGAGATTTCTGAGCAGCGGCACGCTGTCCTCCCAGCCGATGCAAGCGTCGGTGATGCTCTGGCCGTAGACGAGGGGTCTTCCCGGGACGAGATCCTGGCGGCCCGCCTTCAGGTGCGATTCGACCATGAGGCCGATGACGCGTTCCTCGCCGGCGGCGACCTGGCGCGCGACCTCGCGCGCAACGTCGATCTGGCGCTGGTACATCTTCTGGCTGTTCGAATGGCTGCAATCGACCATCAGGCGCTGCTCGAGCCCTGCGCCGGCCAGCTCCCTGGCCGCGGCGTCGACGCTGCCGGCGTCGTAATTCGGGTGTTTTCCGCCGCGCAGGATGATGTGGCAGTCCTCGTTGCCGTTGGTGGAAACTATGGCCGAGTGTCCCTCCTTGGTCACCGAAAGGAAATGGTGGGGAGTGCGCGCGGCCTTCAGCGCGTCGACCGCGATGCGCACATTCCCGTCGGTGCCGTTCTTGAAGCCGACCGCGCACGACAGCCCGGAGGCGAGCTCGCGATGCACCTGCGATTCGGTGGTGCGTGCGCCGATCGCGCCCCAGCTCACCAGATCCGCGTAGTACTGCGGCGAGATCATGTCGAGAAATTCATTGCCTGCGGGAACCCCCAGCTCGTTGACCTCCAGGAGGAACTGACGCGCCAGACGCAGTCCCTTGTTGATATTGAAACTGCCGTCGAGATCGGGATCGTTGATCAGCCCCTTCCAGCCCACGGTGGTGCGCGGTTTTTCGAAATACACGCGCATGACGATGACCAAGTCCTGCTCGAGTTCCCTTTTTATTTCGACCAAGCGTCTCGCGTATTCCAGGCCCGCCTTGGGATCATGCATCGAGCACGGGCCGATGATGACGAGAATCCGGTCGTCCGAACCGTGAAGGAGGCGGTGAATCGCCTGCCGAGTGTTATAGGTCAGCTCCTCGCTTTTTTCCGAGCAGGGAAATTCGCGCAGCAGGAGGGCGGGCGGCGCGAGCTCCTTGATCTCCCGGATTCTGACGTCGTCGACCTTGAAGTGCATGGTTGTCGCCGGTGGCGGCGGACCTTCTCTAAGAAGCTGAAAAGTTTGAATTTTACCCGAATAAATCGCTTGGAGCGGCCCCAGCGGCGGGCATTGCGTGCAGCCCTCGCAGCGGCGGCCTCGGCTCCTCCAAGCGCCAAGAGCTCACGCCATTGGCAGACGCCGCGCGAGAGTGCCAGAAAATTCCCGGTCAACGCAGCGAAACCGCAGGCCGTTGAACGTGTCAGATTGGATTGTGGGCGTCGTTCCTGCGTGCTAAGTTGTTTTCGCATGGGAGACAACCCGATGACGACAGCAGCGGTCAACATCCCGATCGGAGGATTCAAGGATGTCTATGACGTCGCGGAAGTCGACCGCGCGTTGCAGGAGCTTTCCGCTTCGGCGAACGATGCGCTGAAGTCCACCTACGAAAAAATGATCAAGGCGGGCGGCACGCGCCTCACGGTGAAGCCCTCGGGAATTCCCGCGATGGAAAGTCTCTACGACGAGCTTCCCAACTTCGCGGAAGTCCTCGACGACGTCAAGAAGCATATCGCGCTATGCGCTTCGTCCAACGACTGCCTGGAGTTGCCGCCGATGCTCCTGCTCGGGGAACCGGGAATCGGCAAGACCTATTTTGGCCGGCGCCTGTCGCAGCTCCTTTCCACGGGCTTCGGCCTTTGCTCGATGAGCTCGATGACCGCAGGCTGGGTCATTTCCGGAGCTTCGTCGCAATGGAAGAACGCCAAGCCCGGAAAAGTATTCGAGACGATTCTGAACGGCACCTACGCCAACCCGGTGATCATGGTCGACGAGCTCGACAAAGCGGGCGAAGGCAATCAGTACGATCCGCTGGGCGCGCTGTACACGCTGCTCGAGCGCGACACGGCGGCCGAGTTCGTGGACGAGTTCGTCGAGATCCCGATCGATGCCTCGGGCGTTGTCTGGATCGCAACCGCGAACCACGAAGGCAAGATCCCGGATCCCATCCTCAACCGCATGAATGTCTACGAGGTCGCCTCGCCCGACCGGG
>VBCH01000230.1 GCA_005884455.1 Betaproteobacteria bacterium
TGTTGCGGTCTCCGTGGAGGTTTGGGATCGGATGCGGAGTAGGGAAAACGTAGTATGCCTCGACGGCATGTGCCTCGTGCTCGAGGTCGCGTCGATCCTGAAAAAAACAGGGGCGGCCGAAGCCGCCCCGTCAGTGTGGCCGGTACCAGTTCACTGATTCCCGAACAAGCCCGTTCGGCCGTCAAACTGTCCCGGAAACAGCGGGTGCGCCTGGGCCTCGCTGAATACGTGATCGCGCGAATTCTCGAGCTGCCGGCGCAGGTTGTCGAGGTTGACATCCAGCAGCCTGCCCTTCCACTTGCGCACCTTGCCGGCGACGATCACCGTCTCGACGTTGGTTCGATCCATGAGCGACACCACCGCCCCCGGCACGTTGTTGAGAGGCGCAACGTTGATCGCCTGAGCATCGAGGATGATGATGTCGGCTTCCTTGCCCGGGGTGAGCGAGCCGGTCTTCTTGTCCAGGCGCAGGTGCTTTGCGCCGTTGATGGTGGCGTAACGCAGCACGTCGCGGGTCGTCAGCGGGGCGGGCACTCCGCCGGGCGGCGTCGGCCAGTAGGGGAAGTCCGTGTCGGTCGACGTTGCCGCGGTTTGCGGGAGCTCCCAATTCCGCGGGTCGGGAAGGTTCTGGTTCCCGTTGGGCTTGTCGAGGGTCATCTGGTTCACGACCAGGCGTTGCAGGTTCATCGCGACGCGCATCTGGGTGAAGAAGTCCGCCGTCATCGTGACTTCGACGTCCGAGCTCAGCGAGGGCTCCATCCCCATCTGCTGCATCCTGATGATCGGCGGCATGCCGTGGCGCATGTTCATCTCGATGGGGAAGGCGATCGAGACCTGTGCGCCGACGTCCTTGACCCTCTGCCAGGCGGCGTCGGACATCCCGGTCATGTGGATGAACAGGTTGTCCGCTCCGATCCCAGTGTGGCCGTTGCCGCCGGTTCCGGCGGCGAGCGAGTCGAAGATCGGCCGGATGCCGAAGGGCGAAAGAATATGCGCCGCGATCTGCAGGCCGAGCTCGCGACCGATCCTCCAGGAGTCGTCGGCGCTTTGAGGGCCGAGATAGACCTCCCCGCCCATGATCATATGGACGAGCTGGTCGCTAGAGGAGAAGAACTGCTTCTTGATGCGCGGCGCGTCGAACGGATACTGATTGCCGGCGACACCGCCCGCGCTCTCGAAGTAGCCGAAGGCGGCGCGGCGTCCGGTGTCGAACAGCGCCTTGATGGCGGCGTCCGAGTGTTGCGGCGAGTGATGGATCTGCGAGACGTCGTGCACCGTGGTCACCCCGTCGTCCAACTGCGAGAGGCCGCCGAACAGCTCGCTGATGTAAACGTCCTCGGGGCGGTACACCGGCGCGAAAGTGAGCAGGACGTACTCGAAGTAGGTCGTGCTCCCGGCCACCGAGCCCGACTTGTCGTTGATCAGCACTCCGTCAGCGAGAAAGCTCCTGAGCGCCGTCTCGAACTGGTGATGGTGGGTGTCGATGAAGCCCGGCATCACGATCTTGCCGCGCGCGTCGATCTCGGCCGCGCCGCCCGCGCTCAGGTTGGGCCCGACCGCAACGATCTTCTTGCCCTCGACCAGCAAGTCGGCCTTGGGGAACTCTCCCTTGTTGGGCATGCTGGGGTCCATCGTCATCACCGCGCCGCCGCGGATGACGTAGCGCCGGCCGCGCTTGCCGGTGTCCTCCGGCCCGTCGTCGTCGTCAGCCGCGGCAGGGCGCGCCGCGAACAAACCCATCCCCGCCGCGGCAGCTGCGGTCGCGGTCGAAGCTTTCAGGAAATCGCGGCGCCCGAGTTGCGAGCCCGCATGGTTCTGCGGAAATCCTTTATCGCACAGTATGCACATCTTGGCTTCCCCTCCGAAGTAAGAGTTGCGATACCGCGGCGCGTGCCGCGGGGCTTCAGGTGTTTCGACGCTGGAAAGACTCCTCCCGGTTTCATTCGGCCCGCCTCTTCGGGCAGGCTCGTTTTCGATTCAAGTGTAGCAAAATGTTTTGGGGAAGTCGTCCATAAAGAAGGTGGAAGGCTCTTGCCCACCCGCGCAAAGTGGGCAGGAACCCGCTCACGCCTCGGTGGCAGCCCGGCCCCGAACCCCTATAATCCTTGCGTTTCCCGGCGCGGATTCCTGCCGGAACAAAACCTTGAGCCAGGGAGGGCACATGGTCTTTCAATCCGATCGTTCCGCCGGCATGCGCGTCGTCAGGATATTCACCCGGGACTCGGGGGAGTCGGCGATCGAGATCCGCGAGGTGCCGATGAACGGGGCGGAAAGACCCATGTCGGCAACCTTCGGGTGCGACTCGATTTTCTTCCGCGAGACCCCCGAAGGCCACGTCCAGGATTTTCACAACGCCCCCCGGCGGCAGCTGATTTTCCTCACTTCGGGGATCCTCGAGCTCGAGGCGAGCGACGGTCATCGCACCCTGTGCATGCCGGGCGACCTCATCTTCGCCGAGGACGTTCGGGGCAAGGGCCACATCACGCGGTCGCTTCGCGGCGTGCGCGGCTTCGTGCACGTGGCCGTGAGCGAGGATTTCGACATCGGCGCCTGGCCGCTCGTTGAGGCTTGAGGTGAAGACTTTGCGAGCCGTGCTCCTCGCCCTCGCCTTGGGACTCCTCGCCTTCGCGGCGGCGGCGCAGACCGCGCCGCGCGCCTTGCGCATCCTAGTGCCCTTCTCGGCGGGCGGCGCGAGCGATACCTACAGCCGCATCGCGGCGTTGAAGATCAGCGAACAGACGGGCAGGACCATCGTCGTCGAGAACCGTACCGGCGCCGGCGGCCGGATCTCCTGGGAAGCGGTCGCGAGGTCCGCACCCGACGGCACCACCGCGGGCTTGATCGACGCGACCTACGCGATGCTGCCGGGATTATTCGACAAGCTGCCTTGGGACGTCGCAAGTGACCTTGTTCCGGCCGCGATGGTCTGCCATACGCCCTTCGTCGTCACGGTCAACGCCCAGTCGAAGCTGAGCACGCTGGGAGACCTGATCGCCGAGGCGCGGGCGCGGCCGGGCGCGCTCAACTTCGGCTCCTCCGGCATGGGCGGCGTGAACCACGTCGTGACCGAGCTGTTCCTGCACGACGCGCGCGTGAAGCTCACGCACATTCCCTACAAGGGCATGGGCGACGCAGTGGTCGCGCTGCAGGCCGGGCAGATCGATCTCATCGTCACCGCCTCGCCCACCGCGCTCGGGCCCGTGAAGGGCGGCAGGGCGAGGGCGCTCGCCGTCAGCACCGCGCAGCGCTCGGCCGCGTTTCCCGGCGTGCCGACCGCGGCCGAGTCTGGCGTTCCCGATTACGTCGTCACCAACTGGTTCGGATTCGCGTTTCCGAAAGGCACGCCCAAGGAGATGATCGACGCTATGCGCGAGGACGTGCAGCGCGCGCTCGCCGCGCCCGACGTGCGCGAGAAGCTCGCCGCGCAAGGAGCCGAGCCATCGAGCTTCACTCCCGGCGAATTCGCCCGGTTCCTCAAGGAAGAAACGCGCAGATGGACCGAGCTCATACGCGCGAGCGGCATCAAGGTGGAGCCGTGAGCGCCGGCTGACAAAGCCGCGTTAAACTGGCGTAGTCGACAAGAGGGGAGGAAATCATGCGACATCACGCACCGAAATTCATCGGAGTCGGAATCATCGGAGTCGGGCTCGCGGCTCTCGCAGGAGCGTTCGCCGCGGAGTACCAGATGACCGTCAACAGGGACCGTCTCCTCAATGCGCAGAACGAGCCGCAAAACTGGCTGCTGATGAACGGAGACTACGGCGCCATGCGCTATTCGAAGCTCACCCAGTTCAACCGCGACAACGTCAGGAACTTGCGACTCGTCTGGGCGATGGCGCTGGGCGGGATGCAGGACGTCGGGCAGAACGGCCCTGAGAACGAAGTTAATCCGCTTATCGACAACGGCTTCATGTACACGACCGACGGCTGGGGCACCGTATACAAGATCGATGCGCGCAATCCGAACAAGGGCGAATTCGTCTGGGTCTGCGATCCGGGAGTGAAGCACCAGGGCAACGCTCCGCGAACGCGCGGCATCGCGTTGTGGGAAGACCTGGTGATCGCCAACCTTCCGGACGGCCGCGTCATCGCGATCAACCGCGACAACGGCGAGATCGTGTGGGACAGGATGGTCGCGGGCAAGACCGAATTTGGCAGAGTGGAGAAATTCCTGACCGCGCCGCTCGTCGCCGACGGCAAGGTGATCGTGCAGAACGGCGCGGGCGACGGTGGAACGCGCGGCTGGGTGGCCGCGCTCGAGGTGAGGACGGGCAAGGAATTGTGGCGCTGGTACGTCGTGCCCAAGCCCGGCGATCCGGGCAGCGAAACCTGGAAAGACGATCACAACGCGTGGAAAACCGGCGGCGGCGGAATCTGGCAAACCGGCTCCTACGACCCGGCGACAAAGCTCTACATCGTCGGCACGGGCAACCCGTTCCCGATCTACGACCCGCAGGCGCGCCCCGGCGACAACCTCTACACCGACTCGGCGGTGGCGCTCAACGTCGACACCGGCAAGCCGGCCTGGCACTTCCAGTACACGCCGAACGACTCGTGGGACTACGACGAGGTCGGCGTCCACATGCTCTACGACGCGACGGTCAACGGCGAGCAGCGCAAGATCGTCGGCCACTTCGCGCGCAACGGCTTCTACTACACGCTCGACCGCACCAACGGAAAATTCATCAAGGCCGACCAGTACGTGACCGATCTCAACTGGACCAAGGGGATCAATCCCAAGACCGGCAGGCCGCTCGATTACGATCCGAAGCGCGACGTGCAGATCTACAACCCCGTGGCGCGGGCGCTGCGCGGCGACGGAAAGAAGCGCGCCTGCCCGACCTGGCACGGCGGAGTCGCGCACCAGCCGACGGCCTACCATCCGGTGAAGAAAATCGCCTACGGAGTCGGCATCGAAGGCTGCTTCACTCAGAACGGGGCGGCCGTGGTGTTCAAATCCAAGGACGGCGACGTCGACGTGAAAGCGAGCGAGAAACGCGAGTATTCGAGCGACCTCTATTACGGCTCGGTCACCGCGTTCGACACCAGCAGCCACAAAGTCATCGCGAAGGCGATCACCGATATCGAAATCCGCTCAGGCGCGATCGTCACCGCCGGGGGCCTGGTGTTCACCGCGCTGCAGGACGGCTGGGTGATCGCGTATCACGACGAGACGCTCGAGGAGCTCTGGCGCTTCAACCTCGGCACGCCGCTCAAAGGCGCGCCGGTGACCTACGCGATCGGGCCGAAGCAATATCTCGCGGTGCAGTCGGGCGGGCGCCACCTGCACCCGGTGAAGTACGACAAGCTGGAGAACTCCAGCTACCTGTTCGTCTTCGCGTTGAACTGAGCTTATTTCGGAGACTCGCCGCAGGCTTCGACTTCCGCGCCCCAGTATTCGATGCACCTCGCGCGGTTCATCGGGCCTTTGCCGATGATCTTCGCGAACAGGAAGTCGGCGAGCAATTCGATCTCGCGCGGCTGCAGCGTCGCCGGCGGGTCGGGCAGGCCCAAGCCACGCGACTTCAGGTCGGCCTGCTTCATGCCGTAGCAGCGCCCGTCGCTGTACGCGAGCCGGTCGAACGCGGGCATGCTTCTTCCGGGGCGCCCGCACTTGATCGCCACGATCACGTCGCCGCGCTCGAGCTTGGTCTCGCGCAGATTCGCGCCGTCGGGCATCTGGTTGTCCGTCTTGCGGCCGTCCGCGGCCCAGCCGTGACACGCCTGGCAATTTCCCTTCTGCAGGAAAATCCTCATGCCCTCGGCGATGTCGGCGGCGTCGGGCGGCTGTGCCCGCGCGGCCTGGGCGAGCTGCAACGCGACAAGGAACACCAGCGCCGCGCCAACCGGCCCGCGCTCAGAACGCGTAAAGCCTCGCCGGATTGTCCACGAGGATTTTTCTGCGAACCCCCGCATCGGGCGCCCAGGCCGGCAGCAGGTTCAGCACCAGGCCGTCGTCGACCTGGAAGAGCGGCGTCAGCTCGGTCGGCTTGCGCCCCGAGCTCGAATTGGGATGCGGCCAGTTCGTCCCCCAGAGGATGCGCTCGGGGTTCGCCGCGATCAGCATTTTGGCGAGCGGAGCGAAGGGGGCATAGTCGGCTCGCGGGCCGGCCGTGACCGAGATCTTGACGTAGGCCTTTCCCGACCTGACCAGCTCCACCAGATCAGCGAAGCCGGGCTGCTGCGGACCGAGCTCCTCCCGGGCGTTGGCGAAATGATCGAACACGACCGGCACGGGAGAGGCGGCGACCAAGTCCTTGGTCGCGATGACCATCGCGAGGTTGCTGTTCATCTGAACGTGCCAGTTGCGGCTCTTCACGCGCTCGATCGCCTTCTGGAGCCGCTGGCGGCCGACGGCCGGGTCGTTGGTGCCGCCGGTCGAGAGATTGAGCCGGATGCCGCGCACGCCCTCGCGGCCCATGGTGTCGAGCGCGCTCTCGGGCGTCTTGTCGTCGATGACCGCGACACCGCGCGCGTCCACGCCGCGCGCTTTCATCCCCCAGAGCGTGGCCGAGTTGTCGGTGCCGTAGACGCTGGGCGTGACGATCACCACGCGCTGCAGGCGAAGCGCCCGGTGCAGCGCCGCCATCTCCTCGGGCAGCGCCGTCTCGGGCGTATAGACGCGGCCCGGGAAGAACGGAAATTTCTCCGGGTCGCCGTGGATGTGGGTGTGGCAGTCGCAGGCGCCGGCCGGCACGTCGAAATTCACCGGCGTGACCGGCTGCGAGGCTTTGGCAAGACCGGTTCGAAAGCGCATGGCGGCTGCGGCGGCAATCGCTCCGATCAGGACGTCGCGTCGCGTCAGCATGGGTTCTCCTCGGGCGGAATTTTATCCGTTGCGAGCCTTCCCATCCAGGCGCATTTGACGCTCGGCGAGATAAGCGTTCACGGCCTCCGCGTCGAAGCGCGTCCCGGCGAGCCCGACGTGGCCGTCCGGTCGCAGCAAGTAGAAAGCCGGCCCCGAGATCCGCGCGCGGGCGAGTTCGCTGTCGTTGTCCGGGTCGCCCGGAATCACGTGGGTACGCAACAGATCGCCGGGAGCAATCGCCGCGGTTGAAGGCGCGGGCTGCCCGGTCACGATCAGATTGAAGCGCGTGTCGTCGAGCTTCTGGAACAGGTCCTCGACCGGGCCGTTCGCCTGGAACCTGAGCTGCAACCACGGAAAACGATCGCCCGCGCGCGGACCGCCGTCTGGCAGGCCCGGCAACATTTTCGACAGCGGGCTTTCCCGGTAGCTGATGCCGATCTGCGAGATGGTGCGGAAGGCGATCTTGCGCACGCGCGAGAGGGTCATCGCGAAAGCGGCGATCCGCGCGACGATCTGCGTACGGAGCATCCCCGCGACCCAACTGTCGGAAACGACCAGCGTGAACGCGCGGTCGGTCGTGCGAAGGAGGCGGCGCGCCACCGGGATGCGCTCGGCTTCGTATGTGTCGAGCAGGTCCGCGTCCGCCTTTCCGGAAATTACGAGCGCGAGTTTCCACGCGAGATTGTAGGCGTCCTGCAGGCCCGTGTTCATGCCCTGCCCGCCCATCGGGCTGTGCACGTGCGCGGCGTCGCCGAGTAGGAAACAACGCCCGTCGTGGAAACGCTCCGCGCAGCGATGGTGGATCCGGTAGGTCGAAAACCAGCTGCACCTCTTGAACGAGAGCGCCGCTCCGGCTTCGTGTCGCATCTCCGGAACCGCCTCTTCGAAAGTGAGATCGTCCCTTTCTCTCAGATGCTTGGGCAGGATGCCGATGACGCGCCAGCGGTCGGTCCCGCGCATCGGAAAGAAGAGATGGAATCCGTCGCGCAGCAGGTACACATTCAGCTCGTCCGGCACCATGGAGCCGGTCGCCTCGGTATCGGCGACGAAGAACACGTGCTCGTACGGCGCGCCGGGAAACGTGATGCCCGAGCGTTCGCGGACGGTGCTGTGCCCGCCGTCGCAGCCCGCGATATACGCGGCGGTGAGCTTGCGCGTCACGCCGTCCGGCTGTTTGAGCGTCGCCGTCACCCGGTCCGATGCCTGTTCGAAGGACACGAGCTCGGTGTTCCACTGCACCGCCATACCCCAATCGCGCAGCCGCTCTCCCATGATGCGCTCGTTGTCGTCCTGACCGAGCATGAGCACGAAGGGGAACGGGCTCAGGCTCTTGCCGATGTCGCCGATCGGAATGCGTGCCCGCCGTTTCCCTTCCGCCCACATGTTGGCGCCGCTGCCGCGGCGGCCCAGCTCGAGCGCCCGCTCCGCGATCCCGAGCTTGGAGTAGATCTCGAGCGTGCGCGCATGCACCGCCATCGCCCGGGTCTGCTGTGCCGGCCCGGAATGCCGGTCTATGATCATTGCGCGCACACCGCGCCGTCCGAGCTGGTTGGCGAGCATCAATCCGGTGGGACCGCCTCCCACGATCAGTACATCCGTATCCATTTCGGCCGCGGACCGCTAGATTACATTTGAAATATGCCGTGCCATGATACCGTATGGCGGCATGCGGTAAGGTCCAGCTGAAGGAGGTTTCCATGCACCTCTTCGCGCGTCGCGCCCTGGCAGCGGTCTTGCTCATGATCGCTTCGATGGCGGCGTGGGCTCAGGGCTATCCGGACCGGCCGCTGCGGCTCGTGGTCGGATTTCCTCCCGGGGGAAGCGGCGATTTTCTCGCGCGCATCATCGCCGACGAGCTGGCGCGGGAAATCGGCCAGCCGGTGGTGGTGGACAATAGACCCGGCGCCGGCTCCAACATCGCCGCGGAGCACGTCGCGCGCGCCGCATCCGACGGCTACACCATCCTGCTCGCCGGCAATTTCACGCACGCGATCAATCCCTGGCTGTACAAGAACCTCTCGTGGGATCCCCACCGCGACTTCACGCCCATCACCGAGGTCGCTCTGATGAGCATCATCGTGTGCGTCACGCCCGAGCGCGGGATCCGTTCGATGAAGGAGCTGATCGCCAGGGTCAGGAGCGAGCCCGGCAAGTGGTTCTACGCCTCGCCCGGCAACGGCACCTCGCAGCACCTCGCGGGCGCGGAGTTGAACCGCATCACGGGCACCGACATGCAGCACGTGCCCTTCAAGGGCGGCGCGCCGTCGCTGCAGGCGGTGCTCGCGGGCGACGTGCAGGTGATGATCGGCACGACGCCGGTGGTGCTCCCGCAGATCCGCGCGGGCAAGCTCGTGCCGCTCGCGCTGATCACGCGCGCGGCCTCGAAGATGGTTCCGGGCGTTCCCGGGATGGAGGAAGCGGGCGTGTCGGGGCTGGACCTCGGGAGCTGGTGGGGCATCTGGGCGCCGCCGGGGATCCGGCCCGAGGTGAAGCAGCGCCTGTATACGACCATCACCAAGGTCATGCGCCTGCCGCAGGTTGCGGAGAAGCTCGCGCGCGAGGCGATGGAGCCCGAGATCTCCGCCTCGCCCGAGGAATTCGCCGCGTTCGTGCGCAGGGACCACGCTTCCTACGAGCCCATCGTCAGGTCTTCGGGCGCAAAGGCGGATTGAGCCGGCAAAGGCCCGCGGTGCAACGATGCGACTGAAAAAACTGAGCCGGGATTTCGCGCTGGAGGCGAGCGGCGTCGATCTCGCCCAACCCCTTTCCGACGGCGCTTTTCGTGAAATCGAAGAAGCGTTCTTCGCCGGCCAGGTGCTCGTGCTTCGCGGGCAGAAGCTGACGGCGCGCGAGTTTCTCGAATTCGCGCGCCGTTTCGGGCCGCCCGAGCCGCACGTGGTCGACCAGTTCCACCATCCCGAATACGCGGATATCCTGATCCTGTCGAACGTGGTGCGCGACGGCCAGCCGGCCGGGCTTGCCGATGCAGGGACCTATTTCCACACCGACTATTCGTATCTGGACATGCCGGCGCGGGCGACGCTGCTGTACTCGATCCAGGTGCCGAAGGTCGGCGGCGACACGCTGTTCGCGGACCAGTACGCGGCCTATGACGGCCTGCCGGACAGCCTCAAGAAGAAAATAGAAAATCTCGTTGCGCTGCATCATTACGGCAATCGCGACGACCTGGACAAGAGCTCGCGCACGGTCGCCTCGGTGCTGAGTCAGGAACAGGAGCAGAAGATGACCTGGGTCCGCCACCGGGTCGCAAGGAAGCATCCCGTCACCAGGCGCACGGCTCTCTATGCCGTCTCGGGCAGCTCGTTCGGCATCGAGGGGATGCCCGAAGACGAGGCAGTCGACCTGCTCGACGAGCTGAAGCATCACGCGACACAGGAGAAGTACCAGCTGCGCCTGAAATACGGCGTCGGCGACGTGGTTATCTGGGACAATGCATCGTTGCTGCATTCGGCGACGCTGATCGACCCGAACGATCCGCGCACGCTGTGGCGCATCACCATCAAGGAGACGAGGAGGCAAGCATGATACGCAGACAGGTTCTGGCTTGGGCGGCCGCGGCCATGACGGCGGGCATAGCGGTGAGCGCGACCGCGCAGACCATCACCCTGCACGGCGCGGTGCAGTTCAACGACGACCACGCCTTCAACAAGTCGCTCCTGAAATTCGAGGAGCTGGTGAAGAAGTATTATGCAAAGCCGATCGTCTTCGTGCTCCACCGCAACAGCGAGCTCGGCTTGGAGAAGGACTACTTCGCCTACATGAACCAGGGCAAGGGCGTGGACTACGGGATCGTGTCGCCGGCGCACATGTCGACGTTCTCGAAAGCGGCGCCTTTCATCGATGCGCCATTCCTGTTCCGGGACCTCGACCACTGGAACAAGGTGCTGGACGCGGACCTCTTGAAGCCGATCGCGGACGAGATCGCGCAGAAGGCCGACGTCATGCTGATCGGCTACGCCGGCGGCGGCACGCGCAACATATTCGTCAACAAGCCGGTGCGCAACCTCGCCGAGATGAAGAACCTCAAGGTGCGCGTGCAGGGCGCTCCGATCTGGAGCCGCACCTTCGCCGCGATCGGCATGTCGCCCACGGTGATCGCTTACAACGAGGTCTACAACGCCATTCAGAACGGCGTGATCTCGGCGGGCGAGAACGAAGCCGCCGGCGTGGAGTCGATGAAGTTCTACGAGGTCGGCCCCAACCTCTCCATGACCGAGCATGCCATCACGATCCGTCCGATCTGCTTTTCCGGGAAGACTTTCCGCAGCCTGCCTGCCGACCTGCGGGCGGCGATCCTGCGCGCGGGAAAGGAGGCGGGCGCCTACGGCCGCCAGGTCGAGTCCTCCGAAGACACGGCCAAGCTCGAAGCGCTGGAGAAGGCCGGCAAGCTGAAGCGCATCACCTTCACCGACCGCGCGCAGATGAAGAAGCTGGTGGATCCGGTGATGGAGGCGTACGCGAAGGAGATCGGAGCCGACAGCATCTTCGCCGCGATCAACAACACGAAGTAACTTGAACACGTAGCTTGAAAAAGCTCCTCGACGGCTACCATCGGCTGCTCACGCGGCTGATGGCGGCCACCGTGGCGATCCTGATCGTCCCGGTCACGCTGCAGATCATCTCGCGCTACACGGCGCTGATCCCCTCGTGGATCTGGACCGAGGAGCTGTCTCGCTTCCTCTTCATCTGGATGATCATGCTGGGCGCGATGATCGGGGTGCGCGAGGGGTCGCATTTCGTGGTCGACGTGTTGCCGGATCTTCCGCCGCGGGCGAACGCGTTCCTGCAGATCGTCACCAACTTCCTCGTCCTCGTGTTCGCGCTGGTCTTCGCGTGGTGGGGCATAGCGTTCGTGCGCTTCGGCTGGGACCAGACCTCCGAGCTCGCCGAGTTGCCGATGACGTTCATCTTCATCGCGTGGCCGGTGGCGGGCCTGACCTGGGCGCTCTTCCTCGGTGAAGCGTTCGTCGCGAGCGTGCGCGTGCTAGCGGGGAAATCCGGCCGATGATGTCCGCGGCGCTCGCCCCCGGCGCGGCGGCTATCGTCCTCTTCGGCACCTTCCTCGCGCTCTTCGTGTTGCGCGTGCCGGTGGCGTTCGCTTTGGGCCTCGCGTGCCTGCCGAGCCTGGTCCTCGAACCGCGCCTGTCGCCGATGATGCTGTTCAACGAGACCTTCAAGGCCTACAACTCCTTCATCCTGCTCGCGGTGCCGTTCTACCTGCTCACCGCCAACCTGATGAACGTGGGCGGGGTCACCGACCGGCTGGTGCGCCTGTCGCGCTCGATGGTGGGCCATTTCCCGGGCGCGCTCGCGCAGATCAACGTGCTGCTCTCGGTTTTCTTCGCCGGAATCTCGGGGTCCTCGACGGCGGATGCGGCGAGCCAGAGCAAGATCTTCATCGACGCCCAGGTTAAAGAGGGTTACGGCTTGTCTTTTTCGATCGCGATCACCGCGGTCTCGGCGGTGCTGGCGGTCATCATCCCGCCCTCGATCCTCATGATCGTCTGGGGCGGGGTGATCTCGACTTCCATCGGCGCGATGTACCTCGCGGGTTTCCTTCCCGGCCTGCTGATCGCCGCGGCGCAGATGGCGACGGTGCATGTCTACGCGAAGATCTACCACTACCCGGTCTATCCGCGCGCGACGCTGAAGGAATTCTTCTACTCCGCGTGGATCTCGATCCCGGCGTTGTTGACGGCCTTCATCATCGTCGGGGGCGTGCTCCTCGGCTGGTTCACGCCGACTGAATCCGCGTGCGTGGCCGTGCTGTACACGATCGCGCTGTCGGTCTTCGTGTATCGAGAAATGAACCTGAAGCACCTCTACGACTCATTTGTCGAGACGGGGCGGCTCTCCTCCGTGGCGCTCTTCTGCGTGGGCACGGCGTCCGCCTTCGGCTGGCTGCTCGCCTACTACCAGATCCCCAGGGCGCTGCTCGAGAACGTTTCCACCTGGGGGATGGGCATCACCGCGGCGGGATTCTTCATCGCCTTCGTGTTCCTGGTTGTGGGCTGCTTCCTCGACGCTATACCCGCGATCATCATTTTCGGCACGATCCTGCAGCCGCTCGCGCACTCGGTCGGAATGAATCCGATCCACTTCGCCATCATCGGCATCGTCTCGCTCGCCTTCGGGCTGGTGACGCCGCCCTACGGGCTGTGCCTGATGATCTCCTGCGCGGTCGCCAAGGTGCCGATCAGGTTCGCGCTCAAGGACACGATGATCATGCTGGTGCCCATGCTCCTCATGCTCGCGGCGATCATCATCTGGCCCGACATCCCGCTGATCCTTCCCAGGCTGATCGCCCCGGAGCTCCTCAAGTGAGCGGCTAGGGCCGAACAGCGGGCGTTTCGACTTTCATTCCGTTCGCGCGCCACATCAGATAGAGCTCGAGATCCACGAACTCGGGCGCTCCATACGCATGGGGTTCGGCGCGTATTCCGATGAGGCAGTTGCGCAGCCGCCGCTCGAGCGACCCGAGGCCCTGCCACTCGAGCCGGTACAGCGGATACCCGGTGGGGTGCGCCTGTGGAATGAGGCTTCCGGCGAGGCGCTTCCCCCAGTTGTCGTCGTGGCACTGGGAGCAGGCGAGGTTGAGCTGGCCCTGGCGGCGATGGAAGGCCTCGCTGCCTGCGTCGAGAAAGGGTTTGTTGCGCGCGTCGATCGCGATGTTGATCGGCAGGTCGCGCGATTGCCGCGCGACGTAGGCGGTGAGCGCCAGCAGCTCCCGGCTCTCGAAAGCGAGCGGCGGCGCCTTCTGCCGCCCGGTGCGGCAGAAGTTGATGCGCTGCTCCAGGTTCACCGGGCGCCCCAGCGCGGCGTCGAAGGCGGGATAACGCGCCGCGACGCCTTTCATGCTCGTGCGCGCGTCGCCGTGGCAAGCTGCGCACGCGCGATCCGCGGTGCCCGCCTTCCTGTTCCACAGCGCCTCGCCGTCGAGCACCCACAGCATGCCCGGATTGGTCGTGTCGTCGTCCTGGATCGCGCGCGTCTCCCGGCTCATGAGCTCATAGCCCGAGCGGCGCTGGTCCGGCGGAATTTCGCCGGCACGCGCGCTCGTGCAAACGAGGCAGGCGAGCGCCGCTGAGAGGAATCGAAGGCTCACTCGACCCGGATCGGGGCGATCTCGGTCACAGTGTAGCTGTTGTCGCCGGTCCACTGGAACGTGAGCGCGCCGCTCTCGCTCGCCACCGTGGTAAACGAGATGAGCGGGTTAGCGGCGATCGCCGGATGCAGGTCGGCGCGATAGACCTCCACGCCGTTGTAGGTGCAGGTAAAGCGCCGAATGATGTCGCGCGGGATCAGCTCGCCGGTCTGCGTGCGCCGGAACCCGGTCTCCATCGGGTGCTGGGCGAGCGTCTTGATCTCGACGATCTCGCCGCGCTTCGCCTGAGCGGGCATCGTGACCACCGCGCGCGCCATCAGATCAGCCCTTCCTCGAGGCAGGCCGAGAGCGTGACCACGACCTCGGCGCTGTCGGACCAGAACGAACCGTCGCTCATCTGCGCGATCGCGGTCACGGTCTGGGTATCGGCGAGACGCACGCGGGTCGACAGGGTCGCCCGGCCCGCGCGCGGACTCAAGCGCACGCTCACCACGTCGGGCAACGGGTTCTTCTCGGTGAGGACGTGGATCGCGCGCACGTAGTCGGCTTCGGTCATCGGGCTCTCGACCACGACCGAGAACGGCACCGAATTGCCGTTGTCGATGAGGGGCGGGAGCTGGAGCTTCACGCGCCCGCGGCGGACCTGTGTGTCGCCCACGATCCCGTGCAGCGCTTCCTGGAACGCGGCCTTGCGGTTCGCCGCCAGGTTGGGATCGAGCTGCGCTCTCGCCGCTTCCGGCACGGCGAGGGATGTCGCGGCAAGAACCAGGAATTCGCGGCGCGTGGTCATTTGAGCGTAACCAGATAGGCAACGACGTCCTCGATTTGTTCCGGCGTCAGCACCGTCTTGCCGCGAAAGGCGGGCGCAACGCGCGTCAGCCCTTCGGTCCTGTAATACGCGGGCATGATGGTTTGAGGGTTGAGCTTCGTTGAATCGACCATCCGCTGTCGGATCTGGCCCTCGGACAGGCGCGCGCCGACGCCCGTGAGATCGGGAGCGAGGTCCCCCTGGAACCGCTCCTCGGGGAACGGCCCGCTGTGGCACAGCAGGCACAGGCCCACCTGCCGCTTGGCCACGATCGCCCGGCCTCGCGCCGGATCGCCCTTCGCTCCGGTCAGCGAAGCCGGGATCGAATCACCGGCGAAGGCATTTCCGACGAGAATCGAAAATGCTATCGCGCAGGCCTCACACCAATTCAATGCCGTGGTTCTTCATCGGCACCGAGCGGATGCGCTTGCCGGTCGCGCGGTAGAACGCGTTCAGCACCGCCGGCGCCGCGACGCAGATCGTCGGCTCGCCGATGCCGCCCCAGACCGTGCCTCCGGTCGGCATCAGGATGGTTTCCACTTTCGGCATCTGGGCGATGCGCATCGAGTTGTACTGGTGGAAGTTCGTCTGCTCGATGCGGCCGTCCTTCACCGTGCACTCCTGGAAAAAGAGCGCCGACAGGCCGTAGACGAACGAGCCCGCGACCTGCCGCTCGATCTGCGCCGGGTTCACCGCGTAGCCCGGGTCGGTCGCGGCGACGATGCGGTGCACCCTGACCTTGTTGCCGTCCTTGACCGAGATCTCGCAGGCGGCAGCGACGAAGCTGTCGAAGCAATGCAGGTGCGCGAGGCCGCGATGGATACCGGCAGGCGCGGGCTTGCTCCAGCCGATCCTCTCGGCCACCGCGTTCAAGACGCCCAGGTTCCTCGGGTGCTTGGCCATGAGCTTGCGCCTGAATTCGAGCGCGTCCTGGCCCGCGGCTTCCGCGAGCTCGTCCATGAAGCACTCGATGAACACCGCGTTCTGGTTGATGTTGACGCCGCGCCAGAAACCGGGCGGCACGTGCGTGTTGCGCATGGCGTGGTCGATCAAGAGGTTCGGCACCGTGTAGCTGAAGGAATGTTCACCTGATTCGAAGACACCCTGGAAGCTGAGCGGATCACGCCCTTTCTGCGCCTGCACCACCTCCGGACGCACCGCGGCGAGTATCGACTGGCCCGAGAGTCGCATGTGCAGCGCGGTGAGGTTGCCGCTCGCGTCCAGGCCGCCCACGAGCTTGCACTGCATCACCGGGTGATAGCGCCCGTGCGCCATGTCCTCCTCGCGCGACCAGATCATCTTCACCGGCGTCCCGGGCATCTGCTTGGCGATGAGGACGGCCTGCGTCACGTAGTCGTTCGGGTAGGTGCCGCGCCGGCCGAAGCCGCCGCCCAGCATGACGTTGTGCACGTCGACCTTGTCGGCGGGCAGCCCCGAGGCCTCGAGCACCTGCGCGAAGGCGCCTTCGCCGTTCTGCGTCGGGCCCCACATCTCGCAGCGCTCCGGCGTCCAGCGCACGGTCGCGTTCATCGGCTCCATGCAGGCGTGGTTCTGGTACGGATACGAGTACACCGCCTCGACCTTCTTCGCCGCGCCGGCGAGCGCGGCCTTGACGTCGCCGCCCGCCTGGTTGCCGACGAAGGCCTGATCGGCATCGAGGCCCGCCTTGAGCAACTCGGCGATGTCGGCGCTCGACGCTTTCGTGTTCGGGCCCTCGTCCCAGACGATGGAGAGCTGCTCGAGAGCGGTCTTGGCGTGCCACCAGCTGTCCGCGATCACCGCGACCCCGGAGTCGCCGACCTGCACGACTTTCTTCACGCCGGTCATGCCGGCGACCTGGGCGGCGTCGAAGCTCTTCACCTTGCCGCCGAACACCGGGCAGTCCTTCACCGCCGCGTTCAGCATACCGGGGAGCTTGACGTCGATGCCGTACATCATGGTGCCGTTGACCTTCCCCGCGGTGTCGAGGCGCTTCAGCGGCTTGCCCGCGATCTTCCAGGTCTTGGGATCCTTGAGCGGCACATCCTTCGGCTGCTCGAGGCGTGCGGCGGCCTCGGCCACCTTGCCGTAGGTCGTCTTTCGTCCCGAGGGCTTGTGCGTGATGACGCTGTTCGCCGCGACGCACTCGGAGGCGGGAACCTTCCACTCGTTCGCCGCGGCCTGCACCAGCATCATGCGCGCGGCCGCTCCGCCCTTGCGCACGTACTCATTCGACGCGCGCACGCCGCGGCTGCCGCCCGTGGAGAAATCGCCCCAGGCGCGCTTGCGGGCGACGCTCTGACCCGGGGTCGGGTACTCGATCACGACCTTGTTCCAGTCGCAGTCGAGCTCCTCGGCGATGAGCTGCGCGAGGCCGGTGATCGTGCCCTGGCCCATCTCGGCGCGCACGGCGCGGATAAGGGTGGTGTTGTCCGGGCGGATCGCCACCCAGACGGTGATCTCGGGCGAGCCGTCGGCCGCGCGCACCACGGCGGGACCGAAGGGGGGAAGGCGCAGGCCGAGCGCGAGTCCGCCGCCGAGGGCGGCGCTGCTGACGAGGAAGCTACGGCGGGTGAATTTCGGAATGGCTGTCATGGTCGGCTCCCTCACGCGGCCTTGGCGGCGGCGTGGATCGCTTCGCGCACCTGCACGAAGGTGCCGCAGCGGCAGATGTTGGTGATCGCGGCGTCGATGTCGGCGTCGCTCGGCTTGGGGTTGGTCCTGAGGAGCGCCGCCACCGCCATGATCATGCCGGACTGGCAGTAGCCGCATTGCGGCACGTCGTGATCGATCCACGCCTTCTGCACCTTGTGCAGGGTCTTGCCCGAGGCGAGGCCTTCGATGGTGGTGATCTTGGCGCCGCTCGCCGCGCTCACGGGGACCGAGCACGAGCGCACCGGGAGGCCGTTCATGTGCACCGTGCAGGCGCCGCACTGCGCGACGCCGCAGCCGTACTTGGTGCCGGTGAGGCCGACCTGCTCGCGGATCACCCACAGCAGGGGCGTGGTCGGATCGACGTCGACCTCGTGGGACTTGCCGTTGATTGTCAGGCGCATTTCTACTCCTCCATTGTCGTGCGGGGTTGTGGCCGGGACATGCGGATTTTCGCGCCCGGATATCCTACCCCTATAATCGGTTCCCGTGCAGGTCCCGGCAAGCCACGGAGGACGCATGGTTTTCGTGAAGCGGTTCGCCGCAATTCTCTCCGCCGCTATCCTCGCCGCCTGGCCGGGCGCCCTCGTTCGGGCCCAAGCCCCCGACCTGATTCTCCATAACGGCAAAGTTGTCACCGTCGATCCGGAGTTCTCGATCGCGCAAGCGCTGGCGATTCGCGGCGATCGCTTCGTCGCGGTCGGAACCAACGACGCCGTGCGCCGGACGGCCGGGCCGGCGACGAAGGCCCTCGATCTGCGCGGTCGCACCGTGATCCCGGGATTGATCGACGGGCACCTGCACAACGCGGGCGGCGGGCCGGGCGTGGATCTCGCGGGCGTCCGCAGCATGGCCGAGCTCCTCGCCGCGGTCGAGGCGCGGGTGAAAGCAAGCAAGCCGGGGGATCTCGTCGTCTCCAACTCCGACTGGCACGAGGCGCAGCTGCGCGAGAAGCGCCTGCCGCACAAGAGGGACCTCGACCGCATCGCGCCGGACAATCCGGTGGTGCTGGTGCGCGGCGGGCACGAGTTCATCGTCAACTCGGCCGCGATGAAGCGCTGGAACATCTCGCGCGCCACGCCGGTGCCGCCGGGCGGGGAGATCGGCCACGACGCGGACGGGGATTTGAACGGCGAGCTGGTCGACACCGCGCGCGGGCTGGTGAAGCTGCCGCCGCCGCCGAAGCTCGTCGAAAGCGAAATTCTCGCCCAGATAAAGCTCCTCAACGCCGCGGGGCTCAGCGGGATCCGCATCCCGGGGCAATTCCAGTTCGGCGGCAGCGCGATCGAGCCCTACCGCATGTTCCAGCAGCTGAAGGCGAAAGGGCAGCTGACGATCCGCGTCAACTACCTGATGCGCATCTTCGACTACTCGAGCGTGGAGAAGATGCGCGAGACGATCGCCTCGTGGAACGTCAGGCCCGACGAGGGCGACGAATGGTTGCGCATCGGCGGAATGAAGACGCTGGTCGACGGCGGATTCGAAGGCGGGCACATGCGCACGCCTTACGAGGAGCCTTTCGGCAAGGGCGGCAAGTTCAAGGGAATCCAGGTCGTGCCTCTCTCCGACTACGCCGCCGCGGTTCGCGAGCTCAACCGCCTCGGCTGGCGCGTCGCCACGCACGCGGTCGGCGACGCCGCGATCGATCAGGTGCTGGACGCCTACGCCGCAGCGGACCGCGACCGCTCGATCCGCGGCAAGCGCTGGTCGATCGAGCACTTCTTCATCGGCCGGCCCGACCACTATCCGCGCGTGAAGGCGCTCGACCTGGTGATCTCGGCGCAGGACCACCTGTATCGCGCCGGCCCGAGCCTCGTCAGGTACTGGGGCCGCGAGCGCGCCGAGCAGGTGACGCCGGTGCGCAGCTTTCTCGACCAGGGAATCCTCGTCGCCGGCGGCACCGATTCGCCCGTGATTCCCTACAACCCGTTCTGGGCGATGTACCACTTCATTTCGCGCGAGACGATCTCGGACGGCGTGTACGGCGCCAACCAGCGGATCACGAGGGAAGAGGCCTTGCGTATCTTCACGATCAACAACGCGAAGCTCAGCTTCGAGGAGAACCTGAAAGGCTCGATCGAGCGCGGCAAGCTCGCTGACTTGGTTATACTCCCGGCCGACATCCTCGCCATTCCCGAAAAGGAGATCGAGAGCCTGAAGCCTGTCGCCACCGTGGTGGGCGGGCGCATCGTCTACAGCGACCCGGCGGTGCGGCTCGAATAGGGCCAGCACTCGTCGGGTGATCTGCGCTAGTTCTTGGCTAGAAACTCCTTCGCCTGCGCGAGTTCGGGGCGCTCGCCGTCGGATTTCGCGGTGAGTCTCAGCAGGTCGGCGTAGTAGCCCTTTGCCTTGGCTTTATCCCCGGACAGTTCAGCGGCGCGCGCCGCGCCGAGAAGTCCGCGAAAGCGGCCGGGCTCGATTTTGTGCGACGCTTCGAATTCCTTCAGCGCCATCGCCGGCTGATTGAGTTCCAGCAGCATGTCGCCCAGCAGCTCGCGTGCCGGAACGACATGCCCCGGGGTCACCGGGTGTTTCTCGCTCGCATCCTCCATGTCAGCCCCTTCGCGCATCAGCTTCAGCGCTTCCTGCCTGTTTCCCTCGGCGAATGCGGCCCAAGCGGATGTGATCTTGATCTGAATATCCGCCTGCTGCGCCCAGTAGGGAATTTTGGCTTCGATCATGTCTTGGCGCAGGGACTGCAGACTATCGATAGCCCTGCGCACGGCACGAGCGTCCCCGCTGCGTGCAGAGCCAAGTGCACGCGCGTAGACCATCACGGCGACGGCCTGCGGAAACTTTTCCCACTGAAAGTCCCGGTCGCCGGGCTGCGGGGAAACGTTGGCCGCATCCACCCAGCGTCCGCGCTCCAGTGCGTAACGCGAAGGAATCGCCGCCAACGCATAGGCGGTGACGAAATGCTCCGGGCTTACTTTTTTGATGGTGTTGATTTCGTCCCGTACGCGCTTTGCGTCGCTGTCCCGGCCTTGCTGCAGGTACGCGTACTCCAGATAGTCCAGGGCGTGCAGGCTGTCGAAGTGGTTCTTTGATGTCGCCACAGAACGAAGATTCGTCTCGATCGACTCGTCCCACAACCCGCGCCGGGTGAAGATGTGACCCGGCATATGCAGCGCATGCGCCGCCGACGGCGCAACGCTGGCATAGCGTCGCGCCGCGGGCAGGCCTTGAGCGGCGATCGGCGGATAGTCGTAGCTATGGATCAGATAGTGCGCCACTCCGGGATGATCGGGTTGCGCGGCAAAAACCTTCTCCAGGATCGCTGCGGCCTTCAACTGGTTCGCGAAGGTCTTGTCTGTGGGCAGTGCGGTCACATCGAGCACGAGCGCGTAGAACACGGACGCTTCCGAGTCCTCGGGGTAGCGCCGCGCGAGCTGCTCCATCGCGTTCGCGTACGCGAGCGCCCGGGTTCGATGATCCACCTTGTCCCAGTCCTTGTAGAACGCCTCGATCGCGCCGATGTAGTCGCGTTCGCGCTGGCTCTTGGCCTGCGCGGCTTTGGCTCTTTCCACCGCGGCCGAGCCATCGACCAGTGCCTTGGGAGAAGGTGGCCACGCGAAGGGATTTCCGTACAGGAGCATCGCGCTTCCCCAGTGAGCCATTGCGCAACCTGGGTCTGCCTGCGCGATGGCGCCGAATGCCCTGAGCCCCTCATCGAACCAGAAGGAATGCAGCAGCGCCACCGCACGCTCGAATTTCGGCTGCACCGTCGGGCTGCACGAGGTCGAGAAATGCACGGTGCCGAGCTTTTCGACGCCGTCGTCGCGCGCCAGCACGCCAGCGGCGGTGGCGAGGAACGCAGACGCAACCAGCGCCGAAATCAAATTCGCTTTCACGGTGGCCTCCTTCTCAGGTGTTCTTTATGGGGTCTCGATTGCCGCGGCGATGCGCGCCGCTGGTGGCTTCGCCACGTGCCAGTATCGCAACTTCTTTGAGTGGAATAAATATCTCAATCAGTAATAGACTGTTCCATAAATCGGAGTAATAATTCCTGCCGTGGACAAGCTTCTGGCGATGACGACTTTCGTGCGCATCGTGGACAAGGGAAGCCTCACCGCGGCCGCGAACGCCCTCGATACCTCCCTGCCGACCGTGGTCCGGACTCTGGCGGCGCTCGAGCGCCAGCTGGGCGTGTCGCTGCTCAACCGCACCACCCGCCGCATCCATTTGACCGACGCAGGGGCCCGCTACCTGGAGCGCTGCCGCGTCATTCTTTCCGAGGTGCAGGACGCGGAGGCGAAACTGAGCTTCAGCCAGGCCGAGCCGCAAGGCCGGCTGGCAGTGACCGCGTCGGTGCTGTTCGGCCGGCGCTACGTCGCACCGATCGTGAGCGAATTCATCCGGCGCCATCGGGACGTCAACGTGGAAATGCTGTTCGTCGATCGCCTGGCGAACGTGGTCGAGGAAGGCCTGGATGTCGCCGTTCGAATCGGGCATCTGCGCGATTCGTCTCTGGTTGCGATCAGGATCGGCGAGGTCCGCCGCGTGGTCTGCGCGAGCCTGCAATACCTTCGCCGCCACGGTATCCCGCGCACGCCGCAGGAAGTCCGGGCGCATGTGTGCGTCAGGCACATGGGCACGTCGCCGCGAAACGAATGGAACTTCCGCATCGGCCGGCGCGCCGTGGCCATTCCGATCACTTGTGCGCTCGTGAGCAACGAGATCGACAGCACGCTGAACGCGTGCGTGAACGGCCTGGGTCTGGGAACGTTCCTCTCGTACCAGACCGCGCCGTACAGGAGGTCGAACAAGATCCGCTACGTCCTCGAAGAGTTTGAGACCGAGCCGATGCCGGTGCAGGTCGTCTATCCGCACACCCGGCGGCTGTCGACCACCGTGCGCGCCTTCGTCGACGAGTGCGTGAGGAAGCTCCGGCAGGTGAGGCTGGACTGACGGGCGCCTGCCGGCGAAAAACCTGATTGTGGCATTGCGGAGCCTTGCGCCGCGAGTTGAAAAAGGCTAGATTGCCCCCCCACCTTGCACCCCAGGCCGGCGACTTCATGACTCGTTCCGCTGGAATTTTCGAAGGAGCCTTGGACGTCGAGAAGCATCGACCGGTGTTGCTGAAGTTCGCGATGCTGCAACTGCGGAACCAGGCGCAGGCCGAGGACGCCGTGCAGGAGACGCTGATGGCGGCGATCCAGGGCGCAAAGAATTTTGCCGGAAAGTCCTCCGTGCGCACCTGGCTGGTGGGGATCCTCAAGCACAAGATCGTCGACCTCATCCGCCGCTCAAGCCGCGAGCGGCCCCTCGATTTGCCGGACGAGGAGACGTCCCTGGAGGATTTCGATGCTCTGTACAGGGAAGACGGTCACTACGCCAGCATGCCGGCCGAATGGGGCGATCCCGAAACGGCGCTTTCCCAGCGCAGGTTCTTCGAAACCCTGGAGCGCTGCCTGGAGCGCCTTCCGAAGAACACGGCGAGGGTCTTCATGATGCGCGAGGTGATGGGGATCGAGACGGACGAGATTTGTAAGGAGCTTGCGATCACTGCGACCAACTGCTGGGTGCTTCTGTACAGGGCTCGTATGAGCCTGCGCGCTTGCCTGGAGGAGCGATGGTTCGCGATACGCGCATGACGAGGTGGCGCGCGCAATGAAGCTGAAGCTCACCTGCAAAGAGGCGGGCCGCCTGATTTCCGAGGGGCTCGACCGGAAGCTCAGTCTCCCGCAGCGCATCGCGCTGCGGCTTCACCTCACCATCTGCGACGCCTGCACGCGGATCAACGCGCAGTTCCGGTTCCTGCGCCGCGCGGCGTTGCGCTACCCTGGCCCTGAGCGCGACGGTGGCGAGTCCTAGGGCAGCCGATTTCAGCAGCTGCCGAACGCGTTGCCTTTGGACTCGTGTAAGGAATCCGCGCCGACTTTATCAACAGGAGGACTGCTGACACAACGTTGTCAGCAGGGCGGCCGCATCCTTTCAGGCGTGCGAATCCCGCACTTCACTCGAAGGAGACTGAAATGAAGAACGCAGTGGTGTGGAGCGAAATCGCGGTATCGGATCTCGGGCGCGCAACCGCCTTCTACGAGAAGCTGCTCGACGGCAAGCTGAAGGCCGAAAATTTCGGCCCCTACGAAATCGCGCTGTTCCCGCACGCCGCGGACGGAATCGGCGGCTGCCTCATGAAAGGCGAAGGCTACGAGCCTTCGGCCAAGGGGACGGTGACCTATCTCGCGGCCGAGCCTGGGATCGACGCGGCGCTGAAACGCGCGACCGCCGCAGGCGCGAAGGTGCTGATGCCGAAGATGGCGCTGCCCGGCAACCAGGGCTACATCGCCCACGTGTCGGACTGCGAAGGCAACCGCATCGGGCTGCACGCGATGAGCTAGCGAGGCCATGCGGCGCGCCGATCGCCTCTTCCAGATCGTCCAGTTCCTGCGCGGCCGCCGTCTCACGACGGCCGCGTTTCTGGCGGGCCGGCTCGGCGTGTCGCTGCGCACGGTGTATCGCGACGTACGCGACCTGTCGCTCTCCGGAGTCCCGGTCGAGGGCGAGGCGGGCGTCGGCTACCGGCTGCGCGCGGGCTTCGACGTTCCGCCGCTCATGTTCACGCTGAACGAGATCGAGGCGCTCGCGGTGGGCGCGCGCATGGTAGAGGCCTGGGGCGGGCCGGTGCTCGCTGACTCGGCGCGCACCGCGATCGAGAAGATCGTCGCGGCGCTCCCCGCCGACCGCCGTACCGCGGTGGAGAAGACGCGCCTGTACGCGCCGGCGTTCCAGGTGGACAGCCGGGCGATGCGGCAGCTGGAATCGGTGCGCGAGGCGATCGGCTCGCGCCGCGTGCTGCGCCTCGATTACCGCGACTCGGGCGGAAAGGCGAGCGAGCGCGACGTCTGGCCGCTCGCGCTCTACTACTGGGGCCGCACCTGGACGATAGGCGCCTGGTGCGAGCGGCGAACGGACTTCCGCAATTTCCGCGTCGACCGGATCGCGGGCCTCGAGACGCTCGAGCGCCGCTATCCGGACGAGGCCGGCAAGCGGCTCGCCGATTTCATCCGGGCGATGGAGGCGCGGTGACGCGCAGCCGATCGCTCAGAACGAAATCTTTCCGACCAGGGCCAGATTGCTTGCCCTGTCGTTGAATGCGCCGCCCGGAGCTTCGATCTTGCCGTACTGTTCGTACTCGAGACGCAGACCGAAGCGCCTGCTGACGGCGTAAGCGACGCCGATCCCCAGCAGCGCATCGGCGTGATCGGAAGAGCCCGCGACCCGCGTGCGGTTCGAGGCGACGCCGGCTTTGGCCATGAGCGCCCAACGCCTGTCCAGGGGCAGCGTACCGGTGAAAGCGAGGGACAGCGAGTCGGCGCCCGAACCCCGATAGTTGCCGAAATCGGTGTAGGCCGCTTCGATTCCCCAATGCCGGTCGTGCTGGTAGCCCCCGAGGATTTTCCAGGAGAATTCGCTCGAGTCGGTGTTGGCTATTCCCACGCCGGCTCCTAGATACACGTGCGACACCTGCGCGCAGGCCGGCGCCGCCGCGAATGCCGCGCTCAAGGCCGCTGCCGACAGAACTTTCTTCATGACTCTCTCCCGGGAGAATCGCCGCGAGCTCGAAGTATAGGCGGCGAGAGAATCGTCGCAAGCGGGCACGTTCGCGTGCGCTCAGTTCTCGGGTTTCACGTCGAAGTCCCGGATCACTTTCGCCCAGCGGA
>VBCH01000231.1 GCA_005884455.1 Betaproteobacteria bacterium
TCTGAGGGAGGGCGGAACTCAGGGGTTCAATTCCCGCGTGGATGCGGCCGCCGAGCAAGTCGGTCCAAACTGCCGTCACTCCCTTGTAGGGGATCAGCTCGACATCCGCCCCGGTAACTTGCTTTGCGCGCAGCGCCAGGAGAGAGATAACCCCGACCAGGTGTCCGATCGCGGCGGTGCGCGGATGCGACCGGGTGTAAGCGACAAATTGTTTCAAGTCATTGAACGGAAGCTGCGTGCTCGCCGTGAGAATCAAGGTTACGCGCGCAAGCTGGGAAATCGGCGCAAAGTCCCGTTCGCTGTCGTATCGAACTCGTCCCGCATAGAGGGTCGGGGCGACGGTCAACGGACCTGAGAGCGAAAAGAGC
>VBCH01000199.1 GCA_005884455.1 Betaproteobacteria bacterium
CGGAGTTGTCGAAGAGAACCGTGAAGATCGGCAGTTTGTATTGCTTGGACACGGCATAGGCGGAGGAGGGATTGCCGAAATAGAAGCCTCCATCGCCGACCATCTGCACCACGGTCGCGTCCGGCTTCGCGAGCTTGATGCCGAGGGCTGTCCCCGATGAGCTGCCCAGGCCGCCGCCCGCGAAGCCGATCGCGGAGCCGGGTTTCGTGCGCATGATCTGGTTGTTGACGATGGGGCCGTTGCGTATGCCTTCGTTGACCACGATCGCGTCGTCACCGATCGCCTTGGAAATTTCGGCGCAGTGGTAATGCGGGTTGACCGCGCCGCTCTTGCCCTTGTCCGCGGCCTGTTTCGCGAGCCCCGCGCGCCGCTCGTTGCCCTCGCCTCGCATCGTTTCGACGCGCTTCGCCGCCGCTTCGCGGAACGCGGGCGTCGCTTTCGCGCGGAGCGCCTCGAGCAGTTGCTTGAGGATCAAAACACTGTCGCCCTGGAGGCGCGCGTTCGAGGCGAAACCCCAGATGGGGAAGCATTCCTTCACGACGTCCACGTCGATATGCGCCCACCAGGTATGCGGATTCTCCTTCGTGTGCGTGGGGATCCACGGCACATCCACGTCGACGAGCAGCCCCACGTCGGCCTCGGCGATGGCGGGCATCATTCCGGCGAAGCACGGCGAGGCGCGCGAGATGTTGAGATAGAGCGGGCCCGCCTCGAACACGCGGATTCCGGCCGCGCGTGCGACCTCCTCGATCAGCGCCGGCGCCTCGAGGTTGCGGCCGGCGTAGGAAGTGACCATGACCGGGTGCTTCGCGGAAAGGAGCTTGTCCGCGATCTGCGCGATGGCGGCCGTATCGGCCGCGCCGGCGGACACCGCGCCGTAACGCTCTCCGGGGAACGGTCGCATCGCCGCCTCGTCCCAGGTCTGCGTGAGCGTCTCGCGCGGCAGCATCAGGTAAACGGGGCCCATGGGATCGCTGTGCGCTACGGTGTGCGCGCGCCTCAACGTCTCTTTCGTCATCACCCCGGAGGGCAGCGTCCACTCCCACTTCGCGTAGGGCCGCACGATCCCCGACTGGTCGAACGGCTCCTGGATGAAGTGCACGTAGTTGTCGCGCGAGCCCGGCAATTCTCCGCGTACCGTATAAGGCGCTTTGCCCGCCATCAGCACGAGCGGCAGCCGCCCGCGGCGCGCGTTGTGCATCGCCATCGCGGAATTCGCCGTTCCCGCATCCACGTGCACCAGCACCGCCTGCCCGCGGCCTGTTGCCATCGCAAACCCCGCCGCCATATGCATCGCGGTGTTCTCGTGCGGGCAATTGAGAACTTTCGGATAGCGCCGCCCGCCCTTCTTCCAGCGCGCCATCTCCTCGATCAGCGGCGCGTGGTCGGTGCCGAAGTTGGAGAAGAGGTACTCGACGCCGATGTCGTTCAGGCCTTCGAGAAAATAGTGCGCGGTCGAGTGAAGCTTGACTTGCGGGGCCTTGTCCATGCCGGTGTTCCTCTGATGTCATCCCTAGTCGCGGCGGAACGAGATGATAAACCGAATTCCCCGCTGCACTACTGCCGCCGCGCCCGCAGGGCCGCGCGGCGCTCGAGACTTTCCTTGGGCCACAGCTCGGACGCTTTGTAGTACTCGGCCGTGGCCGGGGTGTCGGGCGGAAGCACCACCCACGGCTGCTTCGACGCGGTGAAGATGTGCACGTCCGGCGGCAGGAGGTCGGGCGAGTCTAGCGTTCCGACGCGGACAAAGCGAATCGCATCGCCGCCCCCCGCGTAGTTGCTCCAGACCGCGATACGGCACCTGGGGCAGCGGGAGACCTTCTGGCCCTTGCCGCTGTTGGACGGCGTGTCGACGACCTCGATCTCGCCTTGGAGCAACTGCACGCGGTCGGCTTCGATCATGGCGTTCAGCGCGAAGGAAGCGCCGCTCTCGCGCTGGCACCAGCGGCAGTGGCAGCAGTGAACGAAAAGAGGCTTCGTCGCCATCCGGTAGCGCACGAAACGGCAGGTGCAGCCGCCGTCGCAGAACGCTGCTTCGGTGCTCATGGCTCGATTCGAACAATCGGCCGATTCTGTTTCCGGCGGGCCACTTCCTCGAACCCGGCGGCGTCGTACATCGATTTCGCGCCGAACCACATGGCATCGTCACCGGAGCGGCCGCGCTTGTCCACCGGGTACGCCTCGAGGAGGGTCACGCCGCGCTTCTTGGCATAGGCGATCGCTCCGTCGAGAAGCGCCCGCGCCACGCCCTGGCCACGATACCGCGACGGCACGACGAAGCAGACGATCGACCAGACCGGCCGGTCGTCGACCGCCTTCATCACGGGCGAGCGCCGCAGCTTCGCGTAGTCGTCTCTCGGACCGAGCGATACCCAGCCGACCGGAACCTTGCCTCGATACCCGATGAGACCCGGCGGCTCGCCCGAGGCGAGCAGCGCCTTCAGGTCGGCGCGGTTCGCCTGCGCCCGCGTGGTCCCCGCCCGCAGGGGTCCGCGCGACCCGCTGCGGCGGTAGTACATGCACCAGCAGCCGCGAGCGACCGAACACCCTTTGGCGTTGAACAAAGCCTCGAGGTCGGGCCAGCGCTTCGGGGTGAGCGGGTGGACGGTGAGTTCCATGGAGGGACCTCGACTGGCGCCGACGGGCGATGGTCACCGCTCTGTGAGAAAGTGCAAATGCAAACCCACTAATACCCTACTTGGCACGTTCCCAGCTCAATATGGCACGCGCCATTTTTCCGTTTACGAGCGGGTTGGGTTGCCACATGGTTACCACGGACAGCTTATCTCCCTCCAATTTGAAGTACCGCATTTGGTCGGTGCCTCTCCAAACCGGGTTCCAGGACGCGTCCACTTTGGTTATCCATTTGTCGCCTTCCACGCGATAGGTGCCGGTATAGGCAACCATCGATTGAAAGGCCGCCGCCCGTTCCTGGTCGGTCTTCGGGGGCGTGCGTCCGTCCTTTTCGAGGAAGGCCATCATTCGGCCCTCGGGTGTAAGGATAAGGTAGCCGATCGGATTCTTTCCCAATGTGTAGATACGCTCGCCAGTATCCTGAAGTTCGATTTCCGAGGAAATAACCTTCCAGATACCTATGAGTTTTGCCGGGTCCTCGGCAATTGCAGGCCGCGCAATGCCAAAGCAGACCATCAAAGTCGCCGTGATCCTGTGCATGGCGGTCCTCCGTCGAACATCTGCCCGGCTCTGACGCCTAGGGACCGGTCACCTTGTACACCTCATCGTTCTCGCGGGCGTGCTCGGTCACCTTCAGGCCGATCTCCTGCCTTCGGGCGGCCTCGGTGACCGGCTGGTGCTCGACCTGCATGGATTCGACGCGCTGGCGAAAGTCGCTCGTGTGTCCGAGGATGCGGATCGTGTCTCCGACGCGCAAGGATCCCGATTCGAGCCGTATAGCCGCGACGGAAAGATGGCCGTAATAGTGGGTCACGAAACCCACCCGCTCTTCGCCGGGCAAGGGGCCGCGCGGCGGCGCCGCGGGGGCGGCCGGGCGCGGGGTGGGCGCCGGGCGTGCCGCGGGTTTCTGCTTCGGCGCCGCGCTCTTCGCCGGCTTTTTCGCCGCCGCCTTCTTGAGCGGTTTGGACTTCTTGCGGATCGCCGGTTTCGCGGCCGGTGCCTTCTTGCGTTTGATTTTGGCTTTCGGTTTCTTCTTTGCGGCGGCCATGGCGCTCTCCCTTTGGTGGTGGGATTGCTAATCCTATCCGCCCGGGCCGAACATATCAACGCAGGGCAATTTTTCGGGGCGGCTCCTATTCCAGCAGGTGAGCGATGGAGTTCGCGTAGTAGCGCAAAAGCAGCAGCTCCCTATCCCGCGCGACGTAGATCCCCTCGTTCTCTTCGACCAGATGCCGCATAAGCAGCATCCGCAGGCCCACGTCGAGCGCATAGTCGAGATCGCGCCGCGGCACGTAGACGTGCGCTGCGGAGCGATCGAGCCGCTCGATCAGCTGCTCGACCTCGGCCTTCAGCTCGAGCGCCGAGAGGCTGCGCTCGGGGTTGCGCACAAACACGGTCGCCATCAGCGGCACCGGCACCACCGGGACCACCTGCCCCACCGAGCGCATCAGGTGCTCACCGAGTGCCGCGGTCGCCCGGCGGCGCTCTTCGCCGGACAGGCGCTGGAAATCCAGGCCGCGCGAGCCGCAGTAGGCGCGCATCGAGACCGGCGAGCCGAAATTGACGCAGGCGTAGCCGAAGCGATGCCATTCGCTCTTCAGCATGAGCCTGAGATTACGCGCGACGAACGACAGGGTGCTCCACAGTGCCCTGGAGCGGCCCACGGCCGGGGCTCCCGGAACGATCGAGCGCAGCAGGCTGCGGTCCTCGAGCACGCGGTCGTAGTTGATTCCGAGCGGCACGAACACGAGGTCGCGCTCGCCCTCGATCCGGAAGCCGCGCATCATGTAGTCGATCACGCCGAGCTTCGGCTCGCGGATGAGCCCGTCGCGCGTGAGGCCCCCTTCCGGAAATACCGCCTGCGGGACGCCCGCCTCCGTCGCCATCGCGATGTAGCGCTCCAGGACGCGCCGGTAGAGCTCGTCCTTCGAGTCGCGGCGCACGAAGTAGGCGCCCATCGCGCGGACGAGCGCCGAGAGCGGCCAGATACGCGCCCACTCGCCCACCGCGTAGGAGAGCGCCGCCTGATCCGCGGCGAGATACGCGGCGAGCACATAGTCCATGTTGGAGCGGTGGTTCATCACGAACACCACGGTCGCGTCGGATCCGACCTTCGCGATGCCCTCCGAATCGACGTAGCCGATGCGCACGCGGTAGAGGGAGCGCGCGATCCAGCGCCCGATCCAGTAGCCGATGCGGAAGTAGAGGTAGGCGTTGAACGCGGGGACGATCTCGCGCGCGTAGCGCTCGACCCTGCGCAGCGCCGCGGGCAGGGTAACTTTGTTTTCGCGCGCGTACTTCTCGGCGGCGGCCTGCACCCTGCGGTCGGCGAGCAGGCTGTGGATGAGCGCCTGGCGCTTGGTGCGCTGGAAGGGCCGGATTCCGATGCGCAGGCGCTCGCCCAGCTCGTCGATCACCTGGTTCGCGGGATGCATCACCAGGAAGCGCAGCGCGGGCGCCACCACGTGCTCGTAGAGCGCCCAGACGGCGAGCGACGCCATGAGGACGAGCAGCCAGGCCGGGATCGCCACGCCGTCGCTCACCGTCGTCCCTACGCCAGGAACTCGCTCACGGCCGCTTCCACGTGCAGCCTGGCGGTGTCGAGCAGCATCATGCCGATGCCGATCGCGTCGCGCAGCAACAAGGGCAGTTCGGTGCCGCCGAGGATGAGCGCTTCGATGCCTTGCTCGCTTTTCATCCGTCGGGCGATGGCGATGTAGCGCTCGCGCGTCGCCGCCAGAACGACCCCGTTGACCAGCTCGTTCAGGTAGGTGTCGTGGATGAATTCCTGGTCCTCGGACCCGGGGATCGCGACGGCTATCCCTTCGCGCGCGAAGACTTTCTGGTAGAAGCCGCCCTGCATCGTGAAGCGGGTGCCGAAGAGCCCAACGCGCTTCAGCTTGCGCTCGGCCGCGGCCCTGCACGCGGTCTCGACGATGCTGATCAGCGGGATGGGCGAAGCGCGCCGGATGTCGTCGAACACGATGTGCGGCGTGTTCGAGGAGAGCAGCCCGTGCGTCGCTCCGGCCCGCGCGAGGCGGCGGACCTCCTCGAGCATGTACGCGGCCAAACCCGCCAGGTCGTTCGAGCTGACGAGTTTCAGGGCCTTCGCCAGGTCGATGCTGTTGATGACGACGGGGGGATAACCCCCGTCCGGCCTGCGCTCCCGGTAAGTGGAAATGAAAAGCCGGTAGTAATCGATCGTGGATTCCGGACCGATTCCCCCTATGATGCCGATGAGTTTCATGGAACGATTATCCGCCGCCGAACACCCGGACCCTTCACCGCTCGAAGATGAACAGCAGGTACGCGAAGAACACCAGCAGGTGCACGGCGCCGAGCAGCACGTTGGTCCGCTGCGAGGCGAACGTCACCATACTGAGCGCGAGGGTGAGAATGAGGAGCGTGACATCGGTCGCTCCGAGGCCCAGGATGATCTGCTGCCCGGTCACGAACCCGACCGCGAGTACCAGAGGGATCGTGAGGCCGATGCTCGCAAGCACCGAGCCGAGAAGGACGTTCACCGAGCGCTGCAGCTGGTTGGCGAGCGCCGCGCGCACGGCAGTCAGCGATTCGGGCGACAGGATCAGCACCGAGATGAGCAGGCCGGCGAGCTCGGGCGGCGCGTGCAGTACCGATATCGCGTGATTGATCGGCACGCCGATCTGCTTCGAAAGGGCCACAAACGGCACGATGTAGACGAAGAGCATCACCCCATGGAAGGAAGCCGACTGGACCGCGTGCCCTGGCGAATGGGGCGCGGCACCTTCGGCGGGCTCGTTGGGCGACATGAAGTATTCCCGGTGACGCGAGGTCTGCATGCCGAGGAACACGGCGTAGAGCACCAGCGACATGAGGCTGAGGAACGTCGCCTGCACCGGCGAGTACACCGGTCCAGGCGTCGTGACAGTGAAGTTCGGTTGGACGAGGCCGAGCACCGCGAGCGGCAGGATGACCGCGAGAAACGAGTTCGCCCCCTGCAGGTTGTAGGCTTGCTCACGGTAGCGCAGGCCTCCGACGATGAGCGACAGGCCCAGCATGCCGTTCAGTACGATCATCACCACCGCCATCATCGCGTCGCGGGCGAGCGTCGCGTTGCCCTTGCCCGTATACATGATGGCCGCGATCATGATCACCTCGATGCCGGTGATGGCGAGGGTGAGAGTGAGCGTGCCGTAGGGTTCGCCGAGCCTTTCCGCGAGCGCCTCCGCGTGGCGCACCACGGCGAAGGCCGAAAGGAACATCACGGCGAGCAGCCAAAGCGACACGAACGCGAACCAGCCCGCCCCCGAAAGATCGGCGAGCCAGCCCGCCCCGAACAAAAGAAAGAGCGCCGTGGTGGCGAAGTTCACCACCAGCGCCCATTCGCTGCGAAGAAACGTCGCCACTTTCGTCACCGCTCGCGCCTTTCAAGGGCCTGGCGTTCGCAGGGCGGGAGCGCGATCAGGGCTCCTGCGAATCCATCAGGATGAACGCGACGCGGCAGGGCTTGCCGCTGCGGTTCACCCACGCGTGATTGGTCGCCTGCTGCACCACGACGTCGCCCGCCTTGAGATGCACCTCGCCCTCGTCGAGCAGCATGTCGATCTCGCCCGACATGATGATCGCGTAGTCGAGGCTGCGCGTGCGGTGCATCATCGGATGCCGCGGCGGAAACCCTTTCGCGGGCGCGTGGTCGCCGACGACCTTCATCATCAGGTTGATATCCATTTTCTCTTCCGCCCCGGGTGAAAGCGGCACGAAATCGACTATGCGAAAGATCGTGCCGTTTTTCGGGGGAACGAGTCCGACCTTGGTCAATGCCCGATCGGCGCTCCAGTTGAAATCCGGCAGGCTCTTGTCAGTGACCCACATCTCTCCCGCCGGATTCGGCGATCGAAAGCCTTTCAACTGCACGGCCCCGTCGAACATCACGACCGCCTTGCCCGTGGGGTCGAGCTTGGTGACGACGCGGCGCACTTCGGGCGGCTGCTGTGCGACTACCGAACCGGCGAGCATCAACGCGATACCCGGAACCATCCACGATAGATTGCTTGTCATCGGCCTTCTCCCCAAAAAAATCGGCGTCAGGTCCAGCCCTACGCGGGCTTCGCGCCTGCGCGCGTCCTGTCGAGCACCGTCATGGCGGATGCGACCACGCTCGCCACGTCGGAAAGGTTGGTCGGAACGATCATGGTGTTGTTGGTCTTGGCGAGATTGCCCAGCGCGGCGATATAGAGCTCGGCCACCTTGAGGTTCGCGGCCTGCAGCCCGCCTTCCTTGCCGATCGCCTCGGCGACGACGTTCACCGCGGCGGCGGTCGCGTCCGC
>VBCH01000232.1 GCA_005884455.1 Betaproteobacteria bacterium
CGCGCGCACTCACGTGCGCAGCGGGCCGTGGGGCGAAGACCTCGACGGCGACGGGATCGGCGAGAGCTTCCGCTTCGAATACACCCAGGTGTTCCTCGGGTTCGAGACGATGCAGCTCTCGGCCACGGTCACGCTGAACGACGTCGCGCACTTCCGCAATGTCATCCGTCTCATCTTGCGCGGGACTCGATCGGCCGATCGAAGCATCGCTTTCACCGAAGAGGCGTGGTTCGCGCCGGGACTCGGGCTGGTCAGGGCGCAGCGCGTGGCCGTCGACGAAATCGGCGCGCTGGTCGACGCCCCGCACACGCTCGTGTTCGCCGGCGGCCTGGTCGGCGGCGCCGTCTGGGACCTGTCCGAGCCTCCTCCCGTGCTCGGAGGGTCGTTCGTCGATGTTCCCCTCAAGCACAACGCTTTGGTCTACGACGCCGCGCGCAACGTGTATTACGCAAGCGTTCCCGGATCGGTCGCGAGCAGCGGCAACCGGATCGCCACCATCGACCCGGCGACCGGCCAGATCTCCTTCTCGGGGACCGTCGGATCGGAGCCCGATGCCCTTGCCATCTCCGCCGACGCGAGCGCGCTATACGTCGGGCTCGACGGCACGAGCGAGCTGGCGAAGCTCGCCCTCCCGTCGATGACCGAGCTCGGGCGCGTGAACATCGGCAGCCAGTTCATCGCGGGGACCATCGCCGTGTCACCCGTGGACCCCGACGTCGTCGCCGTGTCGAGGAAAGTGACAAACTCCATTCCAGGGGACGCCGGCGTCGTGCTGTTCCGCGGCCTGGTGGCGCAACCGAAAACGCTGAATTTCGGCGGCAGTCTCACCGTCTTCGACACCGCGGGAACCACGCTCTACGGCCTGGACACCGGAAGCAGCAGCCGCGCGCTGAGCCGCATCCAGGTGCTTGCGGACGGGCTCGTCGCGGATCTCAGTCTAGGCAACGCCGCCTCTGGCATAGTTCGCGCGCTGAGCTTCGCCGGCAACCGAGTAATCGCTGGACGCGCGGTGTACGACACGCCGGCTCTCGGCGCGGCGGGCGTTGCCCCCAGCCAGGGAGACTGCCAGCCGCAGCGCTCGGCCAATCGCCTGCTGTGCCTGAGCGCGGCCGAAGGCGGGGGCGGTCAGCCGCGCATTCTGGTCGTCGACGGCGACAGCTTCGTCATCAAGGCGCTGCCCCTCTATGCGGGCTCCGAGTCGGCCGCGCCGCGCCGCTTCGTCGAGGGACCGGCCGGACAAGTCGCCTTCAGCTACCGCGCGAACCCTTCGGGATTCGCCTCGAAGATCCGCCTGTTCTCCAGCGCCGACCTGCTTGCACCCCCCGCGCTGGCGCCGCCGTCGTGGCTGCTTACGACCTACACCACACACGACGGCAGCGCGCTGAGCATTGGAATTCCGCACCGTGCGCTCGTTTTCGACGGCGGGCGCAACGCGTATTACGCGAGCATCCCGGGAACGGTGCCGGGGTTCGGCAACAGCATCGCCACCATCGATCCTTCCGGCGGGCAGATCGCCTATTCGGCACCCATCGGCTCCGAGCCCAACGCGCTCGCGATCGCCGCGGACGGCAGCGCGCTCTATGTCGGGCTCGACGGCTCGGGCGAAGTGGTGAAGCTCGCCCTACCGTCGATGGCGGAGCAGGGCCGGACGCGTCTGCCCGTGGACTCGTTCCTCGGCCACGCCAATGCGCTGGCCCTGGCCGTGTCCCCTGCGGATTCGAGCGTGGCCGCAGTATCGATGACGCCCGGTGTAGGAGGGTCGGTGACGGCGCTGCTGCGCGGCATGCTCATGCAGCCGAACACGGTGTCAGGAGCCTGGTACGACCAGCTCGTGTTCGACCCGGCAGGGACGGCGCTCTATGGCCTCAATGACGACAATGGCGACGTGGACCAGTGGCAGGTGCTCCCCGACGGTTTGACTCAGCACACGGCGCTCCGACTGCCGTTCGATTTCAAGATGAACGCACTCTCGTTCGCCGACAACCGGATCATCGTGGGCCGGTACGTGCTCCACGCACCGGCACTCAGCGTCGCCGGCTTAGTCCCGAATTCGTACAACTGCTGGGCGGAGCGGGCGGGAACAGGCCTGCTGTGCCTGACTTACGGGGGATTGCTCGTGGCCGATGCAGCGACATTGACCGCGGGGAATCCGCTTCTGTACGCGCCGTTCGAACAGGTCACTCCCGCCAGATTGCTGCAGGGTCCGCCCGGACAGGTCGCGGTCGACTACAGCGGACCGCTCGGCCCCGCGTCGATCCTCCTGTTCTCCAGCGCCCAGCTACCCTAGGCAGGCGAGCGCCGCCTTCACTTCAGCACTGCGAGCAGTTCCTGGAACTGCGGGCTGCTCTCGATCAGCTCGCGCCTCTGCTCGTCGATGCTGCGCCGCGATTTCGCCGACAGGAACCATCCCAGGGGCGGGGCGAATTTTTCCTGCTTCAGTCCGAAGTGGAAGTAGCGCCGGCGCTTGTCCGGCGCATTGGCTTCGACGAATTCCTTGGTCAGCGACTGCGAGTAGGTTCCGCGCGCGACGCGCGTGTTGAACAGCGCGTCGATCGGCGACATCAGCTCGGTGAGCCACCGCAACGGCGCCGGGCGCACCGGCGCGGCCGTGCTCGTCTCCTCCTCCCCGGGATCGTTGTTCACGTAGACGACGACGAAATCGAGATTCAGCTTCTCGCCGCGCGAGTAGATCGCGGAAAGGACGTCGAGCGCCGTCGCAGTGCCGGAGTTCTCGAAATATCCGCCGTCGACGACGTGCGCGGCGATCTCCTTCTCGCTGCGCTTGCGCAGCGAGCCCGCCGGGCTCACGTAGGTGAAGCGCGCGCTCAGGTGCGCCGCGGTGCTCGCAGGAATCGGGTAGTCGATGAAGGAGAAGACGTCGGCGGTATCGTTGAAGATGCCGGCGTCGACGGCGAGGTTGCTCGCGATCATCCGTTTGCCCGTCTCCACCCAGGTGGCGTTCAGGAGGAGCGACGGGATCCGCCAGGCCCGGTCGCCCTTCCACAGCGCGTCGAAGGGCTCGGCGAGGCGGTCGTTGCCCATGCGCGTCCTCCAGGCGTCCTCCCAGGACCCCTCGAGCGCCCGCGCCCGGTCGAACCGCTCCACCGGAAAAGGAAGAAACCGCTGGACCAGATCGGGAAAGAGAAAGGCCGCCAGCGCCGGCGACAGGAAATCCTCTCCGAGGACCTGCCCGGCGCAGCGCTCGATGTTCGTTTCCGCTCTCCCCTGGACGTCGCACAGTTTTCCCCCGGCGCCCCGCCCTTGAGCGAGCAGCGCGTCGAACACCAGCGCGCCGACGCTCCCGCCCGACACGCCGCTGATCGCGTAGACGTGGCGCACGAACGAAGGCTCCCTCTCCTGGATCGCCGCGAGCAGTGTCGCCGTCCAGTACGCCGCGCGGATTCCGCCGCCTTCCGCGGCAACGATCACGACGGGATAGCGCCTCTTCGGGTCGCGCCCCCGCTCGCGCGAGGCTATCCACTGATCGAAATGCTCCCGCACCCCGAGCTCGTGGGGGACGGCGGAGGCCCCGGCTCCCGCCTCGCGCACGCGATGGTTGTCGTTGCAGCTGCTGATGGCGACCGCCCAGACGATTAGCACCAGGAACAGGGTCGGCGCGTGATTCATGCGCGGCACGCAGGTCAGGACGAAGTTGCCGAACACGAGCCATGACGACCAGGCGAAGAGGACGATCGCGAGCGTGCCGATCCCCTGCGGCAGCCAGACCGGCGAGACGACGAACAGGGTGAGGAGCACCCAGCTGGCTCCGAACACGACGAGCAGGGCGCGCGTGATCCCCGACACCGAAAACTCGAGCGGCGCCTCCTTGGGGGCGCGCCTCAGCAGCTTGTTGATCTTGGCCGGCACGGCCACCCGGGATTTCCGCGCGAGCGCCTCGCGCATTCCGTCCTCGTATCTCCAGGCGATCGCGAGAAGAATCACGGCGAGGAAGATGTACCCCGCGCCCTGAAGATATTGAGCCATCGCGATCGAGCCGATCGCGACGCTGGCCACCGCGAGAAATCCGAGGGTCCTCGGCATAAAGCGCTCGATCTTCCTCGCGCGCGCCGGGTCGCTCACCGCCCGCGCGGGCTGGTTCGCGAGGAGCGCGATCGAGGTGAGCCAGGTCGTGCCGAACCAGATCAGCACCGCCGCGAGAAAGAAGAGCTGGTGGGCCCAGTAGAGGGGATCCTGCGTCTCGCTGGCTAGCGCCTCGACGAACTCGCGCCCCTGCCCCACGAGCACGAAGAAGACGAAGCCGAGCAGCGTGAGCAGCGTGCTCAAGCGGCACGCGAGCAGCACGGCGAAGAGGTCGGTCGCGACCCCCAGGCTGTTTCGCAGGAAGGCCCAGAGCGGTTTCACGCCGATGACTCCCGGTCACACCTTGCGCACGAGGTTTTTTTCATGGCCTCTTCCTGCCGAGGAAATGATATCCGAAACCCTCGGGCCCGGGACCGGCGGTCTTGACGGTCAGGCACCGGGTGTTCCATCCTTTGTACGGGTTTTCCGGCAAGGGAGTATCAGAATGATCGCACGCCGCACCTTCATCAAGAGAGCCTCGATGGTGGCGATAGCCGCAACCGCGTCGGCAATCGGCGGGCAAAGCCGCGGCCAGCAGGTGTCGAATTCGGCCGGCACCGAGCCTCCGAAGCTGAAGGCTCCGGAAAGCGCCTGCGACTGCCACATGCACATCTACGATCCGGCGCGCTTTGCCATGCCTCCCAGCCCGAGGGTGGCTCCGTCCAATGCCACCGTGTCGCATTACCGCCTGCTGCAGAAGCGCATCGGAACGACGCGCGTCGTCGTCGTCCAGCCGCGCAACTACGCCATCGACAACCGGGTGACCGTCGATGCGATCGCGCAGCTCGGCCCGAACGCGAGGGGCGTCGCCGTTCTCCACCCGACGGTCACGGATGCCGAGTTGAAAGCGCTCCATGCCGCAGGCGTGCGCGGCATCCGCTTCACCCTGGGCGACCCGGCCACCGCGGTGGTCAAGGTCGACATGATCGAGCCGCTCGCGAAACGCGTCGCGGATCTCGGCTGGCACGTGCAGTTCAACGTGGAAGGCGCCCAGATCGTCGAGCTCGCGGACCTGTTGCGGCGCCTGCCGACGCAAATGGTGTTCGATCACCTGGGGAACCCGCCGCTGCCGGCCGGCATCGAGCATCCGTCTCATGCGATCGTCCGCGGCCTTGTCGACCGCGGTCGCGCCTGGGTCAAGCTCTCGGGCGCGTATTCGAACAGCAAGATCGGCCCGCCGTCCTATCCGGAGGCCACCCGGACCGCGCTGGCCTTCGTCAAGGCGGCGCCGGAGCGCCTAGTGTGGGGGAGCGACTGGCCGCACCCGACCATGCCCAACGACAACAAGCCGAACGACGCACTGCTGTTTGATCTGCTCGCCGAATGGGCGCCGGACGAGGCGACGCGAAACCGCATCCTGGTTCGAAATCCGGAAGCGCTCTACGGCTTTACACCTTCCGCACGAACGCCGGCGTAAACTCCTTCACCGTCCGCACTCCGCACTGCATCATCGCCACGCGCGTCTCGGTGCGCAAAATCTCGAGGACTTTCGCAACGCCCGCCTCTCCGAACGCGCCGAGCCCCCACAGGTAAGGCCGGCCCACGCCGACCGCGTTCGCGCCCATCGCGAGCGCCTTGGCGACGTCCGTCCCTCGCCTGAATCCGCCGTCCACCAGCACCAGGATTTTTCCCTGCACCGCGTCCACCACCTCCGGCAGCACGTCGATGGTGGCGCGGCCGCTGTCTTCTCCGCGCCCGCCGTGGTTGGAGACGACGAGGCCGTCGACTCCGTTCTCGACGGCGAGCTTCGCGTCCTCGGCGGTGAGGATGCCCTTGATGACGATCTTCATCTTGGTCGCGCCGCGCAGCCGCTTGATGAAGTCCCAGCTCATGTTCGCCGACTGCAGGTTGGGCAGGCCTTTCAGATCGATTCCGGCGTAGGCGGGCTTGCGCTTGACGCTCTCCTGCAGGTCTCCCGAGTGGCAGCCTTTGCAGTCGCGCGCGTCGTTCTTGCGCAGGCGGAAGAAGGTCTCCTGGTTTCTCCCCGCGACGCGGTCCACCGTCACCACGACGACCGGCGACCCGGCGCGCTCCGCGCGCTTGACGAGCGCCTCGGCGACCTCCCACTTGGGCGAGGCGTAGAGCTGGTACCAGACCGGGGCCCCGCGCGCCGCGATGGCGTCTTCCATCGACGTGGTCGCGGGGGTCGCGAGCATCTCGAGGTGCCCGCCCGTCTTCGCCGCGCGCGCGACCGCCGCCTCGCCTTCCGGGTGGTAGGCCTTGTTGCCGCCCGTCGGGCAGATGAAGATGGGGTTCGGATACTTCACGCCGAGGATGTCGACGCTCATGTCCACCTTGGACACGTCGTTCAGGCGCCGCGGCCGCAGATAGTACTTGGAGAAGGCTTCGCGGTTCGCCTTCAGCGTCGCCTCGGCGTCGATCCCCGAGGCCATGTAGCCGATGTGCGCGGGAGGCACGTTCTTGAAGAACACCGGCTCGAAGTCGAACACGTTGATCGCCTCGGAGGGGCTCGTGATGAGCGGCGCGTTCGCCTCGAGCTCGGGGAGCTTCGAGGGGCGGTCCACTCCGGCGAATGAAAAGCCGGGCGACGCGAGCAGCGGGCTCGCGGACAGCCATTGAAGAAGACGGCGGCGGCGCTCGAAACGAGGGTCGAAGGACAGCATGAAGGCTCCCCTGTAAGGTGAAATTCCGCGCGAAATTTCCTACGCCGGAGGAAACGCCTTGTCCGCCAGATCGCCGTAGAACCGCCGACAGATTTTCCGCCGCCGCTCGATCGGGTCGAGCCCCGGCGGCAGCGACGCTTCGACCAGCGCGCGCGCCGTATCGAACATGTCCGCGCACATGCTCACGCGCTCCGCGGGCACGAGGTCGAGGAGACGCTCCCGGACCAGCCTTTCGAATTCAGGCGTTGTGTCGTTCATCGAGGTATTTCTCCAGCAGGCCGGCGACGCCCAGATCGGCCGCCCAGCGGCGAAGATAGCCGAGGTCGGCGCCTCCCGCAAGCAGCGCGTCTCGACTCACCTGAGTCACTCGACGCGCATGCGCCTTTCCCGGATCAGCTTGCCCCACTTCTCGATTTCCTTTTTCAGGTGGGCCGAGAATTCCTCGGGAGAGCTCGCGATCACGTCCAGGCCCATCTGCGCGAACCGCGCCGAGAGCTCGGGGGAGCGCAGGGCGGCCCTCAGCTTCGCGTTCAGCAGGGCGACGATCTCCGCGGGCGTTCCCCGGGGCGCGAGCATCCCGTGCCAGGTGACGAATTCGTATCCGGGCACGCCGGATTCCGCGATGGTCGGAACCTCCGGCAATGCCGGCGCGCGCCTCGCTCCGGTCACGCCGAGCGCGCGCAGCCTCCCGGCGCTGACGTGCGGGACCGCCTCCGAGATGTTCGGATAGCTGATGCCGATCTCCCCGCCCAGCACCGCCACCAGCGCCGGGCCGCCTCCCTTGTACTGGATCGCCACGATGTCCACGCCTCCCAGCATGTTGAACAGCTCCCCCGCGATATGCGGGTTGGTGCCGGCGCCCGCGGCCGAGTAATTCAGCGTTCCCGGCTTCGATTTCGCGAGCTGCAGCAGCTCGCCCACGGATCGCGCCGGCACCGAAGGGTGCACCACCAGGACCGAGGGCGAGGAGGAGAGCAGCGCGACCGGCGCGAAATCGGCGAGCGGGTCGTAAGGCAGCGGGCTGTAGAGATGGACGTTCGCGACGAAGGGAATGGTGTGGATCAGAAGCGTGTAGCCGTCGGGCTTCGCGCGCGCCGCGAGCTCGGTCCCGATATTGCCCGAGGCCCCGCTGCGGTTGTCGACCACCACCGGCTGCGCGAGGCTCTGAGAGAGTGGTGGCGCGACGAGGCGCGCGACCACGTCTACGCTGCCGCCCGGAGGAAAGGCCACGATCAGCCGCACCGGCCGCGCCGGATAGGTCTCGCCTTGCCCCGCGGCGAATCGCGCAACCGGGAGCGCCGCTCCCAGGAATGCGGCGATCAGGACGATTTTCTTCACGACGCCTCCTCCCGAAAAATTCCGATCGCTTCAGGCGGCACGCCTCGCCATCAGCAGGACCACCCCCAGCAGGATCACCGCGGTCGAGAGCCATTCGAATCCCGTGACCACTTCGCCCGCGAGCCACACTCCGAGCAGCAGCGCGATCACGGGGTTCACGAAAGTGTAGCTCGACGCGAGGCCGCCCGACACGCGCGCGAGCAGCACCATGTAGGCGTTGAAGGCGAGCAGCGAGCCGAAGACCACGAGGTAGGCCCATGCGAGCACCGCTTTTGCGTGGAACGGCCAGTTCGAAGCCACGGCGGCCGGCTCACCGGAGACGAGGGAAATGAGCATCAGCGCGCAGCCGCCGCACAGCATCTCGCTCGCGAAGCCGGTGGCGCCCGGGGCGAGCCGCCAGCGGCGCTGGCTGAGCACGCTGCCCGCCGACCAGCTGAGGCACGCGACGGCGATCGCGGCGAGGCCCGTCGGCGACGCGCGGAAGCCCGCGCCCTGCGTCAGCATCAGGACTCCGGCGAGGCCCACCGCGATGCCGGTCGCCTCCAGCTTCGTGGGATACACTTTCCAGAGCATATTGATCGCCGCGATCATGATCGGGACCACGGCGATGAAAGCCACCGCCAGCCCGGAATCCACCGATTGCTCGGCGTACGCGGTGCTTCCCATTCCGCCGGCCAGCATCAGGGTGCCCACGAAGAGCGCGTTGCGCCACTCCTCGCGCGTGGGCCAGCTCGCCTTGCGCACCCAGCGCATCCACGCCATGAGGACCCCACCGGCGACGAGGAAGCGCGTTCCCATCTGAAAGAACGGAGGAAGGCTGATAAGCGCCCATTTGATCGCGAGATAGGTCGAGCCCCAGATCAGCCAGGTGGCGGCGAGGCAGGCGAGGATCAGCGGGCTCAATCCCTGGTCGGAAGCGCCGGCGCGGGCATCGTCCATCACCACACGCGGCAGCGGTTCTCGCGGACCATGGGCGCTCCGGCCTTGCACGAGAACGCCCGCTCGAACTCGGGCATGTTCACCACCAGGCCGTTGACGCGGTACTTGCCCGGCGAGTGCGCATCGGTCAGCGCCCGCGCGCGCAGATCCTCCGGGCGATGGTGCTCGCAGGCCCACTGCGCGTAGCCGACGAAGAAGCGCTGCTCGGGCGTGAACCCGTCGCGGCTCTCGGGTTTCGCGCCCGCCGTCTCGGCTTTCCACGCGAGCCACGCGAGCACGAGGCCGCCCAGGTCGGCGATGTCCTCGCCTTCGGTCAGCCTGCTGTTGATGCGGATGTCGTCGACGATGGTGTACTGCGCGTACTGATCGACGATGCACTGCGCGCGATCGTTGAACTCCTTTGCGTCCTTCTGCGTCCACCAGTCCCTGAGATTGCCCCGCGCGTCGAAGTGGCGCCCCTCGTCGTCGAAACCGTGCGTCAGCTCATGGCCGATGGTGCCGCCGGTGTTGCCGTAGTTGGGCGCGTCGTCCATCTTCGGGTCGTACAGCGGCGGCTGCAGCACGCCCGCGGCGAAGTTGATGTCGTTCATGTGCGGGTTGTAGTAGGCGTTGACCGTCGGCGGGGTCATGGCCCACTCGCCGCGGTCGACCGGCTTGCCGATCTTGGCGAGCCTGCGCCGCGACTCGAACAGGCTGGCGCGCGCCACGTTGCCGAAGAAGTCGCCGCGCCTCACCTCCAGCGATCCGTAGTCGCGCCACTTGTCCGGGTATCCGATCTTGTTCACGATGGCGCGCAGCTTTTCCAGGGCCTTTTCCCGGGTCGCCGCGCTCATCCACTCCAGATTGACGATGTCCTCGTGCATCGCCTGCTCGATCTGCTCGGTCATGTGCAGGGTCTTGCGTTTCAGCTCCGCGCTGAAGGCGTGGCTCACGAACTCCGCGCCGAGCGCCTCGCCCAGCTGCGCGTCGACCAGCGCCACGCAGCGCTTCCAGCGCGGCTTGAGCTCGGGCGTTCCCCACAGCGTCCTGCCGAAGAAATCGAAGTCCTCGTCGACGAACGCGGAAGACAGGAACGGGGCGCTCGCGTGGGCGGCATGCCAGCGCAGATAGGTCTTGATGTCGGCGAGGGAGAGCGAGCTCAACTGCCTGTCCAGCGCCCGGTAGAATTCCGGCTCGGTGACGTTGAACGCGTTCAACCGCGGAAGACCTGCGGCCTCGAGGTAGACGTCCCAGTCGAATCCGGGCGTCAGCGCCTTCAGGCCCGCGGCGTCCGTCTTGTGGAAGAGCTGGTAGGGATCACGGCGCTGCGTGCGGGTGAGCGAGGCGCGGGCGAGCGCCGTCTCGATCTCCATGACCTTGGCGGCTTCGCGCCCTGCCGCCTCGGGCGGATCGCCCAGCAGCCCGAACATGCGCGCGACGTGGGCCGCGTACCGGGCGCGAAGCGCTTTCGAGCGCTCGTCGTCCTTCGTGTAGAAGTCGCGGTCGGGCAGGCCGAGGCCGCCCGCGCCGGCGAACGCGATCACCCGGGTTGCGTCCGCGTAGTCCTGATTCGAATCGAAGCCGAAGAACGCGTCGCTCGACCCGGTCTCGAGATGCAGCCGGGCGAGCACCGCGGGGAGATCGCGCTTCGATTTCATCCTGAATATCCGGGCTAGCTGCGGCTTCAGCGGCCGCCCGCCCGATTTCTCGACCGCGGCCTCGTCCATGCAGGCGGCGAAATAATCTCCGATCTTCTGCTGCGCGGCGCTTCGCCCGGCGCTCGTCTTCGCGAGTCCCTCGAGAATTCCCCAGAGGAATCGCTGGTTCTCGCGCGCGAGCTTGCCGTACACGCTCCAGCGCGACTCGTCGGGCGGGATGGGGTTGTTCCGGATCCACCCGCCGCAGGCGTAGCGGTAGAAGTCGACGCAGGGATCCGCCGACTGGTCCATCGCGCTCACGTCGAGACCCGGCGTGTAGGGAAGCGAGGCGAGCGGCGTCTCCGCCGGAAGGGCGGGACAAGCCGCGCCCAGGAGCGCGAGGAGAAGCAAATTTGTCCGGGCGCTCACCAGATCTTGGCGCGGTCCTCAGGTCTGCGCCACATCGGGTCGCCTTCCTTGATTCCGAAGGCGTCGTAGAACGGCTGGAGGTTCACCAGCGGGCCGATGGCGCGGATCATCCCGGGCGAGTGGGGATCGACGGCGATCCGTTGACGAAGCTCGTTCTCACGAATATTCGTGCGCCACACCTGCGCCCACGAGAGGAAGAAGCGCTGCTCGGGCGTGAGGCCGTCGATGAGCTTCTTCTCCTTGCCGGCGAGGGAGCGCTGCAAGGCCTCGAAGGCGAGGCTCGCGCCGCCGAGGTCGGCGATGTTCTCGCCGAGCGTCAGCTCGCCGTTCACTTTCACTCCGGGGAGCGGCTCGTAGCCGTTGAACTGCTCCACGACTTTCTTCGCGCGCGCCTGGAACTGGGCGGCATCCTCGGGCGTCCACCAGTCCGCGAGGTTGCCGTCGGCGTCGTAGTGCCGGCCCTGGTCGTCGAAGCCGTGCGTGATCTCGTGGCCGATGACCGCGCCGATCCCCCCGTAGTTGACCGCGTCGTCGAGCGAGAAATCGAAAAACGGCGGCTGGAGGATGCCGGCGGGAAAGTTGATGTTGTTGGCCGTCGGATCGAAGTAGGCGTTCACGGTGGGCGGGGTCATCCTCCATTCGGCCTTGTCGACCGGCTGGCCGAGCTGGGAGAGGCGGCGCTTCACCTCGAACTCGGTCGCCGCGCGCACGTTGGCGAGGAAGGCGTCGGGCCGGATCGCCACGCTCGAGTAGTCGCGCCATTTGGCCGGATAGCCGATCTTGGCGACGAAGCGGTCGAACTTGGCGAGCGCCTTCCTGCGGGTGGGCTCGGTCATCCATTCGAGCTTCCGCAGGCGATCGCGCATCACCGCGGTGATGTTGCGGATCATCTCGTCCATGCGCGCCTTCGCCTCCGGCGGGTAGTAGCGCTCGACGTAGAGCTGTCCCAGCGCCTCGCCGATCGTGCCGTCGATCGTACGCGCGGCGCGCTGCCAGCGGGGCTCCATCTCGGGCGTGCCGCGCAGGACGGTGCCGTAGAAGCGGAAGTGCTCCGCCTCGAAGGGCGCCGCGAGATAGGGGGCGGCGGCGCGCAGCACGTGATAGCGCAGATACACCTTCCAGTCGGCGAGCGGGCGCTCGCTCAACTGCCGCTGCAGGCCCTCGAAGAAACGCGGCTGGCCGACGACGATGTAGTCGGCGGCGGGACCGGCGATGCCGCGGTCGGCCAGATAGCGCGCCAGCGGAAAGACCGGCAGCTTGCCGGCGAGACCGGCGGTGGGCATCTTGTTGTAATTGGCGAGCGCATCGCGCAGCTCGGCGGGGGCCTTGGCGTCGGCGGCCAGCGCCTTCTCCACCTCGAACACCGTGCGCGCGCCGGCCGCGGCGCTTTCAGGCGAGTCGCCCGCGAGCGCCAGCATTTTCGCAACATGCTCGACGAAGGCGGCGCGGAATTTCTCGAAGGGCTCGTCGAAATAGTAGGCCTTGCTCGGCAGGCTCATGCCGCCCTGATAGGCATAGAGCGCGTTGATCTCGCTGTTCTTCTGGTCGGCCCTGACGAAGACGCGGAAAAATCCGTCGATCCCGCGATCGTGCAGGGTCGCGAGCGAGCGCGCGAGCTCAGGCGTGGAGGCGATCGCGGCGACCCGCGCGAGGTCGGCCTCGACGGGCTTCAGGCCCGCGGCGTCGACGGCCGCGGTATCCATCGCCGACTTGAAGAAATCGCCGACCTTCTGCTCGACCGACCCGGGCTTCGCCGCGCGCGCCGCCGCGCCTTCGAGGATGCCTTGGAGCGCGAGCAGGTTGTACTGCTCGAGCTCGTTGAAGCTGCCCCAGCGCGCCTTGTCGGGCGGCACGGGATTCGCCTTCTGCCAGGCGCCGAAGGCGTAGCGCGCGAAGTCGGCGCGCGGGTCGACGCTCCGGTCGATGTAGGCCGCGCTGAAGCGCGGCGGAACGGGGCGGGCCGGTTCGGCCGCGCGCGAAGGGAGGCTGGTGAGTGCGGCGAAGGCCGCGGCGAAGACGGCAATGCGGGGGAGTCTCATGGGTCTTTCGGGAACAATGGACGGGGTGACCGGACGGGCGCCCATTATATATAGGGAGGCGGCGCGAGCGAGCACTTTGCGGGCCCTTTTTTTGCCGGGCCGTCCATGCGATAGTACGCGCCATCGGCGGCCCGGCTCCGCGGCCCCGCAGCCCAAAAAGGGAGAAAAGAATGAACGGCGTCCCCGCTCTTTCGCATCGGCCCTTCGTCCCCGACAGCGCCACCGTCGACGAATTCACGCCGCGCGCGGTCGTCATGGGCGCGCTCCTCGGCATGCTGTTCGGCGCCTCCTCGCTCTATCTGGTACTCAAGGTCGGACTGACGGTGAGCGCCTCGATTCCCGTGGCGGTGATCGCTATCGCGCTGTTCCGCCTCGCGTCGAAGGCCGGCGTGCGCGATTCCACCATCCTCGAGAACAACATCGTGCAGACCGCCGGCTCCGCGGGCGAGTCGATCGCCTTCGGCCTCGGGGTCACCATGCCCGCGATCCTTATTCTCGGGTTCGATCTCGAGATCGCACGCGTCACGCTGGTGGCCGTGCTCGGCGCCCTGCTCGGCATCCTGATGATGATCCCCTTGCGCCGCACGCTGATTGTCGCGCGCCACGGCCAGCTGAAATATCCGGAAGGCACGGCGTGCGCCGAGGTGCTGAAGGCTGCGGAGATCTCGAAGTCGGCGCAGGCGGGCGGCTCGGGGGCGGCGGATTCGGGCCGCGCCGGCGTGATCTTCCTGGGATTCGCAATCGGCCTCGCCTACAAGACCGTCAACATCGCCTTGAAGGGCTGGAAGGACGTGGCCGAGAAGGTCTTCGGAGCGCCGCTGAAGGGCGGCTCGGTGGGCGCGGAGATTTCCCCCGAGCTGCTCGGCGTGGGCTACATCATCGGTCCGCGCATCGCCTCCATCATGTGCGCGGGCGGGGTGCTCGCCTACCTCCTGCTCATTCCGCTCATCAAGTTCTTCGGCGACGCGCTCTCGGTTCCCGTGGCCCCAGGCGCGAAGCTGATACACGATATGAGCCCCAACCAGATCCGCGGCGCGTACGTGCTCTACATCGGCGCGGGCGCGGTGGCGGCAGGCGGCGTGGTGAGCCTCGCGAGAGCGCTGCCCATGATCTGGCGCAGCCTGCGCGGGAGCCTTGGCGGATACGGCGCCGGCTCAGTTGACAAGACGGGCGGCGCGGCGCTCCGGCGCACCGATCAGGACATCCCGATGAAGTGGGTGCTGGTCGGCTGCCTCGCCATCATCATCGCCATCATGCTCTCCCCGCCTCTGCATATGAACCTGCTGGGGGCGTTGTTGATCCTGATTTTCGGTTTCCTCTTTTCCACTGTCTCCTCGCAACTGACCGGGGAGATCGGCTCGTCGAGCAATCCCATTTCCGGGATGACGGTGGCGACCCTGCTCCTCACCTGCCTGATCTTCCTCGTGGTGGGCTGGACCGGCGGTCCGTACTACGTGACCGCCCTCTCGGTCGGCGCCATCGTCTGCATCGCCTCGAGCAACGCCGGCTCCACGTCGCAGGACCTGAAGACCGGGTTCCTGATCGGAGCCACGCCGCGGCTGCAGCAGATCGCGATCCTCGCCGGCGCGCTTGCCTCGGCCGTCGTGCTGGGGCCGATCCTGCTCAAGCTGAATGACGCCGCGACCGTCTACGTGCCGATCGCGCAGGTCGCGCCGGGGCTGCGCACCGACGCCGCCGCGCTCAGTGAGACCGCTGTGCTGCAGGGTCCGCAGGCTCTCAAGGACTCCGGCAGCTACCGCGTGTGGCACAAGACGGATATCGCGGGCGGCCCCGCGGGGAAATATCTCGTCGACGATTCCGGCAAGGCGGTCTATCTCGTCGACCCGGGGATCAACGGCAGCCACACGGCGCGCCCCGACGGCACCGAAGTGCGCAAGTATGACGCGCCCAAGGCGGTGCTCATGTCCTACATCATCAAGGGCATTCTCGACCAGCAGCTGCCGTGGGCGCTGGTGATCTTCGGCGTGATCATCGCGCTGGTGCTGGAAATGGCGAACGTGCCTTCGCTGCCTTTCGCGGTCGGCGTGTACCTGCCGCTCTCGTCCTCGGCGCCGATCTTCGTGGGCGGAATGGTCCGGTGGTTCGTCGACCGCCGCCGCAACAAGATGGCGGCGTACGCCAATGCGAGCGAGGAGGAGCGCACCGCGGCGGGCGACCGCAGCCCGGGCGTGCTGCTCGCCTCCGGCTACATCGCCGGCGGCGCGCTGGCCGGCATCCTCATCGCCTTCAGCGCCGGCGTGCTCGGCGACTTCGACAAGGCGGTCACCGCCTGGTCGGCCGCCCACAATCCGTTCTTCGAAGGCCGCGCCGCCGACCTCCTCTCCCTGCTGCCGTACGCCGCCCTCATCGTGCTGCTGTACTGGATGGGAAGGGAAAAGGCGGCACGCTGATGCGCTTCCTTCCCGCCGCGTTGCTGATCCCGTGTGCCGCGATCGCGGCCGAGGGAATGTGGCCCCTGGACAATCTGCCGGCATCCCGTCTGAAGGCGGAATACAGCTTCACGCCGGGCAAGGATTGGGTCGATCACGTGATGCGCGCGTCGGCGCGCATCGCCGGCGGCTGCTCGGCGTCGTTCGTCTCCAGGGAGGGCCTGGTGATGACCAATCACCATTGCGCCGCGGCATGCCTCGCCCAGCTCTCGAGCGCGAAGAAGAATTTCATCGCCGACGGTTTCCTCGCGCGCGGCCGCGGCGAGGAAGTGCGTTGCCCGGAGATCGAGATCAACCGGCTGGAGAGAATCACGGACGTGACCGGCCAAGTGAAGGGCGCCGTCGCCGGACTCGACGGCGAGGCGTTCAAGCTCGCGAAAAACGCCGTCGAGGCGAAATTGTCCTCGGCCTGCATCGGCGCGGAAAGGGAGACCGCGCGCTGCGACGTGGTCGATCTCTACCACGGCGGCCTTTACCATCTTTACCGCTATCGCCGCTTCCAGGACGTGCGCCTCGCCTGGGCCCCGGAGCTGGCGATCGCGTTTTTCGGCGGCGACCCGGACAACTTCAACTTCCCGCGCTACGACCTCGACATCGCCCTGCTGCGCGTCTACGAAAACGGCAAGCCGGCGCTGCTGAAGGACTTCTTCCCGTTCAGCAAGGCCGGTGCCGAAGCGGGGGAAATGGTCTTCGTCAGCGGCCATCCGGGATCGACCCAGCGACAGCTGACGATGTCGGAACTGGTGACCTTCCGCGACGTACGCCTGATCGGCAGCCTGCTGCGCCTCGCCGAGGAGCGCGGCATCCTCGAGCAGTACGGCAAGCTCGGGCCCGAGGCGGCGCGCATCGCGGAAAACGATCTGTTCGGCATCGAAAACGGATACAAGGCATTGCTCGGCGAGCTGAAGGCCCTGCTCGACCCGGCATTGATAAAGCACAAGCAGAAGGATGAAAACGAGCTGCGCGCCTACGTCGCTTCGCAGCCCGCGCTGCGGACCCGGGTGGGCGGGGCCTGGGATGCGATAGAAAAGGCGCAGCAGGTCTACCGCGATATCGAGGCGCAATACTCGACGATCGAGCAGGCGCGCGCCTTTACAGGCCGCCACTTCGGATACGCGAGAGCGCTCGCGCGCGGCGCCGAGGAGCGCGCGAAGCCGAACGCGGACCGCCTGCCCGAGTTCAACGACTCGCGCCTGCCCGAGCTCGAGCAGCGCCTGTTTTCCACCGCGCCGATCTATCCCGAGTACGAAACGGTGAGGCTGGGCTGGTCGCTGACGAAAATGCGCGAGCTGCTCGGCGCGGACGATCCGTTCGTGCGCCTCGTGCTCGGCAGGAAATCGCCCGAGCAGCTCGCGAAGGAATGGGTCGCCGGCACCAAGCTCGGCGATCCTGCGGTGCGCAAGTCCCTGTGGACCGGCGGCAAGGAGGCGATCGCGAGATCGGACGATCCGTTCATCAAGCTCGCATCGGCGGTCGACCCGGCGGCGCGCGCCATGCGCAAGCGCTATGAACGCGAAGTGGAAGCCGTCGTGCAGAAAAACACCGAGCTGATCGCGCAGGCGCGATTCGCGCGGGACGGGACCGGCGCCTACCCGGACGCCACGTTCACGCTGCGGCTGTCGTACGGCGAAGTCGCCGGCTGGAGCGAAGGCGGCAGGAAGATCGCGCCCTTCACCGACTTCGCCGGCGCGTTCGCGCGCGAAACCGGCGCCGACCCCTTCGCGTTGCCGGAGTCATGGCACGCGGCCAAGGGCAGGCTCGATCTGGCGCAGCGCTTCAATTTCGTGACCGACAACGACATCATCGGCGGCAACTCCGGCAGCCCGATGATCAACCGCGCGGGCGAGATCGTCGGCCTCATCTTCGACGGCAACATCCATTCGCTGGGCGGCGCCTTCTGGTTCGACGCGCGCACCAACCGCGCGGTCGCAGTCCACAGCGGGGCGATCCTGGAAAGCCTCACGAAGGTCTACGGCGCGACCGATCTCGCGCGCGAGATCGGGGGTCAGTAGAACCGCGCTACCCAAGCGACGCAAAACCCGTCAAACTGTCGCGCCATTCAACGGCGCAACGAATCGGAGGCAAATCTTGGCTCACCTGACTCACGTGACTCACTCCCAGATGCTGGAGACCCGGCGAAGGAGAAAAAGAGGAAAGAAGGACGTCGCGGGAGTCGCCAAGCGGGCGAAGAACCTCGCAAAGCGCAGTGCGAAGAAGGCCCGCGCGCTCGCCGCCAAGCCCGCCTAATCGAGCGATACGCCGAGTTCTCTCGCGATCGCGATCACGATCGGACCGGCGGGGGTTTTTCCACGCTCGAACGGGGTGGGAGCCCCGTATGGTGATGCAGATCGCTGCCCGATCAAAGCCTTGCCGGCGAAAGCCGGGAAACCGGGCGAGATCCGTCACTTTGGCGTAGAATATGGCTCCCCTTTTCGGGCTGCCCACGCATCCCGACATAGAAAACAAGGAGTAATCCGCCTTGCAGGAAATCCTGAAATACCTGAAAGACCGCGGCGAACGGCTGGACTCGGAGATCGCGACGGATACCGGAATCTCGCTCGAAAACGTGCGGCTGCACGTGTCTGCGCTCTCGGCGCGCGGCGAGGTCATGCTGTGCCAGTCCATCCGCTTCAACAACGGCAAGAGGACCGAGGGCCTGCTCTGCAGGATCGCGGGCTATATTCCGCCCGCCGCTCCCGGCAGGAAATCCAAGGCGCACCTGAAGGCGCAGACGCAGACCTAGCAAGAGCCCGGGACGCCCGTCCCGAGCCCGTCAGCGCCGGCCGTCGTACCAGGCGAAGCAGTCCTGCCGGCTTCGCAGCGTGCGCCCGCGCGACACGACGGTCTTCACCATGAACCAGAAGAAATCGCGCCAGCCGTAGAGCCGCAGCTTGCGGTCGCTGGTGCGAAGCGGATGGCGGTGAAGAATCACGATAGTTCGCCGGCCGCGGCGGGCCAAGCGCTTCAGTCGCCGGAACAGGTCGATCTCCTCGCCCGCGTACAGCTCCTCGCTGAACCCGCCCGTCTCGCGGAACGCCGCCGCCTCGCAGAAGATGAACGAACCCGCCGCCCATTTGTTGATCCGGCTCACTGCGTTCCAGACCCCGGTCAGGAGCGCGACGCTGGGATGCGGGTCCTCGTAGCGGACGGTGCTCCCGCCGGCGAGACAGCGCCCGGAGCGGAGCGAATCCGCCGCTTCCAGAAAGAGCTCCACGCTGGGATTGGAATCGGCGTCCACGAAGAAGATCCAGTCGCCGCTAGCGTGGGCGGCGCCGGTGTTGCGCGCCCGGCCGATCTGGTTGACCGGCTCGAACACGACCTGCGCCCCCGCGCCCCTCGCGATCTCCGCCGTGCGGTCGGTCGAATTGTTGTCGCACACGATCAGCTCGGACTCCCAGCCGAGGCGTGCGAATCCTTCCATGGCCGCGCGGATGCTGGAGAGCGCGCCGGGCAGCAATCGCTCTTCGTTGAACGCGGGAACGACGACGGAGATCTTCATTTCCTTGGCGCCGGTTTCAGCATACTACCGCTTCGGAGGACGCGAGCTTGACCGGGGCCCCGACGCCAAACATAATCCGCTGGCAGGCCCGGTTTTCCGTCCGATTCATCCGTCCGCAGCACCCATAACAAGGAGGAGAAGATGTCTATAAGCAGATTCGCACTGGGTTTGGTATTCACGTTGTTCGCCGCCGGCGCCATGGCGCAGGAACGCCCGCCCTACGGCCAGGATGTCAATCTGGATCTCGCCAAAAAAATCGCCGCCGGCGCGGCCGCGGAGTCGAAGAAGAACGGCTGGCGCATGGCGATCGCGATCGTGGACAACCACGGCTTTCTCGTCTACTACGAGCGCATGGACGACACGCAGACCGCGAGCGTTCAGGTCGCGCTCGACAAAGCGAAGACGGCTGCCATGTTCCGCCGCCCGAGCAAGGCGTTCGAGGACGGAATCGCCAAGGGACGGGTCGCGTTGCTCGGCCTCTCCGGCGCGACGCCCATCGAGGGCGGAGTGCCGATCATGTCCGGCGGCAAGGTCATCGGCGGAATCGGCGTCAGCGGCGCGAACTCCGACCAGGACGCGGCGGCCGCAACGGCGGGCCTCAAGGCGGCAGGTCTGTAAAAGCACCCCCAGGCCAAAACGAAAACGGCGCCTACGGGCGCCGTTTTCATTCATGCGCTCACTCGGGTACGGTCTGCGGTTTGGTCGGATCGGAGATCTGAATCACCAGATACTTGACCGGGTTCACCGAGCTGCCGTTGCGCGAAACGGCGTGCAGCGCGCCGGGCGGTTCGTAGAAAGTCCCGCCCGGCGCTAGCCTCTGCAGCGGACCGTCGTCGACTTTCACCTCGTAGGTTCCTTCCAGTACGTAGCCGAACGTGTGGCTGCCGGGATGACGGTGCGGGCCGCTGCCGCTTCCGGGATCTCGCTCGATTCGGCGCAGCGTCACGACGCGACCCAGCACGTCGTTCATCGTCGTCTTGAAGAGCTCCGTTTGCCGGGTTCCGGTATTGGCCGGCGCCTGCGCGTGCGCCTGCAGCGATATCGACTCGGGCCACCCGGCGAGCGCCACATACGTGATGGCGGAAGCGAGCAATGCGGTTGCGCAGCCGAACGCCGCATGGGAAACGACGGTTTTTTTCATGGTCTCCTCCTTGCGGGGAAATGATATCCGAATGTCGTGCAAACGTTACACGAAGTCATGGAATTCCGACGCGAACGAAAGAGCCCGCGTCCGTTCCGCGCGCTTCTCTCCCGGAACAATGTCACATTGTTTTTCGCTTTAATTTGATGCCGGCGTTCCCCCCAGGCACACTGTCCGATACAAAAAACTCAGCTGCAAGTGACGTTCTATCTTTGATGGCGAGGGAAACATGAGGACTTCGGGACATGCGCGCGTGCGCTTGAAGCGTCTGCTGGGGGTTTTCTGCGTCGCATTTTGCGCCGCCGCGTTCGCTCTGCCCGCTCGCGCGGAATCCGCCGGAAAAGTGCTGAGCGCGGACGGCGACGCGCTCGTGCTCCGCGGCAGCCAGATCCTGCGGCTGTTTCGCGGCGCGGCCGTCGAGTCGGGCGATCAGATCCATACGGGCACCGACGGCAAAGTCCTCATCGTCTTCACGGATTCGGGCCTGGTCTGGCTACGCGCCAATTCGGATTTCGTCGTCGAAGAGTACTCCTACGCGCAGGGCCGCGGCGAGATGGCCTTCTTCAGCCTGCTGAAGGGCGGCGCGCGGTCCCTCACCGGCCTGATCGGCCGCCGCACTCGCAGCAATTTCAGGCTGCGCGTGCCGGTCGCGACGATCGGAATCCGCGGCACGGATTTCAGCGTCGTCATCTGCCAGCGCGACTGCAGGGACTCCGACGGCAGCACCGCCGCCAAGGGACTTTACGGTGAGGTCATTCAGGGCAGGATCGCGGTGACGCCCTTCGAAGACCGGCTGCTCGAGCGCGAATTCGGCGCGGGCGAATTCTTCCACCTCGCGGACGAGCGCTCGAGCCCCACGCCCCTGTTCCTGCCGCCCCCGTTCCTGCGCAGCCAGCAGGACGAGCAAGCACGTTTCATGGATCAAACGGGCACTGCGGTCACCGGCGTGACTGCCGCTCCGGGCTCGCTGCTGCCGGGCGCCCCCGGCGCGGGCAGCCTGACTGGAAGCGTGACCGGCACTCTCAACGGCACCCTGACTTTGATCGGAGCGCCCGCGGCTCCGCCGATCGTGCTGCCGGGTACGATATCGACGAGCTTGCCGGCCGGCCTGCCCATCTCGCCGCTGCTCAGGCGCTAGAGTGCGGGAGTCTCCGCGGGAGCCGACTAGTCGAGCGTCTCGAGCTTCACGATCGAAGCGCCGTGGTTGCTGCCGACCCAGAAAGTCACGGGCGTGGTCGAGTTGTCCACGTAAACGCGCCGGATATTGGTCGTGCGCGGCAGCAGATAGTTCACCGACTGGCCGGACTTGACATCCACCCGCGTGACGAAGTCGGTGATCATCGAGCCGGTCCACGCCTCCTCGTTCCTGTCGATCATGACGTCGTAAGGCGACGACCAGCGCGGCGCCACCGTCCAGTCTTTGAACTCGCCGGTCTTCGTATCGAGCATGCCGATCTTGTCGCCGCGGTACTGCGCGAACCAGAGCCGGTCCTTGACGTCCATCATGCCGCGGCGCGGCGCGACGACCTTGGCCGCGGCCGGTATCTCGAACATCTTCACCTCGCCGCTCTTCGCGTCGATACGCCCGATATGGCGCCAGCGGAAGTCGGTGAAATAGACGTTGTTCTGCGAATCCGGGATCACGTCATAGATATTGTGCGGTTCGCCCTTGGGCGCGCTCCTGAACGGCTCCCAGGTCTCGATCTTCCCCGACTTGACGTCGAGCCGGTGCACGCCGGCGAAGCCGTTGTTCTGGGACCACACCTTGCCGTCGACGTGCGAGGCCTGCGGGCTCACCATGTTCACCTGCGCCGCGTCGATGTTCTGCTCGGAGGGCAGCTTCCAGGTGGTGAATTTCGTCGTCTTAGGGTCGAACTTGAGGATGGTCGCCTGGTACATGTTGCCGAGCCACAGGTTCCCCTCGCGGTCGCTGCGCAGCCCGAGGAGCCCCGTCGGGAAGCCGGGCTTATGCACGTCGATGGGGAATTCCCTGACTTCGCCCGTCTTCGGATCGAGCCGCCCGAGGTTCTGCTCGCCGAAGCTTGAGTACCAGGCGATGCCCTCTTTGTCGACGATCACGTCGTGCGGCGAGATCGTCTCGCGCGGCAGGTCGTATTCGGTGTAAACCACGCGCGTCGCGCGTCCGCTCGGGCGCGGAAGCGTTTTCAGCTCATAGCTCCACTTCTGCGCGGGACCGCGGTTGATCGTGGCGAGATACTCGGCGGTGGAGCGGTACACCTGCACGCGCTGGTCGCCGCGCTCTTCCATCAGCCGCTCGGCCTTGCGCAATTGCGGATGCTGCGGGATGCTCTGGTTCACGTAGCCCTGCATGCGCGGCAGGACCGTCTTCGTGAAGGCGTCGGCGTCGTGCGTCGAGCGCACCACGCGCTCGAGCGAATGACAGCCGACGCAATTCAGGAGCAGGCCCTTCTGCGGGTCGGTGCCGGGCACGCTCGCCATCCACTCGCCGTTGGAGAGCTGCGCGGCGAGGTCCGAGGTCTTCCTGAGCTTGAGGTCGAGCGTGGCGGTCTTGCCGGCGGCGATCTCCGCCGCGCCGGGACCGTCGAGATCGTAGCCGACCGCGCGGATGCGAATCGCGTAGCGGCCGGGCTCGAGTTTCGCGGCGGGAAAGCTGTAGCGGCCTTCCTTGTCGCTCACGACCGTGATCGTGATCGTCGTGCCCGCCTTCTTCGCGCTGACGAGCACGCCCTCCATCGCGCCCTCTTCGGCGGAGCTGACTTTCCCCGCTAGGGCGTTTTGCGCGGCGGCGCCGGCGCAATAGGCGGCGAGCGCGGCGCTCAAGGCCGCCGTCGCGAAGAGCGAATGTGTTCCAGAGCGCATGGGCCCTCCCGGGAAATGTCTTTGAAAAAGTCTAGGTGAAATCCTACTATAAGAGCCCCCGGCGCACTGCGCCATTTGCTCAACCCCAGGAGGCAGGCATGGACCCGTTGAAATCGATTGGCTCGACCGACCACGCGCGCAGGGCCCTTTCGGTGCTCGATGAATTCAAGAACTTCGCTCTCAAGGGCAACGTCGTCGACCTCGCCGTGGGGGTGATCATCGGCGCCGCGTTCGCCAAGATCGTCGATTCCCTGGTCAAGCACATCCTCATGCCTTTCCTGGGGATATTGGTGCCCGGCGAGCAGGGCTACCTCGGCTGGAAGATCGCGGTCGGCGCCAAGGAAATCCCTTACGGGCTCTTCCTCGGCGAGATCGTGAACTTCATCATCATCGCGCTCGTGCTCTACCTCTTCATCGTGAAGTTTCTCGGGTTCATGATGAAAGCAAAGCAGTCCGCGCCGCCCGTCCCGTCGAAGGAGGAGGTGCTGCTCGCCGAGATCCGCGATCTGTTGAAGGCGCAGAGGGCCTAAGCGCCCCCGCGGGAAACTACTCCGCCCTCACCCCGATCGCGCGCACCAGCTTCCCCCACTTCTCCACCTCCGCCGCGCGGTAGGCGCGCGCTTCGGCGGGCGAGGCGCTCGCCTGTGCGTCGATCCCGATGTTGGCGAGCTGCTCTTTCAGCTGCGGGTTCTGCACGATTTTCGCGAGCGCCGCGTGGAGCCGGTCGACGACGGCTTCGGGAGTGCCGGAAGTCGTGAGGATCGCGTACCAGGTCCACACGTCGAATCCGGGCAGCCCGCTCTCCGCGAGGGTCGGCGTGCCGGGGGCGAAGGCCGAGTGCCGCGCGCCGGTAAGAGCGAGCAGCCTGAGCTTCCCCGCCTTCGCCAGAGGCACCACGTTCGCAACCGGCGCGAAGCTCATGTGCACCTGGCCCGACACGAGGTCGGTCATCGCCGGCGCCGCGCCCTTGTAGGGCACATGCACGAGGTCCACGCCCGTCATCTGCTTGAAGAGCTCGGCCGCCAGGTGCAGCGAGGAGCCGTTGCCCGAGGAGGCGTAGGTGAGCTTGCCGGGCTGCGACCTGGCGAGGGCGATCAGCTCCTTCACGCTCGCTGCGGGCACGCCCGGATGCACGGCGAGCGCGCTGTTGCCGGTGGCGACAAGGCTCACCATATCGAGGTCGCGCACGAGGTCGAAGGGAAGCTTCGCGTAGAGCGCGGGGTTGACCGCGCTGGGGCCGGTCGAGCCGAGCGTGAGCGTGTAGCCGTCGGGCGCGGCGCGCGCCACCGCTTCCGCGGCGAGATTGCCTCCCGCGCCGGTGCGGTTCTCGACGACGAAGGGCTGGCCGAAGGTCTCGGCGAGCCGCGCGCCGTAGGCGCGCGCGATGATGTCGTTCGGCCCGCCGGGGGCGAATCCGACCATCACGCGCACCGGGCGCGAAGGGTAGGACTGCGCGGGCGCGGGGGCGGGCTGGAAGACGATCGTCCCCATGAGGAGCAGCAGGCTCCGTCGCTTCCAGCTCATGCCCGCGCGCCTAGTCAGGAACGATGGCATTGCGCCGGATCACCGCCTCCCACGCGGCTCTTTCCTTCTTCAGATGCGCGGCGAAGAGCTCAGGCGTGTCGAACACCGGGATCAGGGTCTCGTGCTCGAGCTTCTCGGCGAGCCCCGGCGACTTCATCGCGCGCGCGATCTCGGCGCTTATGCGCTTCACGATCGCGGGCGGCGTTCCCGACGGGGCAACCACGCTGAAGGAGCTGTAGATCTCAAGGCCTGGAAATCCGGCCTCGGCGAGCGTCGGGACCGTGGGCAGCTGGGGAGCGTGCTCGATGATCGCGAGCGGGATCAGCTTTCCCGCCCTGATGTGCGCGAGCGCAACCGCGGCGTCGGGAAAGGCGAAACTCAGCTGCCCGCCGAGAAGAGAGGGCATCATGTTGCCGATGCCCTTGAAGGGCACGTGCAGGAACTTCGCGCCCGAGACTTCCTCGAGCATGCGGATTCCGAGAAACGTGGGGCTTCCCGTTCCCGCGGATCCGAACGAAAGCTTGCCCGGCTCGCGCTTGCCGAGCGCGACGAGCTCCGCGAGCGTCCTAGCGGGCACCGAAGGGTGAACGCAGATCACGAGCGGCGCGACCACACCCCGCGCGACTGGCGTAAAGTCGCGCTCCGCATTGTAGGGGAGGTTCTTGTACAAACTCGGGTTGACCGCGATCGCGGGGTTCGCCGTGACGAGAAAGGTGTAGCCGTCGGGCGCCGACTTCGCCGCTGCTTCGGCGCCGATGTTGCCGCTCGCACCGGGCCGGTTGTCCACGATGAACTGCTGCTTGAGCGACTCGGAGAGCGCCTGCGCGAGCTGGCGCGCGTAGAGGTCGGTGCCGCCGCCCGGAGACGATGGGACGATGAACTTCACCGGCCGGGCGGGCCAGGCTTCCTGCGCCTGCGCGGGCGGGCCCGCCAATGCCAGGATGATTCCAACGGCCGATCCGAAACTCCGCTTCATGGCAATCGAGTTTACCCTCAGGCCCTCGCTTTTGCGAGGAGCGTGGCATACTGAACGGGCGAAAATCAGGGCGGATTTGATCATGCAAAAAGCAGCACGCATCGTGCAGGCGCGCAGTCCCGACGACCCCTTCGAGGATCACTGCTGGAAGGACGTCATTCCGGACGACGTGATCGAGCTGTACTCGAACTACCGGCGCGAAGTCGGCGTCGGGCCCTCGCCCGCGCTCGTCGCGATCGATCTCTACGAGCTCGTCTACCAGGGCGGCGCGAAGCCCGTGCCGCAGGTGATGAAGGTTTATCCCAACTCCTGCGGCGAGCACGCCTGGGCGGCGATCGCGCCGACCAAGCGCCTGTTCGCCGCGGCGCGCGCCGCCGGCCTGCCCGTCTTCTATTCGACCGGCGACACGCGGCCGCAGAGCCAGCCGAAGAACGTGCGCGCGACCCGGCGGCAGGGCGTGCGCATCGATCGGGAACTCTACGCGATCCGGCCCGAGTTCAAGCCGCGACCGGAGGACGTGGTGATCACCAAAGTGCGCGCGAGCGCATTCTTCGGCACGCCGCTCGCCGCGCACCTTACGCAGCTCGGCGTACAGAGCGTCATCGTCTGCGGCGAGAGCACATCGGGCTGCGTGCGCGCGAGCGCGGTCGACGCCTATTCGCTCGGTTTTCACGTGACGCTCGTCGAGGAGTGCTGCTTCGACCGGAGCCCCCTCTCGCACAAGGTGAACCTCTTCGACATGCACCACAAATACGCCGACGTGCTGCACGTGGACGAAGTCGTCCGGCACCTGGAAGGACTGCGGGCCCAAGCGTGAAGGAGCGAAGCATGGCGGGTCGTTTGGCGGAAAAAGTGGCGATCGTCACGGGCGGCGGGCACGGTATCGGCAAGGCCTACGCGCTCGGATTGGCCGGAGAAGGCGCGAAGGTCGTGGTCGCCGAGATCGACGCGACCGCCGCCGAGACCGTCGCCGCGGACTTGAAGCGCCGGGGTTTCGAGGCGCTAGCGGTGCGCACCGACGTGGCGGACCCCGCGAGCGTCGACGCGATGGTCGAGCGCACGGTCGGGGCGTTCGGTCGAATCGACATCCTCGTGAACAACGCGGCGATCTTCGCCACCGTCCCGATGTCGCGCTCGCCTTTCGACCAGATCAGGATCGAGGAGTGGGACCGCATGATGGCGGTCAACCTGCGCGGCATGTGGCTCGCCTCGCGCGCCGCGGTGCCGCACATGCGAGCCCGCGGCTACGGCAAGATCATCAACATCAGCTCGGGCACGGCGCTGAAGGGCTCGGCGAGCCGCATCCATTACGTCACCTCGAAAGCGGGGGTGCTGGGCTTCACGCGCACGCTCGCGCGCGAGCTCGGGCAACACGGCATTTGCGTCAACTGCATCGCGCCGGGCAGCACGCTGTCGGAGGAGAACCCGGACGAGGGCATCGTCAGGATGCGCTCGGCGGCAGCCGGGGAGCGCGCGCTCCAGCGCGTGCAGAAGCCGGAGGATCTGGTCGGCGCGATCGTCTTCTTCGCTTCGCCCGAGAGCGATTTCATCACCGGGCAGACCCTCGTCGTCGACGGCGGAGCGTGCATGCACTAGTCGGGCTTCGCGCCGACCTGCTTCGCCACAGCCCCCCATCTCGCGTATTCGCGCTTGATCATTTCCGCGAATTCGGACGGGCTCGCAAGCTCCGGCACAACGCCCTGGGCGATGTAGACCTCGCTCAGGTCGCGGCTGGAAACCGCGTTCCCGATTTCCGCGTTCAACCGGGAGACGATGCCTGCAGGCAACCCCGCCGGGCCGACCACGCCCACCCACGCGGTCGCTTCGATTCCCGGAAATCCGGATTCGGCGAGCGTCGGCACCTCGGGCATCAAAGGCGCGCGACTGGCGCTCGTCACGGCCAGCACTTTCACCCTCCCGGCGCGAGCCTGCGGCAAAGTGGTGTTGACGACGTCGAACTTGTAGTCGATGTTGCCGGCGAGCAGCGCCGTCATGGTGGGCGCGCCGCCCTGAAACGGAACGTGCACGGCGTCGAAGCCGGCCTGTTTCTTGAAAAGCTCGGCCACGAGGTATACGTGCGTGCCTAGACCCGCCGCCCCGTAGTTGAGCGCGCCGGGTTTCGATCTTGCGAGCGCGACCAGGTCGGCGATCGAATTCACCGGCAGCGTGGGGCGCGCGATCACGGTGAGCGGGCTGCTCATGATCGGCGCGATCGCCGCAAAGTTCTTCCCGGGATCGATCCGTGGATTGGAAAACAAGTGCGGCGCGACGGCCAGCGAGCTCACGCTGCCGAGAAGCAGCGTGTAGCCGTCGGGCGCGGCTTTCGCGACCGCCTCGGAGCCGAGCAGTCCCCCGACCCCCGGCCGGTTCTCGATGACGACCGGCTGGCCGAGGCCCTCGGAGAATTTCTGCACCACGACGCGCGCGACGCTGTCGCTCGACCCGCCCGGCGGGAACGGGACGACCAGGCGGATCGGGCGGCTCGGATACGGCAGTCCTGACCTTGCCGAAGGCGCCTGCGCCTGCAGCCCTAGCGCGCACGTCATCCCCGCGATGCATGCGGTGAAGCGGATCAGCCCGATGATCATGGAATCATTCCTCGCGTGTAATTCATACAGATTGTGCACCGCGACAGTCAATTCCAATTCTGAAATGAACCTGATCGGCGGGTGGCCTTCGGCTTGACGCTGATCGGTGCTCGGCCTAGCATGATTTTCGCGTGAACGCGCATTGGCGAAGCGCGGGAAAAGCCAAAACGAACGATCCTGGGTTCCGTTCACGCCGCACTGCAACGAATGCAACGAGGAGACCATCATGAGAGGAAAACATTATATTTACGCTGGTGCCGTAGGACTGGCCGTGGCCGCTGCCTTGAGCCTGTCCGTTTCGCAAGCCGATACAAGGAGAACTCACGGGCTCCCGAGGTTCGCAGTCGATGGGTCCTGGCCGAAGATGCCGTTGCCGAGCGCCGGCGATTGGGGAACCCCGCTCGTGCTCAGTACGTCGACAGGCAAGCCCAAGCCATGGTCGACCGGCGAAGTCGCGGGAACCTGCATCGATTCGCGGGATCATGTGTTCATTGTGACGCGCGGAAACCTCGTCAACTCGCCCGAAACTCTCGATTCGGTCCCCGCCGCACCCGTTATCGAATTCGACACCGCCGGCAACGTGGCGAACGCCTGGGGCAATCGGAATGTCCTGCCCAACGGCATTCACGGCTGCTTCGTCGACTACCAGGACAACGTCTGGATCGCCGGCAACGGCGACGGCATCGTGCAGAAGTACTCGCATAATGGCACGCTGCTGCTGCAGATCGGAACGCGCGGCGTGTGCGACAACCCGCCGGCGAATGCGTGCGGCAACTCGGGGGCCAACCCGCTCGCCAACCAGAGCAAGACGCTGCTCAATCAGCCTGCCAACATGTACATCGACCCGGACAGGGATCCGGTGACGGGAGAACGCGGCAGCATCTACATCGCGGACGGATACGGCAACCACCGCGTCGTGGTGTTCAGCGCAAGCGGCACCTGGCTGCGGCAATGGGGCGGCGTGGCGGGGACGATGAACTCTGTGACCGACTCGCCCGGCTTGTTTGCCTCGGGCGACGGCGGCCATCCGCATTGCATCACCATAGGCAATGACGACCTGGTGTATGTATGCGATCGCGCCGACGACCGCATCCAGGTCTTCACCAAGACCGGCGTGCTGCAGCGGATCATTCCGGTCGTTCCGGGTACCGGCGTGACGCTGGGAATCGGCGGCGCACCGGGGCTCGGCACCGCGGGCTCGGCATGGGACCTCGCGTTCTCCAACGACGATAGGCAGACGTTCATGTTCGAGGCCGACGGAGGGAACGAGATCCTGCACATCATGGACCGCGCGATGGGCACCATCCTCTCCGGGTTTGGTACGCCTGGACTCCAGCCGGGCCAGTTCACGTTCCTGCACAGCGTCGCGCTCGACTCGAAGGGCAACCTCTACACCGGCGAGACGATCAATGGCCGGCGCATTCAGAAGTTCACGCGGGTCGACTGCGACAACGGCAGGGGTAGAGGCAACGACAATTGCGACGACTGATGTGAGGTGCGGCCGGAAGCGACCGCCCCCGGCTGTTCCACTTGTAGGTTCGCATGCCCGCGTCAACCGGCAACGATGCCGGGTGACGCGGGTTCGTTTTGGCAAGCCGCCGGCTCAATACCCGCAGCGACAAGTGAGATGAAAGTTCGCTATTTGCGACTCGCGGCATGGAGTGTCCTTGCCTGTGCCGCCGCATGCGCGCAGATCGTGCACGCGCACGAATTCAAGCTTGACTCGGTCATCAACGCGTTCGTCAAGATCGAGCCGGGCCAGGCCCAGCTCATCGTCCGCGCGCCGCTGTATCTGTTCAAGTCGGCCAAGTTTCCGGTCACCGGCGCCGAAATCGACGTCGACAACTCGGCACCGGCGGTCGAGCGAGCGCTCGCGGCGATCCGCAAGGACATCACGCTCTTCGAAAATGATCGGCCGCTGGTCGCGTCGCACGCGATGGGGCGATTGTCCCTGCCGTCCGATCGTTCCTTCGAAACCTACGAGCAGGCCGCGAGCCACGTGGCCGAGCCGCTCGAACGCGGCACGAGCATTTACATCGACCAGGGTTACGTGGACGCCCGCATCATCTATCCGATCGGCTCGCCGGGATCGGAGTTCGCTGTCCGCACAACCGCCGGTCCGGAGCTCGGGGACGCTCTCAAGCTCGCGCTGCGCTATATGCCGCTCGGCGAAGACAGCCGGGCGATGGTTGTTACCGCCCGCTCGGGGACGGTCGCGCTCAACCCGACGTGGGTGCGCGCCGCGGCGGGCTTCACCGGGCTCGGCATCGCGCACATCCTCACCGGCTACGATCACCTGCTTTTCCTGCTTTGCCTGGTGATTCCGCTGCGCGGCTGGCGGCAGATCCTGTCGGTGATCACGGTTTTCACGGTCGCGCATTCGTTCACGCTGCTGGGCACGGCCTTCGATCTCGCGCCATCGGGCAGATGGTTCCCACCCTTCGTCGAGACGGCAATCGCCGCATCGATCGTCTACATGGCGCTCGAGAACATCATGGGCGTCAAGCTCGAGCGGCGCGTCCTGATCACGGGCCTGTTCGGACTGGTCCACGGCTTCGGCTTCTCGTATGGCCTCCAGGAGAATTTCCAGTTCGCCGGGACCCATCTGCTTGTTTCACTTTTCGCGTTCAACATAGGCATCGAGCTGGGCCAGATCATGGTCCTTGCAGTCATGCTGCCCGCGCTTGCCGTGGTGCGGCGGTACGTGCTGCCCGGCCGGGTCGGGATGATCATCCTCTCGGCGATCATGGCGGACACGGGCTGGCACTGGATGATCGACCGCGCGGACGTGCTGTGGAAGACGCCGTGGCCGCGGCCGAGCGCGGCGGGCCTTGCAATTCTGGCCCTCTGGGTGGCCGGCATACTGCTTGCGGGGGGCGGGCTCAGCGTCATCGCCAAGCGGCTGCGGTTCGTGCCGGGCGACGGGCTGCTGTCGCCGCAAAAGGACGTGGCGGACTAGATTCTCAATCGGGCTGCGCGCCGGAATGCTTCACCGCCACCGCCCAGCGCCGTATCTGTTATCTCCTAAAAAATTACGTGCCACTTTTTTGTAGTAAGCCTCGGAGGGCCTGCACAGCCCCAATTACAAACAGGAGCGTTGCCACATAAATCGGCCCCAGATGACTCACCCAGTCAAAGGAAAAGTGACCGAAGTAATGCATCGGCAGAGCAACGGCTAATCCCACCACCGGGGAAACCAAGGCGGCCCACCACGCCCACCATTCTCCTTTGCGGACACCCCACCAGGAGAGGGCTGCGACGGCGATGCCGGTGGCGGCAATGAAACCGGCGGTCGCAATGTGCAGATGATTGATGTAGTAGACCACCGCAGGGTTAAGGGCGTTGAGCTGTTCCTTGGTTACGCCATTCAAGGTCTCTACGCCAAGCTCGAAACCAGTGCCGGTAAAACTGCGGATAAAAAAGACTACGGCATACCCAACGAAAGCCAGACCAGCAATCAACATCAGGGTGGAACCGTTACGAACAGATGAATTGTCTTGTGCCATGTTGTCGCCCCCTTTCTGTCGTTACTTAAAACACGCAGAACTTGATTCTTCCGCCTGTCATTCAGCAATTCGCGACGAAGTCTGAACTATACGCTGAAACTTTAGTTTTAAAACCCGCAGCGTCAATCGTAATAAATCGGTCTCATCGAGCGCCACCCTCGTGGCGGAAGGGCATGCCAAGCGTGCCGGGCAAGGTCGCGACGACTCGCTGATCGCGCCACGCCGATAGCCCAATGTCGAGCTCGCCCCGCGGGGCCCGGGTGTAGGTCCCGAGCAGCCGATCCCAGATCGAGAGACAGAAACCATAGTTGCTGTTTCTCTCCGCTTCGAGCACGGAATGATGAATACGGTGCATGTCGGGTGTGACGAGCACCGGGCGCACCCAGGGCTCGAGCCCTGCGGGCAACGATACGTTGGCGTGGTTGAACATTGCGGTTGCATTGAGCAGCAGCTCGAAGGCGAGCACTGCGACAACGGGTGCACCGAGCGCCGCGACGGCGGCAAGCTTGATAAGCGCTGAGATAAGGATCTCGATCGGGTGGAAACGAATGCCTGTCGTTAGGTCGAAATCCGGGTCGGCATGGTGCACCGCATGCAGGCGAAGGAACAGCGGCACCGAGTGAAACAGCACGTGCTGGAAGTAGACAATCAGGTCGAGAAGCACGACAGCGGCAAGGATCGCGCTCCAAGCCGGAAGTTCGAGGCGATTGAAAAGCCCCCAACCTTCTGTGGAAGCAACGACCGCCATCGCAATGGCCGATCCGGGCACGATGAAGCGCACCACCAGGGTGCTGACGATGGCGAGGCCGAGGTTCGCCCGCCAGCGCTGGACGCGTGATAACCTCAGCGCTCGGGCAGGCGCCACGTGCTCCCAGAGCGCGAGCGCCGCGAAAACGGCGAGGAACACGCCGCCTCGCAGCGCCAACTCGAAATCGACAGGGTTCATCGGAGTTGATATTATTCAACTAATAAGTTGAATAGTAGAATATAGGCGTGACCAAGTCAACTGACGCAGAGCACAAGACAAGGCTCTATGAGGCGATCGGCCGGGTGGCCCTGGCCCTTGGCAGTGCCGGCCGGCTTCAGATCCTCGAGTTCGTGGCTCAGGGGGAGCGGAGCGTGGACGCTCTAGCGGCGATGACCGGACTGTCCGTCGCCAACACGTCCAAGCACCTGCAGGCCTTGCGCCAGGCGGGTCTCGTTTCGGCGCGCAAGGCGGGTTTGCGCGTCTTCTACTCGATCGCAGGAAATGACGTCTCCGCTCTGCTATCGGCGCTGCGCGAGGTCTCGGAGCACCGCGTCGCCGAAGTCGAGCGCCTCTTGCGCACCTGGCTCGCGCACCGCGATGACCTGGAGGCGGTGCCAGCGCGAGAGGTGCTGGTGCGTGCGAAAAAGGGCCTCGTAGTCGTTCTGGACGTGCGCCCGGTCGAGGAGTTTTCAGCCGGCCACTTGCCCGGCGCGGTAAATATCCCGATTCACGAGCTCGAAAAGCGACTGAGGGAACTGCCCAAGCGCAAGGAAGTCATCGCGTACTGCCGGGGCCCATACTGTTTGATGTCGTATGACGCGGTTTCGCTTCTTCGCAAGAAAGGCATCAAAGCCCGCAGACTCGAAGCAGGCCTGCCCGAATGGCGCGCAACTGGATTGCCTGTTGAACGGTAGCTCATCGCTCCATCGGCTTACGTCGCTCGCACGACGCCCGTCAGCACACAGCCGCGCCGTCGGCTTGCCCGACTGCTTGAGCGATGCGGAGCAAGGCGGGCGCGAATGTCCGCTCTGGGTTGCGAATCGGTAAATAGCGGACCCCTCACCCACCAAGACAGATTGCCTCTACACTCTCATCGGCGTAACGTGTTGACGTGGTTGGGAGATGACAGCTTGTGACTAGCTGATCGTATCGATCCGGGCTAGGGTCAACTTATTCGTCACCCAATTTGTCAACCAATTCGGCATCCAAGCATCTAGGAGATTTCGCGCCGGAGTTGATCCTGGCTAAAACCTGTGCTCCGGACCTTGTCGTCATGTAAACCACTAGGGAGGTGCATCATGAGCAACGGAAAAGCTTACAAAGGCGGGTGCTTTTGCGGCGCGGTTCAGTTCACGGTCAGCGGTGAGCCGGCCGGAATGGGTTATTGCCATTGTGAGTCGTGTCGAAGCTGGTCGGCGGGGCCTGTCAACGCTTTCACTTTGTGGAAACCCGAAGCGGTGCGGATCACGCGAGGAGCAGACAACATCGGCACTTACAACAAGACGCCGCGCAGTTATCGCAAATGGTGCAAAACGTGTGGAGGCCACATCTTCACTGAGCATCCCGGCATGGGACTCACCGACGTGTATGCAGCGGTCATTCCGGACTTCCCGTACCACGCCGGCGTCCATGTCCACTATCAGGAGACGAAGCTGCGCATCAAGGACGGGTTGCCGAAGATGAGGGACGTCCCGAAGGAAATGGGTGGCTCGGGCGCCAGCGTAGCGGAATAGCATATCGGGTTCTTCAAGCTCCACTATCCCGGGCGCCCAACAAGGCGCTCCAGCCGACCGTCTTGGCGTTCGCTTCGCTGCGGCAAGACGGCGGCTGAGCTTCGCAGAAAAACGCTTGAATTGCGATTGACGCGAATGTCGGCTTAGGGACGGACAGCGACCGTTTTAACATGAGCAGACTGTGGCTCCCTCAACATGGAAAACTGCGTGTACGCGATCTGTCCCGTGGAAACCACATCGCCGCCCGTGCGATCGTTATGGGCCAGTAGCAGACACTCGCCCGGCGGGGTCGAACCTTCACTGGCAGCTTGGGAGGCTGCAGGAAGTTCCATTCCACCGCCGCTATTTGATGCGGACTCTAAGGGGTCACCGGAAGGATTCTTTTTGCATTACGCTCATGATAGGCTGCAATTCTGGAGGAGGATGCCATGAACGAATTCACCCTGCGGTTTGCACGCGTGTTGGGCATCGCGGTGGCCTTGTGCCTGGGAGTGTGGGGTGCCCCAGTCTTGGCGCAGCACGTGATCGTCGGCATCGACAACAAGGTATTCTGGGACGCCGACGGCAAACCCCTCTTCTCCCCACCCGGCAAAGACGCGGTCGCGGTACTGGACATCAGCGACCGCTTGAACCCGAGGCTCGTTGCCAGCCTGCCGCTGATGAACTCGGTGTTCGGTCCGCCGGTGAACTTGGCCATCACGCCCGACGAGAGCCTGGCTCTAGTGGCCAACTCGATGGACTGGGTCCAGGACGGCAGCGCGTGGAAAGGCGTCCCCGGAAACGACATTTTCGTGATCGACCTCAAGTCGAATCCGCCGATGCTGATCGCCACCGTCAAGGGCGGCAAGCAGCCCTCCGGCATGGCGATCAACCGCGCGGGCAACTTGGCGCTCGTCGCCAACCGGGCAGACAACTCCATCACTGTTCTCTCCATCCGCGGGAAAGAGGTCAAGGTGGTCGATACCGTGGCGATGGGCGAACAGGTTTCCGCCGTGGCCTTCACGCCGGACGGCAAGCGGGCCGTGGCTTCCAAGAACGTCAACAACAAGGCCGCGGTGCTGGTGGTCGACGGCGAGAAGGTCACTTATTCGAAATATGACATGCTGGTCGGCCTTTTCCCCTACAACCTGGGCATCACGCCCAATGGCAAGCTCGCGCTGACGGCGAACAACGGCGCTTCTGGTTCGGCGGACGGGAATGTGGACACGGTCAGTGTCATCGACCTGGAGGCAACGCCGCCGCGCGTGATCGACCAGGTCGTGGTGGGTGACGGGCCGGAGGGATTCGCCCTCAGCCCGACGGGTGAGATCGCGGTTGCGATACTCCTTCGCGGCAGCAATGCGTCCAAGTCGGCGTTCTTCTACAACCGCAACGGCTCGGTGGCGGTGCTGAAGATCGACGGCAAGAAGATCACCAAGGTGGGCGAGGTGGAGGTGCGCGGCCTACCCGAAGGCGCGGTCTTCAGCCCGGACGGCAAGTATCTTTATGTCGGCAACTACATGGACGACGACATCTCGATTCTCAGGGTGGATGGGACGGTCGTCAGCGACACCGGCAAGCGTTTCAAGCTCCCGGGCCATCCCGCCTCGATGCGCAGCGTCGTTCCCTGACCTCGGATATGCGCGAGCGCCAGTAGAGCGTGCGTCGCAGCTTTGGGGGTCTTGGCGGCGAGCGCTCCGCCACGGTGCAGACGAACGCGCTGTCGGCCTTGCCCTAGGTCTGAATGAGTTGTCCGCTTCGGGTCGTTTCCAGAAATTGGTGTGGACACTGCCAGTACAAATCCTCCGCTACACCGTCGCGCCGGCTCAATCGGCCTGCGCGCCGGAATGCTTCACCGCCACCGCCCAGCGCCGGATTTCCGCGTCGAGAAACTCGCCGAACTCGCGCGCGCCGGCGAAGCTCACGGTCATGCCGGGCTTCTCGAACGCGGCGATCAGCTCGCGGTCGGATAGGATCCTGCGCAGCTCGGCCTCGAGCCGCGCGATCACGGCGGCAGGCGTGCCGCCGGTCGCCATGACGCCGGTCCAGCCGCTCACCTCGAACTCGGGAAAGCCCGACTCGACCAGGGTCGGTGCATCGGGAAACATCGGGCTGCGCTCGCGCGAGGTGACCGCGAGCAGGCGGATCTTGCCCGCCTTGATCTGCGGCGCCGAGATCGACAGCGCGTCGAACATGAAATCCACGTCACCTGCGAGGAGCGCTGCCATCGCCGCGGGCGCCCCGCGGAAGGGAACGTGCACCGCGTCGAACTTCCCGTAGTACTTGAGCAGCTCGCCCGAGAGATGGATGCTCGTGCCGTTGCCGTTCGAGGCGAAGTTGAGCTTGCCCGGGTTGCGGCGTGCGTGCTCGACCAGTTCGCGCACACTGTTGACGGGCGTCTTCGCAGAGACCACGAGCACGTTCGCGCCGCTGCCCACGAGCGCGACCGGCGCGAGGTCCTTTTTCGTGTCGAAGGGCAGCATCCTGTACAGCGACACGTTGATCGCGTTGGGTGGCGCCGCGACGAGGAGCGTGTGGCCGTCGGGCGCGCTCTTCGCGACGAAGTCGGTGCCGATGTTGCCGCCGGAGCCGGTGCGGTTCTCGACGATGACCGGTTGCCCGAGCGCTTCGCCCAGGCGAGGCGCGAGCGCCCGCGCCGTGAAATCCGTGATTCCGCCCGGCGGGAACGTCACGACGAACCGGATCGCCTTCGAAGGGTATTGAGCGAGGGCGGAGAGCGAGAGAAGCAGTCCGGCAGCGGCGAGTGTCACCACCCCGGCGCTGCGCGCCACCCCTCCTCGATGAGGAGGGGAAGACAACAGCACCACCCCGGCGCTGCGCGCCACCCCTCCTCGATGAGGAGGGGAAGACAACAGCACCACCCCGGCGCTGCACGCCACCCCTCCTTTGAAAGGAGGGGAAAAAATCATGCCGCCTGTTTCGACGCGGCGCGCGGCTTTTGCAGTCGCGGCAGGACTTCTTTTGCGACCAGGGTGATCTGGTCGACCGCTTCCGCGTGCGTCATGTGTCCCGCGTGGCCCATCATGAGGAAATGGCCGAGGCCGCCGACGTTGTCGACGAATTCCGCGAGCTGGCCGTATACGTCGTCGGGCGTGCCGACGAACATGATTCCCGCCTTGACGAGGTCCTCGATCGCGCCGTGGTGCGTGTCGACGAATTTGCCCTCGCGCGTGGTCGTACCCCGTTTTCCGCGCGCCTTGATCATGCGCGCCGCGTCCTTCACCGAAAAATATCCGGGCGGCGTGGCGAAGGGCTCGGCGACGCGGCCCGAGGAGCGCAGGTAGCCGACCATGACTTCCGCGCGGCGCATCGCCTCTTTGCGATCCTGCGCGATCGCGACGATGCCGAGGTAGGAGAAGCGGTCCGGCGCCGGCGCAGGCCGGCCGAGGTCGGCGCAGGCCTTGCGGTAGTGGTCGAACAGGTCCTTTGTCTGGAAGCCCGAGAGGAAGGTCCCGAGCACGTAGCCGCGCTCGGCGATCTCGCGGATGTTCTGCGGGCTCCTGCCGGTAATCCACACCGGCGGGTGCGGCTGCTGGTACACGCGCGGCCAGACGTTGACGTTGCGGTACTGGAAGTGCTCGCCCTGCCAGTCGAACGGCCCGTCGATCGAGGTCATCGCCTTGATGATCAGATCGTGCGCCTCCCAGAAGCGGTCCATCTGGCCGACTGCGGAGCGCACCGAGAGCGGCACCTCGTAGGGCACGCCGCGCACCAGGCCCATCTCCAGCCGCCCGCGCGAGATCACGTCGATCATCGCGAACTCCTCGGCGACGCGCACCGGGTCGAGGCGGTTCGCGATCGGGTAGCCGAGCGTGAGGAGGCGCGCGCGCTGCGTCTGCCGCGCGAGGATCGCGAGCGGCACCGCGGCCACGGGGCAGCAGCAGGTGGCGGTCGCGTGGTGCTCGTTGATCATGATGTCGAGGCCGAGCTCGTCCGCGAGCATCCATTCGTCGAGGCGGTGGTGATAATTCTCGGCCATCACGCGCGGATCGCAGTTGCGGCTGGGCAGGATCACGCGCAGCGACTTGTGCTCCGGCGCCCAGGCGTCGGGACAGGGTTGTTCGGAAAAGTGGTAGATCCTCATGGTCTCACCTCGTGTCTCCGCGTCGGCGCGGCCTGTCGCTCGCAAACCCGATCACGTGCCGCGCCACGGCCTCGGGCTGCTCCATGTGCGGGAAATGGCCCGCTTCGGCGATCTCCTCGAATTTCGCTCCGGGAACGGCCGCGCAGAAGCTCCTGCCGTAGGAGAGCGGCGCGAAGCCGTCGTGCGCGCCCCACAGGAAGAGCGCCGGAACCCGGATGCGGTGCAGCCGCGCCTTCAGCTTCGGGTTGTACATGTACGGATTCCACGCGAAGAGCGCGGTCGCCTCGCGGTTGCGCGCCATCGCCGTCAGCTCCTCCTCCGGCAGCGACTCGTAGTCGCGCAGCCATACCGCGGGATCGCGGAACGACAGCTCCTCCCAGCGGCTGCGCGGTGTGGCAAAGATGTCCAGGAGGTCGCTCTTGTCGCGCTCGCCGAATTTTGCGCCCACGGCGCCGAGGAGCACGAGGCGGGATAGGCGCTCGCAGGTCTTGCTCGCGATCTCCGCGGCGATCCAGCCTCCGAAGGAAGCGCCGACGACGACGAGGTCGCGCAAGCCGAGCTCCTCGATCAGGTCGAGGTAGAAATACGACATGTCATCGACGCTCGACATGCCCTTGGGCAGCTCCGAGTGCCCGAATCCGGGATGCGAGGGGGCGATCACCTGCGCCTCGCGCGCGAGCAGCTCGATGAAACGCTCCGAGCCGTGAATGCCGATGTGCGGATGGAGAAAGAGGACCGGACGTCCCTTCCCCCGCCTGAGGATCTCGACGTTTGCGCCCGCGATTTTTTCGGTTACCGGGCCCTCTGCAGAGTCCATGTTTTCAGTCCACCTTGATCTTCGCTTCGCGGATGACCTTGCCCCAGCGCTCGTATTCGGTCTTCAGCAGCTCGCGAAACGCCGCGTCGCTCATGGGTTGCACTTCCGCGCCCTGATTGAGCAGCAACTCCTTCAGCTCGGGCTGCAAGAGGATGCGGTCGATCTCTCCGTGCAGCTTGGCGAGCACCACGCCCGGGGTCGCCGCGGGTGCGAAAAGCGCGTTCCAGATTACCACGTCGAAACCCGGAAAGCCGGACTCGGCGATGGTGGGAATCTCCGGCGCGAAGGCCGAGCGCTGCGCGCCGGTCATGGCGATGCCGCGCAGCTTGCCAGAGCGGATGTGCGGCAGCACCGTCGGAGCCGCCGCGAGCATCACGCCGACGCGCCCGCCGAGCACGTCGTTCACGCCCGGCGGGCCGCCCTTGTAGGGCACGTGCACCATTTTGATTCCCGCGGTGAGCTTCAGCAACTCGCCGGAGAGGTGCGCGGGCGAACCGTTTCCCGCCGACGCGTAGTCCACTTTGCCGTCCCGAGCCCTGACGTAGTCGAGGAATTCCCGGAACGAGGCGACCGGCACGACCGCCGGATTCACGAAGAGCAGCAAGGGATTCACCGTCAGCATCGCCACCGGCGCGAGGTCCTTCATCGGATCGTAGGACAGCGCCATCAAGTGCGGATTGGTGGTGATGTTGGCGTTGCTGCCCATCACCAGGGTGTAGCCGTCGGGGGCCGAGCGCGCGACAGCCTCCGCCCCGACGCTGCCGTTCGCGCCGACGCGGTTTTCGACGACGACCGGCTGGCCGAGGCTTTCCGAGAGCTTCTGCGCGACCACGCGCGCGGCGAGGTCCGAGCCGCCGCCCGCCGGAAACGCCACCACGATCCTGATCGCGCGTGAGGGGTAGGTTTGCGCCGCGCAGGAAAGCGCGAAGCCGAGCGCGAGGAAAAGCAGTGCCGCGCGGACGCGCATCACAGCCGCGCCTGCAGGAAACGCAGCAGCCGCTGGGCGAAAAACCCGGAGTGGCTTCCCGGCTCGTCGATCGGATCGCCGATCCAGAAGTGCGGCGCTCCGGCGACCACGGTCGAGCGCACGTAATGCCCGGCCTGCTTCAGCGCCTCGAGGAACGCCTCGCTCTGAGTCGCCGGATCGACGACGTCGTCCGCGGTGCCCCATGCGAGGAAAAAAGCGGTGCCGTTGTTCCGGGCCGAGACGTAGGAAAGCGGCGAAGCGTCGAAGTAGATGCGCCGGTCGTCGATGAGGCTCGCGCCGAGAAACTTCTCGACGATCTGATCGCGCGGCCGCGAGATCTGGTCGTGGCGCCACTGGCGCGCGAGATCGAGGACCGCGTAGACCGGCACGCAGACTTTCACCGCCGTCGACACGCGGCCGTGCGCATCGGCGGCGTTGCCTTCGCGAAACAGCGCGTGCTCTCCGGCGAGCGCGACGAGCGCGGCGAGGTGCCCGCCCGAGGAATCGCCCATGAGCGCGATGCGCTCCGCGTCGATCTTGAGCTCCGCCGCCTTTCCCTTCGCGAACTGCACCGCGGCGCGCACGTCCTGCACCGCCTCCGGAAACGCTTTCTCCCCGGGCTTGGACAAACGATGCGTCACTGCGAGCACGGCGTAGCCGCGCTCGGCGAGCCAGGGACCGAGAATGCCGTAGTTGTCGAGATTGGCGAGGCGCCACCCTCCGCCGTGGACCGCGATCACGAGGGGAAACTTCCCGGGCCCCTTCGGCGCATACAGCTGCCCCTTCAGCGATACGCCGCCGTGAACGGCGTACTCGATTTCGCGGCGCTCGCCGGCTGCACTGTTCATTTTCCTCTCCCCTCTTCCGCGGCGGCCAGGCCGTTACTATAACGTTACAATGAACCGGCCATGAAGCCGTTGCTCTTTGCGCTTGCCTTCGCGCTCGCCTGCTGCGCGAAGGCTCAAGGCCAGTCCTTTTCCGAGCTCGCCCTGGACGGCCGGCCCGAGCGCATCCAGCGGCTCGTCGCAGGGGCGAAGAAGGAAGGCGCGCTCACTCTCTACACCTCGATCCCGGAAAAGGACATGGCGGTGCTGACCGCCGATTTCGACAAGCGCTACGGCGTCAAGGTGAACGTCTGGCGGGCTTCCTCGGTCAAGGTCCT
>VBCH01000200.1 GCA_005884455.1 Betaproteobacteria bacterium
AGACTCAGTCTTGCCTTTCTCCAAAAATCGCCGTACCCACCCGTACCAGAGTCGCGCCTTCGGCGATCGCCGCCTCGAGGTCCGCCGACATGCCCATCGAGAGCGTATCCATCGCAAAGCCGTCGCGGTTCAGCCGGTCGCGCAGCTCGCGCAGTTGCGCGAAGCGCCGGCGCTGCAGGGCTTCATCGGGCGTCGGCTCGGGCACCGTCATGAGCCCGCGCAGCTTGAGGCGCGGCAACGCCCCCACCTGCTTCGCCAGGTGCGCCGCTTCCGAAGGCGCGACGCCGCTCTTGGTCGCCTCGCCCGAAACGTTGACCTGGATGCAGACCTGCAGCTCGGTTCGCCCCGGGGCGCGCGCTTGTGCGAGCCGCGCGGCGATTTTCGCACGGTCGATCGAGTGGACCCAGTCGAAATGCTCCGCGATCGCGCGCGTCTTGTTGCTCTGGATCGGGCCGATGTAATGCCAGGTGAGCCCGAGCGAAGAGAGCTCGCGGATCTTTTCGACGCCCTCCTGCACGTAGTTCTCGCCGAAATCGCGCAATCCCGCCTGCGCCGCCTCGCGCACCGCCTCCGGCGGAAACGTCTTGCTCACCGCGACCAATCGCACCGATTGGGGAGGCCTGCCCGCCGCCCGGGTCGCGGATTCGATGCGCTGCCTCACGGCTTGCAAGTTCAAGGGTATTGAGGACATAATCAGCGCGGCGATGCGAGCGCGGCGGACCTGAAAACTCTCGCTCTTTCATCTGCTTAGGCCCTTGCTCCGGATTCCGTTCGGGCCTCACGTTGAAGGGGATTATAGTGGATATCTCGGAACTCCTAGCCTTCGTCGTCAAGAACAAGGCTTCCGACCTGCATCTGTCCTCGGGTCTGCCGCCCATGATCCGCGTGCACGGCGACATCCGCCGCATCAACCTGCCGGCGATGGAGCACAAGGACGTGCACGGGATGATCTACGACATCATGAACGACGGGCAGAGGAAGCACTACGAGGAGAACCTCGAGTGCGATTTCTCCTTCGCGATACCGGGCCTCGCGCGCTTTCGCGTGAACGCCTTCGTGCAGAACCGGGGGGCAGCGGCGGTGATGCGCACGATCCCCTCGAAGATCCTGTCGCTCGAGGAGCTGAGGACACCCAAGATCTTCACCGAGATCGTCGATCAGCCGCGCGGCATCGTCCTCGTGACCGGTCCCACAGGCTCGGGCAAGTCCACGACGCTCGCCGCCATGGTCAACCAGATCAACGACAACGAGCAGGGCCACATCCTCACGATCGAAGACCCGATCGAGTTCGTGCACGAGTCGAAAAAATGCCTGATCAACCAGCGCGAGGTCGGACCGCACACGCTGTCGTTCGCCAACGCCCTGCGCAGCGCGCTGCGCGAGGACCCGGACGTGATCCTGGTGGGTGAGATGCGCGATCTCGAGACCATCCGCCTCGCGCTGACCGGCGCCGAGACCGGACACCTCGTGTTCGGCACGCTGCATACGAGTTCCGCGGCGAAAACCATCGACCGCATCGTCGACGTGTTTCCGGCGGCCGAGAAGGAGATGATCCGCGCGATGATCTCCGAGTCGATTCGCGCGGTCATCGCCCAGACGCTGTGCAAGACCAAGGACGGGGGAGGGCGGGTCGCCGCGCACGAGATCATGATCGGTACGCCCGCGATCCGCAACCTCATCCGCGAGAACAAGATCGCGCAGATGTACTCCGCCATCCAGACGGGGCAGCAATTCGGCATGCAGACCCTCGACCAGAACCTGCAGGAACTGGTGAGGCGCAACGTCATCTCATCGGCCGAGGCGCGCGGCAAGGCCGCCAACAAGGACAATTTCCCGGGCTGACGCGAATCAGCCTGGACATTGCGGCGTAGGCTAACTTAGGCTAACCGAAGTCAAGGGCTCCCCGGACGAGCCCGGCCGAGGCCACGACTTTCCCGGCTGATTTCGGAACTTGAGGATCCAGAAAGGCGAATATGGAACGCGAACAGGCAATGAAATTCATGTACGACCTGCTGCGGCTGATGGTGTCGAGGAGAGCCTCCGACCTCTTCATTACCGTGGGCTTTCCCCCGGCGATCAAGATCGACGGCAAGATGACGCCCGTCTCGAACCAGCCGCTCACACCCGCGCACACCGTGGATCTCGCCCGCGCGATCATGAACGACAGGCAGGCCGCCGAGTTCGAATCGACCAAGGAGTGCAACTTCGCGATCAACCCCGCAGGCATCGGGCGGTTTCGCGTCAATGCCTTCGTCCAGCAGGCGAACGTCGGTATCGTGCTGCGGGTGATCACCACCGCCATACCCAGGATCGAGGATCTCGGCCTCCCGAACGTATTGAAGGACGTGGTCATGACCAAGCGCGGCCTCGTGATCATGGTAGGGGCCACGGGTTCGGGCAAGTCGACCACGCTCGCCGCGATGGTCGGCTACCGCAACGAGAACTCCCACGGCCACATCATCACCATCGAGGACCCGATCGAGTTCACCCACCCGCACAAGGGCTGCCTCATCACGCAGCGCGAAGTCGGCGTTGACACCGTGAACTGGCTAACTGCGCTCAAGAACACCCTGCGCCAGGCGCCGGACGTCATCCTGATCGGCGAGGTCCGCGACCGTGAGACCATGGATCACGCGGTCGCCTTCGCCGAGACCGGCCACCTCTGCCTCGCGACGCTGCACGCGAACAGTGCCAACCAGGCCCTGGACCGGGTCATCAACTTCTTCCCCGAGGAGCGGCGCCAACAGCTGCTGATGGACCTGTCGCTGAATCTGCGGGGGTTCATTTCGCAGCGTCTCATCCCCTTGAAGGAAGGCAAGGGCCGCTGCGCCGCGGTCGAGATCATGCTCAACTCCCCGCTCATTTCCGACCTGATCTTCAAGGGCGAGGTGCACGAGATCAAGGAAATCATGAAGAAGTCGCGCGAGCTCGGCATGCAGACCTTCGATCAGTCTCTGTTCGACCTGTTCGAGGCGGGCAAGATCAGCTACGAGGACGCACTCCGGAACGCCGACAGCGTGAACGACCTGCGCCTGCAGATCAAGCTGCACTCCAAGGAAGCGAAGAATCGGGACATCACGGCGGGAATCGAGCACCTCAATATCGTCTGACGCGGACGCCGGATATGCGGAGGAACCGATGAATACGAAACGGTGGTTGCTGGCGAGCGTGGCGGTCTTCGTCGTGATGGCGGCGCTGGAATTTCTCATCCACGGCGTGCTCCTGTCGGACTTGTACCGGCAGACGGCCTCCGTGTGGCGGCCGGAAGCCGAGATGCAGAAAATGATGTGGATCTTCTGGGTGGGGTTGCTGGTATTCGCGCCATTCTTCTCGCTGATCTACGTGAAGGGCTACGAGAAAGGCAAGCCGGGCCTGGGGCAGGGATTTCGCTACGGCCTGTATATGGGAGTGATGCTGTCCGTGATGCACAGCTTCGGCTGGTACGTGATTCTGCCGATTCCGCTCGCGCTCTCGTTCTGGTGGTTCCTGGGAACTCTGGTGGAATTCATCGCGGCGGGTGTTGCCGCGGGTCTGGTTTACCACGATTGATTTCGGCCTTACCCAAGCCTAACTCGTAGTCCGGACCGGGCGCGCGCAAAGCGCGCTGATTTCAGACTTCATACGTCAGCGGGCAATGATGAACGTGTTTCCGCATCCACCGGCGTCGGCGGTGACGCGTATTCTGGGGGAAGCGGGATTGCCTTGCTCCGACTTGACCCCCGCGCATTTGGAGCACTTCTTCGGGTGCGGCTCAACGGGCGCTCCCGACGGGATCGTAGGACTGGAGCTGTACGAATCCGTAGCCTTGCTTCGCTCCCTGGCGGTCAGTTCGAAGTGTCGCGGTCGAGGCTGCGGTGCTGCGCTTGTGGCACATGCTGAACTATTCGCGCAGTCGCAAGGGGTCAGGGAGATCTACCTCCTTACCACCACGGCACAGCGCTTTTTCGAACGCTTGAGTTATGCCCGCGCGCTGCGCGAAGGCGCGCCGGCCGCGATCCAGCGGACGCAAGAGTTCTCGACCTTATGCCCCTCGGGGTCGGCATTCATGGTCAAGCGGTTGCCGATTAGGGAGGTCACGTGCAGCACGTAGGACGTACCTGGCTTGCGATTCTGGCTCTCTTTCTGACATTGCCCGTCGCCTGCGTGATCTCGGTTGCTGCCTTATACGGGCTCGCATGGCCGGACCGTCCCGATGAGGTGTTCTCGTGGGCGGCGTTCGATGTCGCGGAGTTCGTTCCGTGGATCTTGGCGCTCGCACTGCTTTCGCTGACTTCCATTCGTCCATGGCTAAAAGCCGCGGTGGCAGTTCTGTCGGTCCCCTATTCGATGCTGGCGTTTGCCGCGGGAGAGTTGTTCGTCGGGTGTGCCCTTGGGAATTGCCTGTGACTTTCGCTCAACGCGAACCCTAGGCAGCGCCCGGGCAGCGCGAACACGGGCGTGATGACTATCGATCAGGCCAAGTCGTTCGTGCAAAAGCACGGGGTCGTGCTCGTATCGGGCAAAGGTCCGGTGCCACGGCTGACCGAGGCGGTAGCGGGCGAACCGATTGCAGGCAGCTGGTGGAGCCATCCGGAGGCTCACGGAATCTTCGCCGTCGTTCAGGCAGTGGTCGAATCAGGCGATGTTCTCGTATGCCGCCTGGTCGGAGCAAAGGTAACCTTGGTTCATCGCCGACTCTGGCCCGCCCTTGTCCGCGTGGCCGCGCGCTTCCCGAAAAATCATCTCGCGCAGGTGCGGGAAGAGCACACCGCCTCGGGACGCCATGTGAACAGGGAGGTCCCGTTTCCAAAATGGGTTCCGGTTGAAGTGAGAGAGCGCGCAGAGACCATGAGCGAAGAGGCAGCACTGGGCGCCCTGGGTCCATGGACCGCCCTGCCAGACCCAGAGTCGAAGAGCCCTGCCGCCGGCATCTCTCACAAGCGCAAGTCTCCGGCGAGCAGCTCACCGAGACGTTAGGCAGATGCCTGAGCACAGGGGCGCAATTCGAAGCGACCTGCCGCAGATCGTGGAGATCTACAACTCCACGATTGCGTCGCGCATCGTGACGGCCGATACCGAGCCCGCTTCGGTCGAGAGCCGGGTGCACTGGTTCGAGGAACACGCGCCGAATCGCAGGCCTCTTTGGGTGGTCGAGGACGCGAGTCGCGTCGCGGCCTGGCTCAGCTTTTCGACGTTCTACGGGCGCCCGGCATACGCCAAGACCGCCGAGCTGAGCGTCTACGTCCACGAGGCGTTCCGAAAGCGGGGGCTCGGCTCCTATCTGCTGACCCAGGCGCTGGCTCACGCGCCGACGTTCGGGGTCGACACGCTGTTGGGGTTCATATTCGGCCACAACGAACCGAGCCTTGCGTTGTTCCGGCGATTCGGATTCCAGCGGTGGGGGGAGCTCCCGAAGGTCGCTTTGTTGGACGGGGTCGAACGCGATCTCATCATCGTCGGAAGACGCGTAGGGAACGCGAACAGCTAGCCGCGGTAGCTGCCGCGGACGCTCTACAGTATCATCCGAGACAATCACCCCGGAGGACGCATGGCCCACACTTTTCCTGAGTTGAAGAGCAAGCCTCTCGCCGAGCTGCGCGAGATCGCGGCCGGAATCGAGCACGAGGCGGTGAAAGGTTACACGCAGCTGAACAAGGACCATCTGCTCGCTGCGCTCTGCAAGGCGCTCAACATCGACATGCACGTGCACCACGAAGTCAAGGGCATCGACAAGACCGCGATCAAAACCAAGATCGGCGAGTGGCAGAAAAAGCGCGACGAAGCGCTCGCCGCAAAGGATCGCGGCAAGCTGAAGGTCGCGCTCAACCACATCCACCATTTCAAGCACCAGTTGCGCAAAGCGATGGTGTGAAGCGCGGCGGCAGTCAGGAAGGGCTCCCATGGTGAATCCCGAAAACGTCATCGACGTCACGCGGCTCATCCAGCTGGCCGTGGCGCCGGTGTTTCTGCTCACCGCGGTGGGGACGATCATCGGCGTGCTCTCCAATCGTCTGGGCCGCGCCGTGGACCGCAGCCGCGCGCTCGAGGAACGGCTGCGCCAGCTGCAGCCTGAGGGACAGAAAGCGGCGCGCCAGGAACTCGATCTCCTCAGCCGGCGCGTGCGCCTGGTCTATGGCTCGATCGTGCTCTCGGTGATTTGCGCGCTTTTCGTCGGACTGTTGATTGCGGTCGCCTTCGTCGACGCGTTCATCGACGTCGATCTGTCGAAGTTCATCGGGCTGCTGTTCATCGCCGCGATGCTCGCTTTCATTCTGTCCCTGCTGGTGTTCCTGCGCGAGATTTTTCTGGCGGTATCGAGCGCGCGCAGCCAGATGCGCTAAGTGCCCGGTCCGCTCGTGCGCGATGGAGCGGACTTCTTGCGGTTCGACCCGGAGACGACTAGATACTCGTAGAGCCGGCACTCCAGCGGGCCGTTGTAAAGCGGGGTGCGCTTGGACGCGGTCAGTCTGATCAGCTTCGGAAGTCGCGCATCCCCCGAGAAGAGGTAGCAACGCCAGCCCGCGTAGTATTTCTTCAGCGTATCGCCCAGCTTCGGGTAGAACTCCGCGAGCGCCGCTTCGTCGCCGATCCGGGTGCCGTAGGGCGGGTTGGCGAGGAGCACTCCCGCGCGCTCCGGGGCGCTGGTATCGAGAACGTCGGCCTGCTTGAGGTCGACGCAACCGGCGAGTCCCGCCGCCTCGAGGTTGAGGCGGGCTTTCTTGAGCTCCTCGCCGTAGCGGTCGCGGGCGAAGATCGGGAGACGCTGCTTGGGCCTGCGGCGGGCGAGCGCTGCGTCGCGCACCTCGTTCCACCGCCTGAGATCGAATCCGGCGAGGCGCTCGAAGCCGAATGGGCGCGCGTGCCCCGGAGGGATCGCGAGGGCCATCATCGCCGCCTCGACGACGAGCGTCCCGCTCCCGCACATGGGGTCGAGAAGGGGCTCGCCCGGGTTCCAGCCCGTGAGCCGGACGATGCCGGCGGCAAGGTTCTCCTTGAGCGGGGCTTCGCCCGCGTTCCTGCGGTAGCCGCGCTTGTTGAGCGGTTCGCCGGAGGTGTCCAGGTAAAGGGTGACCTCCGCCTTGTCGAGGAAAGCCTGGATGCGCACCTCGGGGGAGCGAGTGTCGACGTCGGGCCGCCGCCCGCGGTCCGCGCGAAACCGGTCGCACACCGCGTCCTTGATTCGCAAAGTCGCGAATTCGAGGCTCTTGAGCGGAGAGCGTATGGCGTTGACGTCGACTCGAATGCTTTGCTTCTCGCTGAACCATTCGGGCCACTTCACTGCGAGAGCAGCCTCGTATACGTCTTCCTCTTTGCGGTACGGCGAGCGGGCAAGCCGCATCAGGACGCGCGTGGCGAGCCGCGACTCGAGGTTGGCGCGGTAGCAGGCGAGGATCTCGCCATCGAATGCGACGCCGCCCGCAACGAGTTCGGTTTTCTTGGCCCCGAACCGGCCGAGCTCTTCGGCGAGAAGCGATTCGAGGCCTCTCGGACAGGAGGCGAAGAAGGCTTGCACGCTCACGGCGGATTCAGCATGATGGGCTCGAGAGGCTTCACCGAAGGGACCGGAGCCTAGCACAGCCTTGACATGGCCAACATCGCAGGTCTTCTCAACGCACAGCTCGCCACGCCCGAGCGAATTCTCTACCGCCAGTTCCTCGAGGGCGGCTGGCGGGACGTCTCCGCGCGCGAAATCGCCGCGTACGCGGCGCGCTGGCAGGCGTTTCTGCGCGCCGAGGGCCTCGCGCCGGGCGACCGCGTCGCGTTGTGCCTGAAAAACGGCATCCACTGGGTCGCGGCCGACCAGGGTGCGCTTGGGCTCGGTATCGTCGTCGTGCCGCTCTACGCCGACGACAACCCGGAAAACGTCGCCTGGTGCCTGGAGAACAGCGGCGCGCGCCTGCTCGTGGCGGAGAGCAGCCGCATGGCCGACGCGCTGCAGGGCGTGGCCGCGTCGCTGCCGCGCGTGCTGTGCCTCGCCGCCGATCCGGGGAGCGGCCATGACGCGGTCGAGGCGGCGCTCCCGAGGCAGGCGGCCGCGTTCGAAGCAACGCCCCTCGAAGACGGCGCTCTTGCCACGATTTGCTACACCTCGGGGACGGCAGGCAGGCCGAAGGGGGTGATGCTCACGCACGGCAACATCCTCGCGAACGTCTCCGGCTGCGAGCGCCTGCGCCTCGCGCGGAGCGACGATGTATTTCTCTCCCTGCTCCCACTT
>VBCH01000298.1:0-1521 GCA_005884455.1 Betaproteobacteria bacterium
TTCGTGGGACAAGGGATCGCGCTCGCAGCATTTCCTGGGCGGCACCGCGGCGGAAATCAGGGGCGCCCGAGCGATCGCGCAGACCCGCATGTCGATCAACGCGCGCTCGCGGCTCGACGGCGTCGAAGTCGACGCGGTGTGCAGCGGCCGCTTCTTCGACCGGGTGGAGAAGCGCGAGGGCGTGTGGCGGATCTCGAGGCGCTCGGTGATCTACGAGAAGGACCGCATCGACCCGGTCGATCCGAACGCCAGGATCTCGCTCGACGCGGAGCTTCTTGCGCGCTTTCCGGAAGGCTACCGGCATCTCGCCTATCTGCAGACTAAGAACGGCGCCCGCGTGAACCCGAACCTTCCGACCGCGCGCGGCGAGGCGCTCGAGAAGCTTGTCGCCGAGGCGAAAGCGTGGCTAGCGGCGCAATGATCTACAAGGAGAGATGAACATGAACGAGCTGCAGCGCTATCTGGTGGAGGAAGCCGTCGAGGACTACGAGGAAGGGCGCCTCACGCGCCGCGAGGCGTTGAAGGCGATCGCCGGCATCGGCGGCGCCGCGCTCGCGGCGCAGATGCTCGAGGCGCGCGCGCAGGTCGCGCCGGCCGGCAAGGCCCCCGCGAGCCCGGCGCCGCTGGTTGCGCCCGACGATCCTTCGATCGTAGCCGGGATCGCCGAATTTCCCGGAGAAGGCGTGCGCCTCGACGGATACCTCGCGCGGCCGGCGGGAACGGGACGCCACGCCATCGTGCTCGTCTGCCACGAGAACCGCGGGCTCACGCGCCACATCGAGGACGTCACGCGGCGCGTCGCAAAGGCCGGCTACGTCGGGCTCGCCGTGGACCTGCTCTCGCGCGAAGGCGGAACGGCCAAGCACGAGTTCGACGCGATTCCCGGGATCCTCGGCAAGGCGGCTCCCACGCGCCACGTGCAGGATTTCAAGAGCGGGCTCGCGTATGCGAGATCGCTGCCTTGGGCGCGCGGAGACCGGGTCGGAATGACCGGGTTCTGCTTCGGCGGCGCGGTGACCTGGCGCGTCGCGGCCGGCGTGCCGGACCTGCGGGCCGCGGTGCCCTTCTACGGCGTTCCGGTGCAGGAGCCGGACGTGCCGGGAATCGGCGCGGCGGTGCTCGCGATCTACGGCGGGCTCGACGAGCGCATCAACCAGAACATTCCGGCGATCGAGGCGGCGATGGGCAAGCACGGCAAGACCTTCCGCAAGATCGTCTATCCGAACGTGGACCACGCTTTCCACAACGATACCGGCGCGCGCTACAACGCCCCCGCGGCGAAGGCCGCCTGGAGCGAGACGCTCGCGTGGCTCGGCAAATACCTGGCGTAGAGAACGATGTCCGACGTCGAGCGGAGGGAGGGAACATGGCGCTCTGGAACCGATGCACGGGGTTCGTTTGCAATCATTCGTCGTGCGGCGGAGGAGCGCCGCCCCATGCGGTCGATTTCGGCCGGCGCGACTTCCTGATCGACGCGCTCGCGGCGACCGCGGGACTCACCGGACTCGGCGGCTGCGCGGC
>VBCH01000298.1:1649-3824 GCA_005884455.1 Betaproteobacteria bacterium
GCCGCGTGCGCGAGCAGGCGCAGCGCACGCCCGCGCCGCACTGGGTGCAGGTGATAGGCGGCTGGACCTGGGCGCAGTTCGCGGAGCAGCGCTACCCGACGCTCGAGGAGATCAACGCGGCGACGGGTGATACGCCGTGCATGATCATGCACCTCTACGACCGCGCCTGGCTCAACCGGGCGGGGATCCGCGCGCTCGGCTGGACGAAAGACACGCCCAACATGTTCGGCGGCGCGATCGAGCGCGACGCTTCGGGCCACCCCACCGGCCTGGTGATGTCGACGACGAGCCTTGCGAGCCTGGTTTCGGTATGGCTGCGCATCCCGAGGCTTTCTCCGGAAGACCAGATCCTCTCGACGCGCCACTTTATGCGCGAACATAATCGCTTTGGTGTCACGAGCGTGGTGGACGCGGGCGGCGGCGGGCAGAACTATCCGGACAACTACGCCGCGATCGCGAAGCTCGCCGCGGACGGGCAGATGACGCTGCGGATCGGCTACACGCTGTTCGCTCAGGCGCCCGGCAAGGAGCTGGAGAACTACACGGCCTGGGCCAAGCTCGTGAAGCTCGGCCAGGGGAACGACTACTACCGCATGATCGGAACCGGAGAGTACATTCTCTACGCGGCGGGCGACGTGGCCAACTTCGCCAAGGACTATCCGGTGCCGCCCGCCGGCGTCATGGAAAAAAATCTCTCAGCCGTGGTGAAGTTCATCGTCGGGCAGGGCTGGCCGTTCCGCCAGCACACCACGTTCGACGCGTCGGCGAGCCGCGTGCTCGACGTGCTCGAGCAGGTGAACCGCGAGACTCCGTTGAAGAAGCTGCGCTGGGGCCTGGACCATTGCGAGGCGCTGCAGCCGAAGAGCCTCGAGCGTGTCGCGGCCCTGGGCGGATCGATCGACATCCAGAACCGCATGTCGCTCGACGGCGAGGCGTTCCTGAAGAAATACGGAGCGCAGGCCGCCGCCGACGCGCCGCCGATCGCGCGCATCCGCGAGATGGGCATTCCTCTCGCCTGCGGCACGGACGGCAACCGCGCGACCAGCTACAACCCCTGGATCGGGCTGCACTGGCTGGTGACCGGCAAGACGCTCGGCGGGGCGAAGCTGCAGGGCGACCGCAACCTGCTCGACCGTACCGAGGCGCTGCGTCTATATACAACGGGCGGTGCTTGGATCTCGGGTGAGGAGGGCAGGAAAGGCACGCTGGAGGCCGGGAAGTTCGCCGACCTCGCGATCCTCTCCGCCGACTACTTCAAGGTGCCGGAGGACCGGATCAAGGACATCGAATCGCTCCTCACCATGGTCGGCGGCAAGGTCGTATACGGCGCGGGTCCCTATTCGCGCCTTGCGCCGCCGCTGCCGCCGGTCGCGCAGGACTGGCTGCCGGTGCGGGAATACGGTGAGTACTACAAGCGCGGGCTCGAGGACGCGCAGAACTTGGCGCGCTCGTTCTCGCGGCCGCAGCTGATCGCCGACGGAGGCTGGGGAGAGGCTTGCGGATGCGGGGCGGTTTGAGCGCGACTCAATCCAGCTTCGCCCCGCTCTCCTTGACGAGCTTCGCCCACTTGGCGAGGTCGGCGAGCATGAATTGTCGGAAGTCCTCGGGCGTCGTGCCCGCCGGCTCCGAGCCGTCGGCGACGATGCGCTCGCGCACGTCGGGACGGTTGAGGACTTTGACGAACTCGTCGTGCAGCCGCGTGACGATGGGCTTGGGCATCCCCGCGGGTCCGGCTATGCCGTACCAGCCGACGACTTCGAAGCCCGGCAGCACTTCCGCCACGGCAGGCAGATCGGGCAGGACCGCGAGGCGCTTGGACGTGGTGACCGCGATCCCGCGCAGCTTCCCCGAGCGCACCAGGGTTTGTGCCGACTGAATGCCGGTGAAATTGAAGTGGTATTGCCCGGCGAGCAGGTCCATCAGCGCCGGCCCCGAGCCCTTGTACGGAATGTGCTCGGCCTTCACGCCGGTCATCTGCTTGAAGAGCTCGCCCGAGAGATGCCCGCCGGTGCCGTTGCCGGCCGACCCGTAGTTGAGCGGCCCCTTGAAGTTCCTGGTCCAGTCCATGAACTCCTTGAGGTTCTTCACCGGCGACGCCGGGTTCACCACCAGCATGAACCCGGCGGTCGTGAGCTGCGTGATCGGCGTGAAACTGTTCACCGGGTGATACGGCAG
>VBCH01000201.1 GCA_005884455.1 Betaproteobacteria bacterium
CCCGACACGGGAACGGCAAATAATGCCCAGGGCAGCGTCTCGTCCACTCCGGCCGTCGACGGTCGGTTTCTCTACTTCAACGACATGTCCGGCTTCCTGACCAAATTGGACCGGTTCACCGGGAAGCTCGTCTGGAGAAAGAACTATGTGAACGATCTCTCGGTGCCGGGTTTTGTCGTCAAGGCCTCCCGCAACACGCCGTATGTCAAAGGAGACCTGCTGATTGTCGGCAGCAATATGGGACTGGTCGACCGCCTTTGCCGGATGACCCCAGGGGCCACGCCGAGTGCGCTGGGTTGCGCTTCGGGAGATGGCGCCATCGTTCTCGCGATCGATAAGCGAACCGGTCAAGTCGTCTGGCGAACGAAAGCCGAGACGCATCCTTCATCGAAGATCACGGGATCGATCAGCGGGCACGGCAATCTGATCTTCGTGCCGGTCGGAAACTGGGAGGAAGACTGGGCCAGGGCCTATCCGAATATCTATGTCGAGCCGATCGACCCGGCCTCGCACTATCCGTGCTGCTCCGCGCGGGGAAGCCTGGTGGCCATGGACGTCGATACAGGGCAGATTCGCTGGAAGCGGCATACCAACATCGGGGATGACCCCGATCATGAGCTGACGCCGGCACTGAGAGCTTTGCTGCAGCCCAAGGGGTCCTTTGGCACTTCCACCTACGGGCACAACCCGACGGTCGATGCGGCCAGGCGCCAGGTCTATATCGCCACCGCCCAGACGACCACGGCGCCTCAAGTGGCCCAGGATTGCGAGCAGGCCAGGCGAACAAGCGGCGATCCCAATGCGAACGTTCCGGGTTTGCCCGCGGGCGTGACCTGCAACAACCTCAACGAGAAGCTGAAGATCTACGCGAATGCGATGTTCGCGGTTGACATGGATACGGGGCGCGTCAACTGGGTTTTTTACGCGCATAAGTACGACGCCTGGAATCACGCGTGTGGCGCGCCGGACCTCTACGGCTGGGCGACTGTGGTTCCGGCGCTCTTTCCGGTGCCGATCTCGAATGCAACGGCCAATTGCACCCAGACCCCCATCGGGCCGGACATGGGATTCGGCCAGCAGCCCAAGCTCGTGCGCAACGCCAAGCTCGCCAACGGCAACCGGGGCGACGTGGTGGTCGGCGGCAACAAGGACGGCCGGCTGTTCGGACTCGATCCTGCGACGGGGAGAAAGATCTGGGAGACCAACGTCGACCCGGGCGGCGTTTACGGCGGATTGCAGTTCGGGCTGGCGACCGACGATGGCAAGGTGTTCTTCGGCACGACCAATTCGAGGAACATGGGCAGGAACGTGAGAACGCCCTACGTCCCGGTCACGACCTTCCTTGACATCAACGGCTTTACGGCGCTCGGCTTGAAGACAGGTCCCTTCGTGAAGCGGGATGCGGCGCTGCCGTCCGAGTACCCGTCTCCGGCAAATCAGGACCTGCCGTTCCCGGGTCCGAATCTGATCTACGGCATCACCGACTACCCGAATGTCTTTCCTGACCCCGACGGAATTGGCGGCCCACCCAGCTTCCTGAAAGGCCCGGCCAGCGGCCCGGTCGAGCTATGGACGCTGGTGAATCCGCCATCCGATGTGAGCGCCGATGGAGTCACCGTGTTCAACGATCATGGAAGACTCCAGACCATCGACGGCATGGTCCATGGCGTGGATGCGGGTACGGGACAGATCCTGTGGCAGCGGCCTGCGTACGATGGGATCAAGGGGACTGTGGGCCAGGGGCAGGCCTTCGGCATGCTGAGCGTAGGCAATGGCGTCGTGTTCATCGGCTATCAGGACGGCAAGGGAACCATGGTCGCCCTGGATGCCGAGTCCGGAAGGAAGCTCTTCGAGTTCCATAACCAGATCAAGCTCGCCGACGGTTCCGTGATGCAGTCGGGCGCTATCGAGGGCGGACCTCAGGTCGTCAGCAACATGGTCTACTGGGGTGTCGGCGCGGAGAGTGGAGGTTTGTTTACCAACAGGGACGGGGTGAACATGAACGCGGGAAGCCGCCTTTTCGGATTCGAATTGAAGCACGATCGCGAAGAAAGCTCTGAAGATCGCGAGGAAAGGTCTCAATAACTAAAAAGCGCCGCCTCTTCAGCAAGGACACAGACCCCGCTTCGGCGGGGTTTTTGTCTGCCTTACGTGAACGAGCCTTAACATTTGCCGATCGCAGTTAGCCTTCCGTCGTCTTCGATCTTGATCCTCAGCGCCCGAGTGAACAGAGCCGTGCCGACGTAGGTGTCCACCGTGATGGTTATCTCCACGATTTCTTGCGTATCGAAGAATTTCTCGAGCGCGGCGAAGGTCCCGTCGTCGACGTCGCCGCGGGCAGCCTGATCGACGTAGGCCAGGAGCGCGCGTTGCCGGTCGCTGAACAGGGTGCTAGCGCGCCAGTTGCCGACGGCGTCGATCTGCTGGGGCGTGTAGCCGCAGGCGCGCATCATCGGACGGTGCTGGTTGATTTCGTAATCGCCCTCCCAAAGCTGGGCCGTACGCAGGATGGCAAGCTCGACCAGCGGACGCGGCGTCTTCGTTTCGAAGCGGATAGCGTAGGCCACGGCCGAGGCGGCCCTCGCGAGTTTCGGCGCATTGCCCCGGATAAGACTGAGGTTGATGACCTGACCGCCGCGGTTGCGCGCGTTGTCGAACATAGCCTTGACATCCGGATCGGTGGAATTCTCCTGCACCGCCGGCACGCGCGCGACCGGCCCTTCAGCGCGGACGGGGATTGCGAACGCTGCGACGAGTGCCGCTGTGATCGTTACAAGAGCGGAAACTGGCAGCGACAGCCTCGTTGGCTTGTTCATCACGGTCCTCCTGGCGCGATGCTTACGCTTCCGGTGCCAAATCAACTTTGTATAGTTCCCTTCCGGTCAAATCATGCAGCGTTACGCGCATGGCCTCAGTGGCGCCATCGACCTTTGCGATGCCGAAATACTGCTGGCCCACCGCCGGTGCGCGATTCTGTTTGTTGCCTGGAGGAACGCTTACGTACTTGATATCGGGGCCGAAGGTCCTATCAACTTCATTCGGCCCGAACGTGCCAGCATTGATCGGCCCAGCGACGAATTCCCAAAACGGTTTGAAATCCGTGAATTGCGCATGGACGGGATCATAGTAGGTCGCTTGTGCATAATGCACGTCGGCCGTGAACCAGACAACGTTCTTGATCCGGTTTTGTTTGATGAAGCGCAGCAGTTCTGCGATTTCCAGCTCGCGCCCGGACGGCGCACCGTTGTCGCCGTTGGCCCAAGCTTCGTAGGTGCCCTTGGGCACGTCGGGATTGAGATCGGGAACGACAAGCGAAATCGGCATGTCGCTCGCGATGGCTTTCCAGGTGGCTCTCGATTGCTTGAGTTGCTTTTTTAGCCACTCCATCTGCGGCCGCCCAAGAAACGCCGATTCCTCACTTAGCACCTTCTGCTGATTCGGCGTGTTGGGACCACGATAGCTGCGCTCATCGAGCATAAACACATCGAGCGACGGTCCATAGTTGAAGGTGCGATAAATTCGTTCCGGATCACCGGGATCGATGCGGAACGGATTGTATTCGAGCATAGCCTGCTTCGCGCGTGCCGACAGCAGCGATGCGCTGCGCACCTGATAGCGCTTTTCAGCTTCGCCGATCTGTTGGCCCGGATACCAGTTGTTGCGCGTCTCGTGGTCGTCCCATTGCACGAGGAAGGGAACTTCGGCCGCGAAGCGACGCTTGTTTACATCGAGCAGGTTGTAGGCGAAGTTCCCGCGGTATTCGTCCAAGGTTTCGGCAACTTTTGACTTGGCCGGAGTGACGATGTTCTTCCACATCGTTCCGTCTTCGAGCTTCGCCTCGGCCTGAATTGGACCGTCGGCATAGATCTGATCGCCACTATGAATGAAGAAGTCCGGATTGAATCTGCGCATCGCTTCGTAGGCGCGGTAGCCGCCCCACTCTTCGTTGATGCCCCATCCCTGCCCTGCCTCGTCGCCGGAGAATGCAAAGGTGATCGTGTTCCTGCGTGCAGGCGGGGTGGAAAGACGCCCAATCAGCGGCTCGCTATAGACACGGGTGTTCGACAAATCCTGAAACATCGCCCGGTAGAAAACCCGCCGTCCCGCCGGAAGCCCTGTGAGATCAGCGCGAGCGGTGTAATCGGTGCTTTCCATCGCTGCGGGGCCGACGATACGATGTGGCTTTGTCATAGCCTCGTCGAACGCGTATTCCACTACCAGCCGAGACGGCCGATCAGTCTTGCTCCACACGGTCGCGCGATCGCGGGTCACGTCGCCGCTCATGACACCATAGGGTAGTTGCGGCCGGCTCGCGTCACGCGTGATCACGCCGGGCGCCACGCCTTGCGCGAGCACCTCTCGTAAGCCGCCCGCGACAGCGAGGCTCGATCCGGCCGCCATACTCCGCAAAAGCAGACGCCGCTTGTCAAAGAATTGCCATCGCGTCCAGCTCACGATCACCTCCTTGCGCATCGCCCTCCGCAAAGTGCAAAAGAGTATACACGCCGTGTTACTGGTACCCTTGGAGGTCGAACCGAGTATCTGACGGCTGGCGGATGTCGCGACGCCATCACCTCGGCTCGCCGAGATGTGGTTCGCGCAATGACCACAGGAGGAGGATGACATGATACGCACTATCGCTTTCGCACTCGCGGAGCTGCTGCCCTTCTCCGCCTTGGCACAAGCGCCGCTGCGCCTCGAAATGCGCGTCGTGGACTCGGTGACGCTCTCGGGCGGGCAGTTCCTTACCGGCGACGAGAAGGGCGGCAGGAAGGTAACGCTCGGGGGCGAGCTACGCATCCCTGGCCCCCCGGGCATGAAAGTGCCGGCTGTGATCCTAGTCCACGGCTCGGGCGGCATCAGCGGCGCGACTGACGCCTGGGCGCGCGAGCTCAACGCAATCGGCGTCGCCGCTTTTATCCTTGACGCGTTCTCGGGGCGTGGCATCGTTTCGACAGTGGCGGACCAGTCGCAGCTCAACTCGCTTGCGATGATGGTCGACTCCTATCGGGCGCTCGCGCTCCTCGCCGAGCATCCGCGCATTGACCCCAAGGGCATCGCGATCATGGGCTTCTCCAAAGGCGCGGTTGCTTCGGTCTATTCCGCGAATGAGCGGTTTCGCAAGATGTATGCACCGCAAGGCGCCGGCTTTGCCGCTCACATTGGGCTCTACACGCCGTGCAACGTCGAGTACCGTGACGACGACAAGACAACGGGCAAGCCGATCCGTCTGTTCCACGGTATCGCCGACGACTACGTGGCCATCGGTCCGTGCCGGACCTACGTGGAGCGGCTGAGGAAGGCGGGTGCCGACGTCCAGCTCACCGAGCTCGCCGATGCCCATCACGCTTACGACAACCCGGCGATCCCGGTGCCCAGGGCCTTCCCCGCGAATCAGACGACGCGCAATTGCACGCTCAAGGAGGGCGAAAACGGCGGCATCCTCAACGTCAAGACTGGGAAGCCTTACGATCTCTCCGATGCGTGCGTCGAGAAGGGGCCGCATGTCGGCTACAACGCGGCTGCCCACCAAGCGACGCTCGCCAGTGTGCGTGAATTTCTCAGGACCGTGTTCAAACTCTGATGGGCAGACACGGAGCGCATAGGTTCCGGGCCAATTGCCCTCTACTGCCCCTTCTTGCTAGGAAAGTGTTTAAATAATTCATCCATCAGAGGATCAAGTTTTTCTTTCGTCGAGTTGAACCTGGCTGGGTTGTCACTGCCATCAACTCGGCGCACATGTCGCCGTTGTAACGGGCGCGTCCGATTACAGTGCTAGCCTCCTCAAGACGCCGCGGGCCGGCCAAGCCGCTTGACCACCGTGTCAACCGGCTACCGTACCGCGCGTTTGCGGATCAAGGGAGGGGAGTCGCCACGTGATCATGAGCGAACGGATGGTTGCGGCACGCGAGCCACAGGCTGCAAGCGTCGCCCAGGAAACAGCGGCTGCGGAGGCGGACGCCGGCGCAGCGCTCGCTAAACTGGGACTTGCGGCCACTGGCGCGCTTGCCCTTGAAGCCTGCGGTGGTGGCAGCGGCTCCTCCGGCGGCGGCACACCGCCGCCCGTATTGTCCAGCACGCAGGCCTCGCGGTTCCTGTCGCAGTCCGCAATCGGCTACAGCCATGCCGATGTCACGAGCGTCTCCACCTCAGGCATCGACGCCTGGCTAACCGCCCAGTTCGCGATGGCGCGACCGCAGAAGTTCTGGGACTTTCTGGTCGCCAACGGCTACGCCGCCTCGACCAATGTCAACACGCTCAATGGCTTCGACCCGATGATCTGGTCGCAGCTCATGGGCGGCAGCGACATCGTGCGCCAGCGCGTGGGATTGGCGCTGCTCGACCAGTGGGTGGTGAGCATCGACGGGTTCGCCAGCAGCTGGCGGCCGTTCGTCATGGCAGCGTACCTCGACGTGCTGTGGGATAGCGCCTTCAGCAATTATCGCGATCTCATGGAGGGCGTATCCACCAGCGTCGCCATGGGCCTGTACTTGACCTTCCTCGGCAGCGTCAAGGCCAATCCGGCGACCGGGTCGATACCGGATGAGAACTACGCGCGCGAACTGATGCAACTGTTCACCATCGGCCTGTATCAACTCAATATGGACGGCACGCTGGTAATGTCCGGCGGCAATCCCGTGTCCACCTACACACAGACCGACGTCTCGCAGGGCGCGCAGGTGTGGACCGGCTACACCTTCGCCAATACCGACAACACGACGCCGGACCGGATGCAGCTGCCGATGGCGATCAACGCCGCGCAGCATGAAACCGGCGCGACCAGCTTCCTCGGCATCAGCATTCCTGCCGGCACGAGCGGCGCGACCGCACGCGCCACGACACTCGACGGTCTGTTCAACCATCCCAACGTGCCGCCATTCGTCAGCAAGCAGCTGATCCAGCACCTGGTAACCAGCAATCCCTCGCCTGCCTACGTCGGCCGCGTCGCGGCGGTATTCGCCAACAACGGCAGCGGCGCGCGCGGCGATATGAAATCCGTGATCCGCGCGATCCTGACCGACAGCGAGGCCCGTGACGACACCCAGGTGACGAGCTCGAGCTTCGGCAAGCTGCGCGAACCGGTCACGCGGCTGGTCCAGTGGGCGCGGGCGTTCAACGTCACGTCGCCCACCAACCTGTGGCCGTTCGGCAATGTCGCCTCGAGCGCCAACCGTATCGGCGAGAGCCCGGGCCACGCGCCGAGCGTCTTCAACTGGTTCCGGCCCGGGTACACACCCCCGGGCACGACGATCGCGAGCAACGGCCTCGTCGCGCCTGAGTTCCAGATCACCAATGAGCCGTCGATGATCGCCTATATCAACTACCTGCAGTCGGTGATCGTCAATGGCGCCGGTGAGGCCAAGGCAGACTACTCCTCGCTGACCGCGATCGGCTCGGACAGCCAGGCGCTGCTCGACGAGCTCAATCTGGTGCTGGCTGCCGGTCAGATCAGCGCGACGACGATCGCGCAGATGAAGACTGCACTCGACACCATTTCGGCGACCACCAGCGCAGGCCTGAACAATCGCATCTATGCGGCGCTGGTTCTGGTCATGGCCTCCCCCGAGTACCTGGTGCTGCGATGAGGAGAACGCGCATGCCCTCGGACCTATCCCGACGTGCGTTTCTCAAGCGCGCCTCGGCGCTCTCCCTGGCCGGCGCCGCCACGCCGTTCGTCATGAACCTCGCTGCGATGGGCGAAGCCGCCGCGGCTACGGCGACGGACTACAAGGCGCTGGTCTGCGTATTCCTCTATGGCGGCAATGACTATGCCAACACGCTCGTGCCCAATGACAACACGCAATACGGCATCTATCAGGCCCAGCGCCCGGGACTCGCCTATGCGCAGTCGGCGCTGACCGCCACCGCTCTCACGCCCTCGGTGCCGCTGCCCAATGGCGCCCAGTACGCGCTCGCGCCGGAGCTCGCCAAGCTGCTGCCGCTGTTCAATGCCGGCAATCTGGCGGTGCTGCTGAACGCCGGCACGCTGGTGCAGCCGACAACCAAGGCCCAGTATCAGGCGCACAGCGTGCTCCTGCCCCCGAAGCTGCTGTCGCACAACGACCAACAGAGCTACTGGCAGGCCTCATCGCCCGAGGGCGCCGCCTCCGGCTGGGGCGGCCGCATCGGCGACCTGTTGCAGTCGGGCAACGGCACGGCCACACTTACCTGCATCAACGTAACCGGCAACGCGGTGTTCCTCACCGGACAGGCGGCCGTGCAGTATTCGGTCACGCCGGCCGGACCCATCGCGCTCAATGCGCGCACCAGCCTGCAGGGATCGACAGCAGCGGCCAGCCTGCTGCAGTCGCTGATCAGTGGCGGCGGCACGCATGAATTCGAAGCGGCGCTTGGCAGCATCGGGGCGCGTGCACTCAACCTGTACAGCGAGGTGTCGGCTGCTCTGGGCCAGGCACCGGTGACCACGACCGTGTTCCCAACGGCCGCCGACCCGCAGAGTTCGCTGGGCGCGCAGCTGCAACTGGTGGCCAAGCTGATCTCGGTGAGCAGCCAGCTGGGTGCGAAGCGCCAAGTGTTCTTCGTTTCCACCGGCCGTTACGATACGCACGCCGGGCTGGTGACCTTGCATCCGACGCTGCTCACCAACCTCGCTGATGCGCTGCGCGCCTTCTATGACACGACGGTGGAGCTCGGTGTGGCCTCGCAGGTAACCACCTTCACCGGCTCCGACTTCGGGCGTGCACTGACGGCCAACAACGATGGCACCGACCACGGCTGGGGCAGCATGCACTTCGTGCTCGGCGGCGCCGTCAAGGGCGGCCAGTATTACGGTATCAATCCGACGCTCGCTAACGGCGGCCCCGATGACATCGGCCAGGGCCGGCTCATCCCGACGCTGTCGGTCGATCAGTATGCGGCGACGCTCGCCAGCTGGTTCGGCGTCTCGAATCCCGATCTGGCGATGGTTGTCCCCAACATCGGCAACTATGCCAGCACGAATGTCGGCTTTGTCTAGACCGCGATAGGGACGCTGATCGCATCGGCGAGTTCAGGTGCGGAAGATCTTCGACTATATCCGTGAAAGCGTCGGTAAGTATGGCGCGGCCGCCACGCTGCACGATATCGAGTGCCGAGTGGTCAACAAAATTGTGCATTTCCAGATCTTGGAGGGAATGACCGTTCGGCTGCACGACGTGAAGGATCCCCGTTTCTTCGAGGCGCAGGGGTTCGATGCGCGATTCGTCGACGAAGACGAGCTGGCAAAGTTCGCTCATGACAACGTCTACGAGGTTTCCGTCGATTTTTTGCGCAAGGCCCGCGCGCGCGGCGATCGGTGCTATGCGCTCTTCGATGGCGAAGCACTCGCTGCCTATGGCTGGTACTCCGATCTCCCCACCCTGATCGACGAGCACTTCGTGCTCCATTTCGACCGGGCTTGGACTTATATGTACAACGGCTACACGGTGCCGGTTTACCGCGGAAAGCGGCTGCACGCGGTGGGGATGTGCCGGGCGCTGCGGGCGTTCACGGAGGAAGGTAAGAAGGGGCTGATCTCGTACGTAGCCTCCAATAACTTCGCTTCCTTGAGCTCCGTGACGCGCATGGGCTACCGAATCTTCGGCGAGGTGTACATGCTCCGCACGGGCAGCCGCTCTTTCACATACGCGACCAAGCGCTGCCGGGACTACGGCTTTTGGGTCGAACCGACCGACCCGAAGCGGCCTCCAGCCACCCTCGCGGGCTAGCTCGCTAAGAGCAACTGATTCATAATCAGTAGGTCGGAAGTTCGGTACTCGCGTTCGACTGCGCGCCCAGGCTGGAACGACAGACGCGCCTACGACCGCTGGCCAACGTATTCCGATTTAAAGGTTCTGGACTCAATCACTGCTCTTGAGGCGGTCTTGGGGTCAGGTTCCGAAATCGCCTTCAGGCTCTCGGGGCAGCTTGAGACCCCTGCAACGTTCGGGCCGGCGGACAGTGTTTCCGTCTAAGTTGCCCTCTGTGGACCGTAGGATCTAGGGGCCATACCCACGACTCAACCCACGAGATCTCGGCGTGGACGGATTCATCCGCCAAATAAATCGCCCGAACCTTAACTTGACAATACCGCGCGAGCACGAAGTTTAGTACGTCTTGCCCGTACGTGTACTGGACGCGAAAACGCTCGGGTTCAAGCCGCCCTAATGTGGCCGAGCGAAACCGCTTTCATAATTGCGTGATAAGAATTAGCCGCACCGAGCTTGCGGCGAGCGTTAACCAAATGGAATACAACTGTCCGTTCCGTCACTGACAAGATACAAGCGACTTGCGCAATAGTTTTGCCGGCCGCTATCCAGATCAGGCAATCGCGCTCGCGCTCAGTCAACCCCCAACTCTCTGACTTGCGTGGTTCGACAGGAATTACCGATCCAACCTGACGCCTAATGATTCGATCGGCCACGTCGTGCACGAAAACTGTTAGTAATAGGCACCTACCTAGTCCAGCCCTGATATCACGCTCTGCTCCAGCCCTTCCGTGGTTCTTGATGAGGCTGAGCGAACTCCACCGACCGTTGGGTCCGTGCACGGGC
>VBCH01000233.1 GCA_005884455.1 Betaproteobacteria bacterium
TCCTCGGCCGAGCGGCGCTCCAGCAAATGAAGCTCGCATCGGCGTGATCCGCTCGGCGCTGAGGCGTTCCGACGCTCGCGGCGGGCGTCAACCGCCTGGCGTGCGGCGCGTTTTGCCTCGGGACTCCTCTGAAAAGAGTCGCTCCTAAATTGTTTCAGCGGAACGCGTTTCCATTACACGACCTTGCAAGGGAGACACACCGATGAGCTGGAAAGAATGTTTCGGAAATCGCAGGTTCCTCCGCTTCGTGGCGGTATCCCTGGTTGCGGCGGCAGTGGCTGCTGGCCTCTACGCCTGCAAGAAAACCGATGAAGAGGGCGTGGTCGCCATCGGCCTGACCGATACGCCCGGAGATTTCCTCACCTACACCGTCGATGTCACCTCGCTCACCCTGACTAAAGCCGACAACACCACGGTCGTTCAGACCCTGCCGCAGACAACACGTATCGACTTTGCGCAGGTCGTCGACTTGACTGAGTTCATAACCGGGGCCACGATTCCCGCGGGAACCTACGTCAGCGCGACGCTGAACGTCGATTACACCAACGCCGACATCCGGGTCGATGACGGCACCGGGACTGCCGTGGCAGTGCCGCTCACCAACATCCTCGACACCCAGAACAGGCAGGTCACGACCCTGCCGATGAAGGTGACGCTCGACAACGCGCGGCAGCTCGTGATCGCGCCGCTGGTGTCTTCGCTCCTCGACCTGGATTTCAATCTGGCCGCCTCGAATCTGGTGGATATGAGCGTTCCGGCGAGCCCGGTCGTGACCGTCAACCCGTTGCTGGTGGCCGACGTCAATCCGGATTCGCCCAAACCGCACAGGATTCGCGGCCCGCTCGACAGCGTCAATACCCAGGCGGGCAGCTTCACGCTCATTCTGCGTCCCTTCAATCTGCTCCAGGGCAACCACGGTCGCATAACCTTCGTCACCGACAGCAATACCACGTTCGAAATCGATCAGGTGAACTACGTGGGCAGCGCCGGCCTGACCGCGCTCGCTGCGAAATCGCAACTCACCGCGACGGTGGCGATCGGCACGCTCAATCTCACCACTCGACGATTCATCGCGACCGAAGTCCTCGCGGGATCGAGCGTTCCTTTCGGTATCAGCGACGTCATGACCGGCAACGTCATTTCACGGAGCAGCAGCACGACGTTCGTGGTGAAAGGCGCGGAGCTCGTGCGGAGCGACGGAACGCTCATCTTCAGGGACACCGTGACCGTGACGGTGGCCAGCGGGACGACCAAGGTGATCAAGCAGGGCACGCCGGGCACTTTCGCGACCGGCGATATCTCGGTCGGGCAGCGCGTGATCGTGTTCGGGATCCTCAACGCGGCAGGCACGACAATGGACGCTACCAACGCCACCAGTGGCCTCGTGCGCCTGCTCGTCACCCAGCTCAACGGCCCCGTCAACAGCGCGGGCTCGGGAGTCGTCGCAATGACGCTCGCGAGGATCGACGGCCGGCCGATCGGTCTGTTCAACTTCTCCGGCACAGGAACCACTGTGGGCAACGACGCCAGTCCGATTTCGTATCAAGTGGCGGCAGGTGCACTCTCTCTGGCGGGGATCACGAACGGCACGCCTCTCAAGGTACGTGGCTTCGTCCAGCCGTTCGGCCAGGCGACCGCCACCGACGATTTCAACGCGATCACGCTGGTCGATGTGAGCAACGCTCCGGCCACCCTGGTCGTAGGCTGGCCGTCGCTCGAAGCCGCTCCCTTCAACAGCTATGCCCCAAGCGGCATGGTGGTCAATCTGACCAATGCCGGCCTGCTGCACGACGTGTTCCGCGGCGGCGTCGACACGCGATTGTCGACAAGCGCGACGCCGTCCGTTCAAGCGGCCAATCCCGCTCGCGGCCTGTTCGTCATCGGGGCCAACGGCACCGTGCAGGTCTATACACAGCTCGGCAACTACCAGGCGGCGCTGCAGGCGAACCTGGCGGCGGGACTCAAGGCGCGGAGCTTCGTCGCTTCTGGCGGAACCTATGTCGATGCCACGCAGACGCTGACCGCCAACGCGATGGCGGCGGCGTTGCAGTGATGCGGACGGGCTACAAGTAGAAAACCTACTTCCAGGGCATGAGCGAGGCGTGGATTACGTCGGGCACGCCCTGTCCGCCGACGGAGCGGATGGCAAGGTCCACGTCCTTCAGCCCGAAGCTGTGGGTGGTGACCTTCTCCAGCGGAAAGCGCTTCGAGGCGAGCTGCGCGAGGGCGAGCTCGCAGGCCTTGTAGCTGTGACCGCGAGCGCTCTTGATGGTGATGAATTTCACCGTCACCCGCTCGAGCGGGAAGTTCGGGAACTCCTTCATCTCGCCCTGGACCACGATCGTCCCGCCCTTGCGCTTCAAGGCTTCGACGCCGAGCAGGATGGGGAGGGTGCCGGCGCCCGCGGTGCAGTCGAGCGTGACGTCCACGCCGCGGCCTGAGGTGATCTCCTTGATGCGCGCGAGCGGATCCTCCTTCTGCACGTCGATCACGTGGTCGGCGCCCAGTTCTTTGGCGACCTTCATCCGCGCGGCGTCCTTGGAGGTGCCCGTGACGATGATGAGCGACGCGCCCGCCTGCTTGCAGACAACTGTCTGGGAGAGTCCTTGTTGACCGGGTCCCTGGATAAGCACCGTGGAGTCGTAACCGACTCCGCCGTCGAAGAGCGACCACTCGACGCCGTTCGCCATGGGGGTGACCAGTCCCGCCAATTCCGGCGTGACGCCCTTCGGCACCCGGTGCACGACGGCATTCCACGGAAGGTAGACGTACTGGGCAAATCCGCCCCACAGATGAGGAGCCCTCTCGGCCGACGTATAGCCGTAGCGGATGCCTTCGGGGTTGGTGCGCCAGTCGGTATTTTCGCAGTGGCGGTACTGGCCGAGGTGGCACCACTCGCACTTGCCGCACATGACGTAGTGCTCGACGAACACCAGGTCGCCTTCCTTGAAGCCCTTGCGCCGGGTGAACTCGCGGCCCGCCTTTGCGATGGTGCCGATGTTCTCGTGGCCCATGATCACGGGGGCATTGGACGGCGGCGTCTTGTACAGCTTCACGTCGGTCCCACAGATCCCGGCGACTTCCATCCTCATGAGCGCGCTGTCCTCCGGGACATCCGGCATGGGGAATTCGCGGATCTCGGTTCTCCCCGGGCCCGTTCTCACCGCCGCCAGCACTCTTTCCACCTGCGTTCCCTCCAAAAAGACGGTCGATCCGCATTTTCTCACGCGTTGCATGCGCGCTCCAATCCGTACGCTCTGCTCCGCCGCCCGGGACGGCAATTCCGCTATCATCGGCATTAGGCAATCGAACCTCGAAAAACCACATGTCGAACCTGAATCCCGGGGATCCGCCCAAATCGGGCGGCCCAGTCGCAGGTGAACTGATCGCGGACTTGGCCGCGGCGAGCCGCGTCCTTGTCGCCCACGGCGTCGTCGACGCCTTCGGCCACGTCTCGATGCGCCATCCTCACGCGCCCGAGCGTTACCTGATGGCACGCGCGATCGCCCCGGCCCTGGTGACGCCCGATGACATCTTGGAATATGATCTGGACAGCAATCCCTGCAACGCCAACGGCCGCTCCAGCTTCCTCGAGCGATTCATCCACGGTGAGATTTACAGGGCGAGAGCCGATGTTCATTCCATCGTGCACAGCCATTCGCCCTCGGTGATCCCTTTCGGGCTCGTCGGCGTTCAGATGCAGGCGATGTTTCACAACGCGGCCTTCCTCGCGGACGGCGTGCCCGTGTTCGACATCCGCAAGAAGTTCGGTGCCACCGACATGCTGGTCAGCGACGCCCCCAAGGGCGTGGCGCTCGCCGCCGTCATGGGCAGGAAAAACATCGCGCTCATGCGCGCGCACGGCAGCGTGGTCTGCGGGTCGACGCTGCAGACCGCGGTGTTCCGCGCCGTGTATACCGAGGTCAATGCCCGCATCCAGCACTGGGCCGCGGCGCTCAAGGGCGGTGCGCCGATCGCCGCGCTCGACCCCGAGGAAGGCCGGCTTTCCGACGCCGTCAACCAGACCGCGGGCATGCGCGCCTGGGACCTGTGGCGCCGCCAGGTCCGCGACGAGGTCAAGTGGTGAGGTTTACCGAGGGAGGCAAGCCATGTCAGCAGCGGAATTGAAGCAGCGAGTCGGCGCTACGGACGAATTGAAGCAGCAGCTCGTCGACTGTATCCGCATGCTGGAGCAGTCCGACATCATCGACTACAACGGCCATTGCAGCGTCCGCCTCGACGACAACCGCGTCCTCATCAACATCGGGTCGTGCCAGCGCAGCCGGCTCACCGTGGAGGACATCTGCACGATCGACCTCGACGCAAACCAGATCGAAGGCAAAGGTAGTGCGCCGCTCGAGCGGCACTTGCACTGCGGCATCTACCGGGTGCGGTCCGACGTCAAGGCCATCGTGCACGCGCATCCCAAGTGGTCGACCTTCCTCACCATGGTCGGCGAGAGCTACAAGCCCGTCTACGCGCAGGGTTCGCTCGTCCACCCGGTGCCGCTGCTCGATTCGCCCAATTCGATCAACAACCGGGCGATGGCCGACCGGCTGGCGGCCACGCTGGGGCCGCGGCCCGCGGCGCTCATGAAGTCGCACGGCGCGGTGACGGTCGGCAAGGACATCGTCGAAGCCTTCGTGCTCGCCAACTATCTCGAGGAGAACGCCTACCGCCAGTACATGGCGCTGCAGATCGGCAAGCCCTATGCCTTCAGCGAGGAGGAGATCGCACTGTGCCGCGAGAAGCTCTGGAACGCGGGCCTGTTCAAGCGCACATGGGACCACTTTCGCGCGAAGCTCGGGTGAGTCCCGCGCGCGTCAAAGAAACGCTATGTTGCCGATGCCGGCTCGGCGAGGCGGGATCGTTGGATGCCCGCCGTCCGCGCTACTGACCAAGGAGGAGGAGGAGTCAGGTCGCGCGAACGGCGAAGCAAGCGGTCAGTGCGCCGAGCGTGTCCGGGTGGGCGTATCAAGCAGCCTGGCCAAAGCGCCCTTCGCTCGCGACAGGGCCTCGATGACCCCGTCGAGCGCGAGATCCCAGCGTTCCGCGTGCTCGATATACGCGAGGTAGCGCCGGCGCACGCTGTCCGGCAGCGATTGGTAGGCCGCTTGCCAGAAAGGTGTGCGCAAGGCGCCGCGCTCCAGCGCGTACAATTCAGTTCTCGATTCCATTTTGGCTTTCATCATGCCCTAGAAGATAGTCCCGGGAAGGCGGGACCACAAACGATGAATTCTCATCTGTCGCGTAAGAAAAACTCATCCCATCCGTGATTTACCGCCTGCCCCCGCTGAATGCGCTGCGGGTATTCGAGGCTGCGGCGCGCCACCTCTCGTTCAAGGAGGCGGCGAACGAGCTGTCCATCACCCAGGCGGCCGTGAGCCACCAGATCAAGAGCCTCGAGGAATATCTCGGCGTGGAGCTGTTCCGCCGCGCGGGACGCGGCGTGCAGCTCACGGAAGCGGCGCGCGCGTGCCTGCCGAAGCTGCGCGAAGGCTTCGAGTCGCTCGCCGCGGCGGTCGAGATGATCCGCGAACGCGCCGAAGAGACCGAGCTGCTGATCACCGCGCCGCCGGTGTTCACCGCGCGCTGGCTGATGCCGCGCCTGGCCGATTTCGCGAAGCGCGAGCCGCGCGTCGAATTGCGCGTATTCGGCTCGAGCAAGATGGTCGACGCCGGCGCGCTCGATTCCGCCGCTCTCGTGGGCAACCTCGACCTGAGAGACGATGTGTCTGGCGTCGAGATCCATCTGGGCGGAGGCAACTACCCCGGCTATCGGGCCGATCACCTGTTCGACGTCGCGACCGTCGCGGTGGCGAGCCCGGAACTCGCGCGCGGCGATCCGCCGCTCGAGCAGCCGGAAGACCTCGCGCGCCACGTGCTCCTCCACGACGACGCCATGGACCTCGTGGCCCACGGCAGCGCTTGGCAGAAATGGCTCGAGGCCGCGGGCGTCGCCGACCGCGTCGACGGCAGCCGGGGGCCGCATTTTTCCTCGAACATCCTGTCGCTCGAGGCGGCGTCGCAGAAGCTGGGCGTGGCGCTCGCCCTCAAGCCCCTGGTCGACGACGACATCGAGTCGGGGAAGCTGTGCGCGCCGTTCAAGGTGGAACTGAAACCGCAGTCGGCGTATTACCTCGTGTGCCCGGAAGTCATTGCCGGGCGCCCGGCCGTTGCCGCGTTTCGCAAATGGCTGCTCGAGCAGGCAGTCAGAGCGTAAGTCGGTGCCTTCGCGCGCTCATATCGTCCTCTCGACCATCGCCCTCAGCTCCGCCGTCACCTCGGGCTCGATGCCGAACCACGCCTTCCATGCCGGCCGGCCCTGATTGAGCAGCATGCCCAGGCCGTTGACGGTGCGGTTGCCGCGCCCGCGCGCCGCGGCGAGGAACGGCGTCTCGAGCGGAATGTAGATGATGTCGGTGGCGAGTGCGCTCTTCGGCAGCTTATCCAGTTTGATGTCGAGGGCCGGCTGGCCGACCATGCCGCAGCTCGTCGTGTTGACCACCATCGCCGCGCCTTCCAGTGCTTCGTGGCGTTGCTCCCAGGGCAGGGCCCTGATCGGTCCGCCGAACTCCTGCGCGATGCCCTTGGCTCGGGCAAGCGTGCGGTTGACCACGCGAATCTCCCTTGCGCTCTCCTGCGCAAGGCCGTAGCACACGGCTCGCGAGCCGCCGCCGGCGCCGATCACCACGATAGGCCCGGCGTCCGCGCGCCAGCCGGGCTGCTCCTGCTTCACTGCGTGGATGAAGCCGTAGCAATCGTTGTTGGTTCCGGCGAGCGACCCGTCGGACCTGACGATCACGCAGCTGATCGCGCCGATGCTTTTCGCGAGCGCGTCGACTTCATGGACTATCTTCATCGCCTCCAGCTTGTGGGGGATGGTCACGTTGACGCCCGCGAACCCCAGGGGATGAAGTCCGTGCAAGGCCGCGGCGAGACGCTCGGGCCGGATCGCGAGCGGCACGTAGCTTCCGGCCAAACCGTGCTTCTTGAACCAGTAGTTGTGCATCATCGGCGAGCGCGAATGCATTACCGGCCATCCCATGACGCCTGCGAGGAGGAAACGGTCGGAGTGCGCCATCCCTGCATTTTCTCACGCATCGCGCGGCCTGCCGCACCGCACGCGAACAGGGGGCGCAGTCTGATAGGCTGGAGCCATGTTCGCGCCCGTCAGGAAAGGTCCCGAACGCCTCCAGGCCGTCGACCGCGTGGAGCAGTGGACGCGCGAGCGCTTCGGCCTTCCGAAAGAGGCGGCGGTCTCCGTTGCGGAGGTCGCCTGTACGCTCCCCGGCTGTGTGCCGATCGAGACGGTGGTCATGTTCTGGATCGCGGAACAGCGCTACCAGTTCAAGCTGTTCAAGCCGGTGGCGGAGGTGGTCGTCGACGATCTTCCCTATGCCTGGCTGAAGGACGCGCTCGCGGTGCAGGAGGGGGCCGGCTGGGAGTGCTGCTGAGGCCCTCTCGCCGTTGACAGCCGAGCGGATGTAGAGGGATCATCGGCATCGACGCATCGCGACATGAGACCGAGGGAGTCTCGGTCCATATAGGAGAACGTATCATGACCGTCAAGGAAAGAACCAAACCCCAGGTAGCGACGATGAACGCGGTGCACGACCTGCCCGTGCTGGTCGCCCGCGACAAGGGCTTCTTCAAGGACGAGGGCCTGGACCTCGAGTTCGTGACCACGCCGGGCATGGCGCAGGTCACGACCTCCCACTTCGTCAAGTTCGATTCCGTCTTCGACCGCCCGCTCGACTCGGTGTACAACGAAGGCGGCATCGACCAGTACCGCATGTGCGAATGGGGGATCATGAAGCGCGCCGTCGAAGCCAACACGCAGGGTCTGCGCGGGCGCAAGATCGTGGCTCTCGGTGCCTCCATGTCGAAGTTCGCCATCGTCGTCGCGCGCGACTCCAAGTACTACGAACCCGAGATGCTGAAAGACAAGCCGATCGCGGTGACGCCTAACAACGGCTCGGACTTCACCACGCTGAAGATGATGGAGGGGTTCCTTGCGCCGGAGCACGTCAAGAGGACCAACGCGGGGTCGATGCTCAAGCGGCTCGAAGCAGTTCGCGACGGTAAGGTCGCCGCTGCGAGCCTCATGGAGCCCTGGATCAGCGTGGCGCAGAAGTGGGGTCTGCGCATCCTGATCGAGTCCCATTCCACGCGCAGCGAGGCGGCGGGCGACGACCTCGACGGCCCGACCCTCGCGAAGATGTTCCGCGCGCAGGCGAGGGCGGTCAAGGAGATCGAGAAGGACCCCACGCCTTACGTCCACTATTTCATCCGCGAGACCGGCGGGCTCTTGGAACCCCACGAGTTCCAGACCTGGCGCCTGCTCCACGCCGCGCCGCAACCTTACACGCGCGAGCGCTTCGAGGACACCTACAACTGGACGGTCAAATGGAACATGACGGTGCCTGGCGCCACTTACGAGAATACCGTCGACAATCGCGCGTGGCAGTAGCGCGACCCGCTTAGCGCAAGACAAAGGAGGAGACCACCATGAAACGCTTATCCGTCATCACTGCGGGACTACTGGTCATCGCGTTCGGTGTTTTCGGCTGTTCGTACATGCCATGGTCCGACTCGGGCTGGACCACGCTCATCGACGGGTCCGCCGGCATGGGCAACTTCAGCCCCATCGGCGACGCCAACTGGAGAGCGCAAGACGGTGCCATCGTCGCCGACAAGGGCAAGGGCGGATATCTCCTCACGAATAATTCCTACAAGGACTTTCAAATCAAGGCGGAGTTCTGGGCGGATCACACGACGAACAGCGGCATTTTCCTGCGCTGCGCCGATCGCACCAAGGTCGGCGCGGTCGCATGCTATGAAGTGAACATCTACGACCAGCGTCCGGAGCCGGAGTATGGCACCGGAGCGATCGTCAACGTTGCCAAGGTCTCGCCCATGCCGAAAGCCGGCGGCAAGTGGAACACCTACGAGATCACCGCCAAGGGCTCGCAGCTGACTGTTGTGCTGAACGGAGTCCAGACCGTCGACGTTCGGGACGGCAAGCACGCGGAGGGACCGTTTGCCCTGCAGTTCGGCAACGGCCCCAAGGATGCCCCCGGTGGCGCCATCAAGTGGCGCAAGGTGCAGATCAGGTCGCTGTAGTTCCGCGCCGATCGCCGGCTTTATCGAGGAACTCCAGCAGCCGCGGCGGAGCGGTCTGCTCCGTCTGCGCTTCGGGAAGAACGTCCCAGTACTCCGCTTTGGGCAGGCACTCTTCGAGGTATCGCGCCGCCGAGGTCGCGTGCGACGCATCGCGTCCCGGAATGACGAGCGCCGGGATCTCGCAACGCAGCAGGTCCTCCGGCTCGGCGCCCGGAGAGGTGTCGCGGTCGAATAGCGTGCGGCACATGTCGGCGACGAGCTGCGCGTATTTGCCGGCGTCCAGCTTCGCGTAGGCATCGGCGAAGGCGCGGTCGCTCTTGATCACCGATGCCCAGGGCCCGCCTCGCGGCTCGGCGTTGAACGCTTTTCCTTCCTGCATCACCAGCGAGACCACGCCCGCGAGCCCACGCTGCTCGACGTAAGCGAGATGATCGGCGAAGCGCTTGTGCGTGCTGATGCGGTATTTCGCGCCGCCCACCGGCCAGTATAGGATCATGCTCATCACCATCTCGGGATGGGCGACGCCGAAAGCGACGACCGGGCAGCAGCCCATGCAGCCGCCCATGAGATGGGCGCGCCTGAAGTCGAGATACTCGAGCAGGCCTTTGCCTTGGGCGACGTAGTGCGCCCAAGTGATGAGCTCGACGCGCCCGCCCGATTGCCCAGTCTCGCGCCGGTCGAAAACGATACAGGTGTATTTTTTTGGCAGATGATCGAGCAGCTTGATCCTGGCGTACACGCCCTGCGTCTTCCACTTGTCCAGGGTCGCGTCGAAGCCCGCGGGTGCGTACATCAGCAAGGGCGGGCCGTCGCCGATGACTTCGTAGTTCGTCTTGACGCCGTCGATGAGAGCTGTGGGCACGTTTAGCCGCCTTTGATTTGCCGGCCTGAACGCACGTCGTCGATCAGGGCGCGGAAGGCGTCGAGGCTCAGTTTCGCGGCATTGCCGTAGGTTTCTGCTTTGGCGTCGATCCATTTCGCCGCGTAGCCGATGGCGGTGTGAGCGAGGCGCACCCGCCCGTCGAGCCAAGGCCCGCCGCCGAGGCCCCCGATGACCGGAATGGAAACCGCGCGCACGACCGCGGGGCCGGCCAAGGGACCGGAGTGCCTGAAGTCGAGAACCGAGGCGCCGGCGTCTTCCAACCGCCTTGCTTCCTCCACCAGCTCGTCGACAGGACGTTCCTCCCCATGGAATTCGGCAAAGACCGGGACGCCCGCACGAACGATTGCTTTCACCACGCCCGGATCGCCCAAGACCTTCACCATGTCCGCCCCTCCCTCTTTTGAGAAGCGCACTGCGGCACTGACTGCGGCGTCGGCTCCTTTTTGCGTCGGGCCATCGGGTATGTCGCAGCTGACCAGGGCGCGCGTCACTCCGCGGTGCACGGCCTTGCAGCAGATGAGCATCTCGTCCACGGTGACCTCGACATCCGTCGCGTGCCCCCAGAGATTCATGCCTACGGAATCACCCACCGAGATCAGGTCCACGCCCGCGCGGTCCGCAATTCTCGCGATCTCGGTGTCCCAGGCGACCACGCCGACGATCTTGCGGCCGTCGCGCTTCATTTGCCGGAGAGCCGAAATCGTGAGCTTGTCTTCCATCCCTCTATCTCGTCGAAGAGGCGCCGGCGAGCCGCTCGATCGCGGAAATGATCGCACCCGGGTCGGCGCGGTTCTTTCCGGCGATGTCGAGCGCGCTGCCGTGCGCGACCGAGGAGAATAGCACCGGCGTGCCGAGCGTGAGTGCCGCGGCGCCGGAGAAGGCGTGCGTTTTCGCCATGATGTGGCCCTGATCGTGGATCATGACGACGAAGGCATCGTAGCCTTTCTTCAGGAACATGGTATCGGCGCCGAACGGGCCCTCGGCGTCGACGTCGTTCTTTTTCGCGTCGGCGATCGCCGGGCCGATGATCGCCTGTTCCTCGTCGCCGAAGAGGCCGCCTTCGCCTGCGTGGGGGTTGAGCCCTGACACGGCGATGCGCGGGTGGGCGATGCCCATGCGGCGCAGCGCGGAATCGGCCGAGCGGATCGCGTTCAGCACGCGGTCGCGCGTGAGTAGCTTGATCGCCCGGCGCAGGCTCGCGTGCAGCGTCGCGTGCGCAATGCGCATTTCAGTCCCGCCCGAGTCGAAGCAGAGCATGAGGAACGCGTCCTCGGGCGAAACGCCGGCGCAGCGCGCGACGAACGTGGGATAGCCGTCGAACTCGATTCCGGCGAGCTTGATCGAGCTTTCCGTATGCGGCGCGGCGACCACTGCGTCCACCTCGCCGGCGAGCGCCGCGTCGATCGCGGTCTTCGCGGAATCGAGCGCGGCTTCGCCGTGCGGCGCTGCGATCGCACCGATGTGCAGCTCGCCGGGTTTGAACTGCTTGCGCTCGACCAGAGTCAGCGCGCCGTCGCCCCAATTCGCGTCGGCGGCGCGCGTCACGCAGCGGAGGTCCGGCTCGAGTCCACAGGCGTTGGCATGCGCCTCGAGAGCGCCGCGATCACCGATGAGCAGCGGCCGGCAGATTTTTTTTACCTGCGGAGCCAGCGCCGCCTTGAGCGCGATTTCAGGGCCGATCCCTGCGGGATCGCCGGTGGCGATGGCGATGCGCGGCAGCCCCACCTAATCCGCCTTGACCCCGGCGGAGCGGATCACCCCGCGCCAGCGCTCGGCGTCTTTTTTCATGAACGCCGCCATCTGCGCCGGCGTGCTGCCGATCGACTCGGCGGAGAGATCGGCAAGGCGCTTACGCACCTCGGGCAGCTTCAGCGCCTCGGCTACGGCGGCGGAGATCTTCTCGGCGATCGGCATCGGCGTCTTCGGCGGTGCGACGATGCCGAACCAGGCGACCGCCTCGAATCCCGGGAGAATCTCCGCAAGCGCGGGCACGTCGGGAAGCGACGCGACGCGCTTCTCGCTGCACACCGCGAGCAGCTTCAGCTTGCCGCTTACCACGTGCTGTCGCGACACGCCGAGATTGTCGAACATCATTTCCACCTGCCCGGCGAGCAGGTCGGTGAGCGCCGGCGCGCTGCCCTTGTAGGGGACGTGGGTGAGGCGCACGCCCGCCATCGATTTGAACATCTCGCCAGTGAGGTGCGAGGTCGTCCCGCTCCCCTGCGAGGCGTAGTTGAGCTTGTCCGGGTTCGCTTTGGCGTAGGCGATCAGCTCACGGATGTCGTTCACCGGCACCTTGGGATTCACGAGGACCACGTTGGGGATCGCGATCATGATGCCTACCGGCACGAACTGAGTCGGGTCGAAGGGAAGATTCCGGTACAGGTTCGGATTGATGATGAGAGGCGGCGGCGGCGAGGACAGCAGCGTGTAGCCGTCGGGCTCGGCCCTGAAGACGTACTCCGCGCCGATGTTGCCCGCGGCGCCCGCGCGGTTCTCCACGATGACGGGCTGGCCCCACTTGAGGGACAGCTTCTCGCCGATGATGCGCGGAATGACGTCGGCACTGCCGCCGGCGGGAAAGGGGGCGACGATCCTGACCGCCCTGTTCGGGTACGCCGTCGGCTGCGCGTGCAGCGCAAGCGGAAATCCGCACAGCGCGGCGGCGAGCAGCCAGGCGATCATGCGCCTCATCGACGTTCTCCTCGGTCTCGCGCCATTTTACCGGTGCTAGAATCGTCCTGAACGAAATTCCCGATAAGGATATTCCCTTGTCCGCAGGTCCCGCAGCACGCGCGTGGCCGGCCGAAGGCCTGGCCCGCGTTCCCTACTGGATATACCAGGACGAGGACGTCTACCGCCGCGAGCAGGAGCGCATCTACCGCGGCGACACCTGGAATTTCCTCGGGCTCGAAGCCGAGCTGCCGGAGAAGGGCGACTTCAAGACCACTTTTGCCGGCGAGATGCCGGTGGTGGTGACGCGCGACGAGACCGGCGCGATCCGCTGCTTCGAGAACCGCTGCGCGCACCGCGGCGCGCTCCTGTGCCTCAAGGATCGCGGCAACCTAAAAGAGATCGTCTGCGTCTATCACAACTGGACCTACGACCTGCGCGGCGACCTTACCGCGGTGGCGTTTCGCCGCGGCGTGCAGGGCAAGGGCGGCATGCCCGCCGACGCGGAGCCCGAGAGCGAGGCGCCGCGGAAATTTCGTGTCGAGGTTTTCTGCGGACTGATGTTCGCGACACTCTCCGACAAGACCCCGCCGGTCGAGCGGTACATCGGCCCCGGGGTCGCGGCGCGCATTCGCCGCGTCATGAAGCAACCGGTAAAGATCCTCGGCGGCTACACCCAGGTATTGCAGAGCAACTGGAAGCTCTACTTCGAGAACGTGAAGGACACTTATCACGCGAGCCTGCTGCATCTCTTTTTCTCGACTTTCCGTCTGAATCGCCTGGAGCAGAAGGGCGGGGTCGTCGTCGGCGGCGAGGGCGGCAGCCACGTGAGCTTCACCATGATGAAGACCGATTCGAGCGGCGACGAATACGAGAAAGCCGGCATGCGCTCGGTCTCGGGCGGCTACCGTCTGGAGGCGCCGCAGATGCTCGAATCGGTGGACGAGTACGGCGATGGCGTCACCCTGCAGATCCTCACCGTGTTCCCGGGATTCGTGCTGCAGCAGATCATGAACAGCCTCGCCGTGCGCCAGGTGCTGCCGAAGGGCGTAGGCCGGACCGAGCTCGTGTGGACCTGCTTCGGCTATGCGTCGGACGACGCGCAGATGACCGAGCGTCGCATGAAGCAGGCCAACCTCGTCGGCCCGGCGGGCTACATCTCGCTCGAGGACGGCGCCGCGACCGGGTTCGTCCAGCGCGGCGCGGCAGGTGCGTCGGAACGTTCGTCGTTCGTCGAGATGGGTGGGCGCACGGTCGAGTCGAACGAGTCTCGCGTCACCGAGACCTCGGTGCGCGGGCTGTGGCAGCAGTACCGCAGGCACATGGGCTTGTGAGCTTCCGTCATTCCCACCCAAGCGGGAATCCGGACATGGATGTCGAACTCCAGCTGAACGTCGAAAATCTGATCTCCCGCTACGTCCACGCCATCGACGACGATCGGCTGGAGGACTGGCCGGGGTTCTTCGTGGAGAAGGGCCGCTACCGCATCACCACCGCGGAGAACTACGAACGCGGCCTGCCGCTGTCCATCGTTTACGCCGATTCGCGCGCGATGCTGCGCGACCGGGTCTCCGCGCTGCGGCATGCCAATATCTACGAGGCGCAGCGTTACCGGCACACCGTCTCATCGACCCTCATCGAGCGGATCGATGGGAATACGGCGCGCGCGACCTCGAACTTCCAGGTCGTGCGCATCATGCACACCGGCGATTCGATGCTCTTTGCAGGTGGCCGCTACCTGGACAGGATCCGCCTCGACGGGAACGACTCGCGGTTCGAGGAAAAGCTCGTCGTGCTAGACAGCCGTAGCGTCGACACGCTTCTCGCCATTCCTCTTTAGTTCCAGTGCTGTAGCGGAAGGCGGCGACGCGGGCTTGTTCTTCCCGGGTGAGCCCCCATTTGATCGAGATCAAGCTGCGGGGAAGGGCTCCGGCAAGCTTGCGTCCAAGAGGCTTGAATGACATATCGCGATCCACGGTCATGGGTGTGGGCCGAAGCGCTGGAACTGCTCCGGGGCACTGAGAGGCTACAGCGCCGGCTCTTCCAGGTCGGCGCGGCTGAAGCGCCGGGCTGGGAGCCGCCGGTCGACCTCTACGAGACGGTCGACGGACTCACGCTCAGCGTCGCGCTCCCAGGGGTCGCCGCGAGCGAACTCGAGGTCTCCCTCGAATCCGGGAGCGTCGTCGTCCGCGGCGAACGCGCTTTTCCGGTGGAATATCAGCGCGCCATCATTTACCGGCTGGAAATCCCCTATGGCCGCTTCGAGCGCCGCATCGCGCTGCCTGCCGGCCAATTCCAGTTGGTCGATCGGCGCCTTGCAAACGGCTGCTTGACGCTCGATTTGCGAAGGATGGGGTGACGATATGAATCTGGAACTCGACAGCGGGGACCGGAATCCGCCGGGCGAAAAGGCGAGCGCCGCTGCGTCCCGGTCGGCAACTGACGGGACGGTCGCGCTTCCGGAGGACGCGCTCATCATTCTGCCCGTGCGTAGGATGGTGCTCTTTCCCGGCATGATCCTGCCGATCGCGCTCGGCCGCGAAGCCTCGATCGCAGCCGCTCAAGCAGCCGCGAAGGCGAAGCGCCCGGTCGGCGTCCTTTTCCAGCGCAACCCGGAGACCGAGAAGCCCGGGCCGGACGAGCTTTCCCTCGTCGGCACGGTTGCCCACATCGTGCGCTACGTCACCACGCCCGACGGCACGCATCACGTCATTTGCCAGGGGCAGCAGCGCTTCCGCGTGGTCGAGTATCTCGAGGGCTATCCGTTCACGGTGGCGCGCGTCGGACGGATCGAAGACCCGGAGGCCGCGGGCAAGGAAATCGAGGCGCGCTTCGTACAGCTGAAGGAGCGCGCGCTCCAGGTCCTCGAGCTCCTTCCGCAGACTCCGCAGGAGCTGGTCGCAGCCATCCAGGGCATTTCCTCGCCCGGGGCGCTCGCCGACCTCGTCGCCGGCGTCATGGACATTGAAGTCGCCGAAAAGCAGGCACTGCTCGAAACGGTCGACCTGGAAAAGCGGATGGACAGCGTGCTCGAGCACCTCGCGCACCGGCTGCAGGTGCTCAAGCTCTCTCGCGAGATCGACGAGCGCACCAAGGCGAGCCTAGACGAGACCCAGCGCAAGTACCTGCTGCGCGAACAGATGAAATCGATCCAGAAGGAGCTGGGCGAAGGCGACGAGGGCCAAGCCGCGGAGCTCGAGGAGCTCAAGAAGGCCATCGCAGAAGCGGGCATGCCCGAGGAAGTCGAGAAGCAGGCGATGAAGGAGCTGAAGCGCCTGGAGCGCATGTCCGACGCCTCGGGCGAGTACTCGATGGTGCGCACCTATCTCGACTGGCTCATCGAGCTGCCGTGGAAGAGCCCCGGGCCCGATGCGATCGACGTGGCCGAGGCGAGGCGAATCCTCGACGCCGACCACTTCGGCCTCGATCAGGTGAAAAAGCGCATCGTCGAGTTTCTAGCGGTGCGCAAGCTCAATCCCGAAGGCCATGGGCCGATCCTGTGCTTCGTCGGCCCGCCCGGGGTCGGCAAGACCTCGCTCGGTCAGAGTGTCGCCAAGGCGCTGGGGCGCAAGTTCGTGCGCGTGTCGCTCGGCGGCGTGCACGACGAGGCAGAGATACGCGGGCACCGGCGCACCTACATCGGCGCGCTGCCCGGCAACATCATCCAGGCGCTGAAGAAGGCGGGGACACGCGGCTGCGTGATGATGCTCGACGAGATCGACAAGCTTGGCGCGGGCTTCCACGGAGACCCGTCCTCGGCACTCCTCGAAGTGCTCGATCCAGCGCAGAACAACACCTTCCGCGACAACTACCTCGGCGTGCCCTACGACCTGTCGAGCGTGCTCTTCATCACCACGGCGAACGTGCTCGACGCGATCCCGGGCCCCTTGCGCGACCGCATGGAGATCATCCAGCTGCCGGGCTACACGCAGGAGGAAAAGCGCGAGATCGCGCGCCGCTACCTCCTCGCGCGCCAGCTGAAGGAAAACGGCCTCAAGCCCGAACAGTTCGAGATCACCGACGCGGCGCTCACCGCCATCATCCGTGACTACACGCGCGAGGCGGGCGTGAGGTCGCTGGAGCGCCTGATCGGGGCGGTGTGCCGGCGCACCGCGGTGCGGATCGCCGAAGGCGCGGCCCAGAGCGTGAAGATCGACGAAAAGGACCTCGGAGAGATTTTAGGCCCCACTAAGTTCGAGAACGAGGTCGCCCTGCGCGCAGCCGTGCCTGGCGTTGCTACGGGGCTTGCGTGGACACCTGTTGGCGGCGACATCCTCTTCGTCGAGGCGAGCCGCACGCCGGGGAGCGGAAGACTGATTCTCACGGGGCAGTTGGGCGATGTGATGAAGGAGTCCGCGCAGGCCGCGCTGACGCTCGTGAAATCGTGCGCGGCGGCGCTCGGCATCGACGCGGCGGCGTTCGAAAAGACCGACGTGCACGTCCACGTGCCGGCGGGCGCGATCCCGAAGGATGGTCCGAGCGCTGGCGTGGCGATGTTCACCGCGCTTGCGTCGCTCTTCACCGAGCGCGCGGTGCGCCCTGACACGGCGATGACCGGCGAGATCAGCCTGCGCGGCCTCGTGCTCCCCGTGGGCGGCATCAAGGAAAAGGTGCTTGCCGCCATGCGCGCCGGGGTGCGCCGCGTGATGCTGCCCGCGCGCAACCGCAAGGACCTCGAGGAAGTGCCGGCTGAGGCGAAGGAAAAAATCGAGTTCTTGTTCCTGCAGGACGTCGACGAAGCGTTACGCGCAGCGCTGGAGCCGCGCCGGGAATCTTGATTCAGGACCTGGAGCCGATCGACGAAAGGCCCGGGGTTCTTTCCGTCCAGCGCCTGCTTGCGAGATCGATGACTTTTTCGTCCCCGGACGCCGCGGAATCCCGCTGCCTGCCCACCCATTCGACGATAGGCATGAATTCCGCGCACTCTGCAGCCGCCGTGGAAGGGGCCATCTCGAAAATCCCGATTCCCGCCTCCGCGGCCTTGACGTACACGTCCGAATCGCTGATCCGGGTCAGGAACGGCAGACCGAGCGAATTGAGAAACCGCTCGAGCGGTTGATACACCGGCATCGAGCTGCGGACCCGGTTCGCCACCACGGCGAGCTGGATGTTGCGCGTGCGGATCCTGCCTACCAGGAGAAGGTCCCGGACGAAATTCGCGGTCGCGTGGATGTCGATCGCCGAGGGCGCCACCGGGATGAGGATGCCATCGGCCCTGCCGAGCATTTCCTGCAGGAGCAGACCCGAGGTGCCGGCCGGCGCATCGATCAGGAGCTGCTGCGTGTCCGCCGGCACGTGCATCTCGACGCTGCGTATGCGGCCGCCCTTCTGAGGCGCGGCGTTGGCCCCGTAGATTCTCGCCACGGGCCCGGGGCGGGCCCGCAGCCAGTGCAGGCTCGACCCCTGCGGGTCGTAGTCCATGATGGTGGTCGGGATATTCTGGGCTGCGAAGTAGCTTGCGAGGTTGGTCGCGATGGTGGTCTTTCCGGATCCGCCCTTGGAATTGATGACGAGCGTGCTGTTCATTCTCATGACCTTCCCCCTTCGCACCTCTACCGCTCGGTAAGCCTATGCCAAAGGCATGCTTTCGCTTATTAACTAATTCACAGGAGGCAAGAGAAAGAGACGCGAAGTCACGCGCCGGTCGGCCTCGCGGGCTTGCGACCTTGACAAGGGAGTGCACCCTGACGACCATTCGCCCGTTAACCGGGCGAGGGGCGACCTTTCCAAGGTGACCTTCTCCCTGATCGGAACCAGTTGACGTGATCTCGAGACTTTTTTTTGCGGATCTTCGCTCCCGCCTCGGCTGGGCGGTGTCGCGCAGGTGGTACGACCTGCGCGTGTCCTGGCACGCCTGGGACAAGGAGCCCTGGGTATTTGCCCTGGTTCTCGGTCTGATCGCCGCAGCCTTCTTCTTTGCGCTCCGGTTGGCCTACGAGCATCAGGACCACCGGCGGAGCCTCGCCTGCCTTGCACGGAACGTGTATTTCGAAGCGCGGGGTGAGCCTGTGGCCGGTCAATACGCAGTGGCCGAGGTCACGATGAATCGCAAGGCCTCGGGCCGCTATTCCGATACGGTCTGCGGCGTGGTCTACCAGAAAAACTGGGATCCGCTCCGAAAGCGTTACGTCGGTGCTTTTTCATGGACGGAATTCGATTCACTGCCGACCCCGACGGGCGAGGACTGGCTGCGCGCCTGGGACGTGGCTGAAGCGGTCTACTACGAGCGGGAGGCGCCGGTGCTGGAGGGCGCGATGTTCTTTCATGCAATCTACATCAAGCCCGACTGGGCGAAGGGCAAGCGACCGCTCGCCAGGATCGGCGGGCACGTCTTTTACAAGTAGAAACGAATTTTCTAAGCCGCTTCTTCCATTCCCGGGAGCCATATCAGGTCCGTCACGCCCGGGTCGACCTTCGCCTGCATGAGGAGGGTCGTCACCTGGCCGCGGTGGTGCGTCTGGTGGTTGAAGAAGTGCTGCACGGCGAACCACAGGGGAAAGCTCCTGTCACGGTTCCCCACCATGCTGCGGAACCTCAGGGGCGCGGCGAGGCGCTTTTGGTCCAGGGTCTCCACCCATTCGAGAATCTCGGCGTCGGTCTTGGCGCGCTCGCGGCGCAGTTCGGGGAACTCCTGGTACAGCTCGTCGGCGAGCGTCCCGACGCGGAACTCGCGCGAGAGAAACCGCGAAAGCCACAGACGGTCGCCGAGCAGGAGGTGATTAAGCGTGCCGTGTATCGAGCGGAAGAACGCGCCACGGTCCGCCCTGCGCTCGGCGTCGGAGAGGTTTTCGCAGTGCCCGTAGATGCGTTCGTTCATCCAGCGATTGTAGCGGGCCATGGCGCGGAAGCCGGGTAGCATGGATCCTCCTGGCGGTGCTGCGGTCATTCGGGTTTCACGCCGGCGGCGCGGATCACCCCCGCCGGCGCTCTGTATCTTCCCGAATCGTCCGATCGCCATGATAGGATACTTTCCGACGGAATTTCAGAGGAGGAAGTCCCGTGAGCATCGCTTCGAAGAATAATAACGTCGAAATTCCGGGCGATCCGAGCTGTGCCTGCTGCGCGCCGCGGCGCGGTTTTCTCGGCACGCTCGTCGCGCTCGGTGCCGCCGCCCTGCTGCCGGAGGACCTGATGGCGCAGGGCGCGAAGAAGGCTGCAGGCAAACCGCACCGCATCGACGTCCATCACCACCTCATGTACCCCGGCTATCTCGACGAAGTCGGTGGCCGCCGCGCGGGCTCGAGCTTCAAGTGGTCGCCCGAGATGTCGCTCGAGGACATGGACAAGAGCGGCATCGCCGTATCGGTGCTCTCGCTCATCCAGCCGAGCGCCGCGACCAACGAGATCGAGAAAGGCCGCAGGATCGCGCGCCTCTCGAACGAATACGGCGCACAGCTCGCGCGCGACCACAAGGGCCGCTTTGCGAGCTTCGCGACGCTGCCGCTTCTCGACACCGAGGGAGCGTTCAAGGAAATCGGCTACGCCCTGGATACGCTCAAGGCGGACGGCATCGGTCTCATGACGAGCTACCAGGACAAGTACCTGGGGGACGCTTCCTTCGCGCCGATCTGGGAGGAGCTCAACCGCAGGAAGGCGGTGATTTACACGCATCCGCTTTCACCCGATTGCTGCCGGAACATCAAGAGCGAGGTGCCGCCGGCGGTCGTCGAGTACGCGACCGACACCACGCGCACCATCGCGAGCCTCGTGTTCAGCGGCAGCGCCGCGCGCTATCCGCACATCCGCTGGATCTTTTCTCACAGCGGCGGCACGATGCCTTTCCTCCTCAGCCGCTTCGTGCGCCACGAGGTCGACATGAAGGAAAAAGCGAAGGAGCGCGTGCCGAAGGGTGTGATGTACGAGCTGAGGAAGTTCTATTACGACACCGCCCAGGGAAACCATTCGGGAGCGCTCGCGGCACTGATGAAGATCGTTACACCCGCGCAAGTGCTCTTCGGGACCGACTTTCCGTTCCGCGACGGAGCCGAGGAGATCGAAGGGCTCGCCGCGTTCCGCTTCCAGCGGAAGGACCTCCACGCCATCGAGCGCGAAAATGCGCTCAGATTGTTGCCGCGGCTCGCCGCCTAGGTCGAACTACTCTCCGTAGCCGGAGTTCTTGAGAAACTCGGCGCGCTCGTCCGGGTCGGCGAGGTTCTCGGCGAGCCGCTGGTAGAAAGCCTTCAGGTCGCGCGCCTGCGCGGCCGCCTTCTTCGCCATCACCTTGGCGATCGGACCCACATAAGGTGCGAGCCGTCCGGCCGCGTTGTCCACATCTCCGGCCTCGATCGGCCGGTTCGAAAGATCGGGAGAGGACTGTTCCGGCGCCGCTTCGGGTTGTCCGATCGCGAAAACCTTCTCGAGCGCCGCCGCGGCGAACGCCTTTCCGTCCCGCTCCGACGAAACGCTCGCGGCGAGAAGGCGCACGAGCGTGGGGCCATCGGTGGTGGTCTTCGCAGATCTCTTGACGAGCACTCTCGCCATCGGGCCGACATAGGGCGCGAGCAGCTCCTCGAGGGCGCGCAGCTGCCCCGGCTCCCATCCCGGGGGCGGGGAAGTCGTGTCCCGCCGGTCCTGGTGGATGATCGTAGGGAGGATCGTTGCCTCGGTCGGGACCGCCGCCCCGCCGCGGCCCTCGAAGGCCTTGGCGAGGGCCGCCGCGAATTCGCGGGCGCTGGCGTAGCGGTCTTCCGGCTTCTTCGCGAGCGCCTTGCCGAGGATTGCATCGAAGACCTCGGGAACGCCCTGGGGGTTGATCTCCGAAGGATTGCGGTGGGGTTCGTGGCATATCTTGTACCCGACTGTCTCGGTCGGGCCTTCGAACGGCTTCACGCCGGTGAGCAGCTCGTAGAGGACGACGCCGCAGGAAAAGATGTCGCTGCGCCGGTCAACCTGCTGCCCTGCATATTGCTCCGGTGACATGTACGCAGGCGTGCCCATGATGGCCCCGACCTGGGTGAGGCTGGAGCGGTCGATCCGGGCAATCCCGAAGTCCGCAAGCTTGAGACGTCCGTCTGGCGTCATGATGATGTTCTGGGGCTTGATATCGCGGTGGACTACGCCGCGCTCGTGGGCGTAGTCGAGGGCGTCCAGCAACCGGCTCATGATGCTCATCACGTCCTGCAGGCCGAAGCGCTCCTGCCGGGCTAGAAAGTCCCGCAGTCCGCGGCCCTGAACATACTCCATCGCGATATAGGCGAGCTGCTTGTTCTCGCCGTATTCGTAGATGCCGACGATCGCGGGATGGTTGAGGCGACCCGAGGCGAGCGCCTCGTTCTTGAATCTCGCAATGATCTGCGCCGCGAGTTTTTCGTCGACCAGCTCCTTGCGCACGGTCTTCAGCGCGACATGGCGCTCGAGCACGGGGTCGTATCCCTTGTAGACGATCCCCATCGCCCCCTTGCCGATGACTTCGACGACTTTGTATTTGCCGAGTTGCTTGAGAACTGCCACTAGTCTCCGGGACCGTTGTGACGGCCTTCACTCCCCGAGCATCTTCATCGCCTGCACCAGGCTCGTTCTCATGCGGTTGAACGATCCTGCGAGAGTCGCGATCTCGTCCTTGCCCTTGCTCGCGAATTCCGGGGCGTCCAGATTGCCGAGGCTGACCTCGTCGGCGATCCGCGACAGCCGGGTGACGGGCCGGATCACGATCGCATGAAGCATGAGGTTGAGGGCGACGAAAATGAAGACGAAGACCCCGCTGAGCGAGATCATGAATACCTTGAAGGTGTCGTTGGCGCGCTTGATGGGCAAGGTCATGGGGACGGACACGATCTGCGCCCCGACTACCTCGTTCAGCTTCCAGCCGAAGCCGTTCGCCGGACCGTAGAGTTCGATCATGGTCTTCGGAGCCGTGTCGACGGTGCTGTGGCAATACAGGCAGGCGGCGTCCTTGATCTGCAGGGGCCGGGCCATGTACAGGGCCCGGCCGGTCGGGGTATCGCGCTCGCCGATGATCTCGGCGCGGTCCGGCGCCTGGCGGAACTGGTTCACGACGTCGGTTTCCCAGTCCGTGGCGCGGTTGCGGGGATTGGTCGGATTCAGCGTCGCTTCCTTGTAGTCGTAATCGGTGAATTTCTTGCGCAGGTCGCTGAACTGCTCGTTGGCGGCGAACGCGGGAACCGACTGCGGCAGGAACTGGTACTTCATCTGCGTCTCGAGCAGCGGGCGCACCTGCTTGGAGGTGTAGCCGCGTATCGCGAGCGCCGATTCCATCATGATACGGGCGTGCTGGAGCACCTCGTCGCGCGCGTTCTGCCGTAGCAGGTCGAGCGATATATAGGCGGCGATGGCCAGACCGACCAGGAAAATTGCCAGAAACACCAAGTTGAACTTGACGATCAGTCTCATGACCTTCCCTCCTACCGTTGCGTGCCGGAATGCGCGCTCTTCGGGTCGCCCGGGTCCTTCGGAGCGTACTTTTCCGGGAACAGAACTTTGTCCCACTCCGGGTGTTCCCGGAGATTCTCGATCAGCTTGCGGCGAAACTCGGAATCCTTGGATCGGATCTCAAATCGTTTGACGAGATTTCTTCTGATTGCGGAACCGGCTTTCAGCCAGGGTTCGACTTCGGCGTAGGTCACCTCGTGGTCGCGCTTGGGCTCCGACCTCCTGTTCTTGAACCGGTCGAGCAGCACCGGCAGGTCGTCCCGAAAATGCCGCGGCATGTTTTTTATGAACTCCGCCGAGGGGCGCGAGCCGACGGTTGCCGGCTGCTCGCCCCTGCGGACGATGAACTCGCCCCCCTTCGCGTCGCGCACGATTCTCTGCACGCCTTTCCTGCCGATTTCTGAAAATCTCACGGCGCCGGATTCGACGTATATGTCGGTGGAGCCGTCGCCCGTGTTCAGAACCGCGGTCGCCTCCCCCGCATTGATCTCGACGCGCGGCGTGAGGTAGCGGTACTGTGTGCCCTTGCCGGATTTTTTCTGAGTGAACTTTGCCCAGCCGGACAGCAGCGCGATCTCCGACTGGCCGCGGGCTCCCGAGACGATGTTCGTGAGCATGGCGCGTGCGCCCTGGCTGAGATTGAGGATCGCGCCGTCCTGGAATTCTATCTGTGCCTGCCCTTTGGGGTCGATCGACAAAATGTCTCCGTCTCCCAGCCTCACGCCCTGGGTGGCGGTGTAGAGCGTCGCTCCCCGTATCAGCTCGACGCTCCCTTCGGCGAGCGTCAGGGTGCCCGCAGTTTGAGCAAAAGCGGAAGCGCAGGCGCCCAATAGGGCCGCTGCAAGCTGGAAACGGGCTCCCAGCACCCCCCGGCCGCATCCGCGCATGTCCCCCCCGACTTCGCTTCCGTAGCTTCTGGAGCGCATTCTAGAGCAGACGGCAACGAGCGCTCAAGTGCGACCGAAGGCGGAACTCCAGACTGAGCTGCCGGCCTTTTGCCTTATACTTTGCGCCGCCAGGATGGTCCGCACCTGTCCGATGGACAAGAAGCCCGTAAATCTCGCCGTTCTGTTCGCCGACATCACCGGGAGCACGCGCCTGTACGAGAAGCTCGGCAACGCACGGGCGCTGGAGTGCGTCGGCCTCTGCCTCAATATCATGCGCGAATCGGCGCTCGGTTGCGGGGGGCGCGTGGTCCAGACGATCGGCGACGAGGTCTTGTGCGTGTTCCCGACCGCTTCGGCGGCGACCCAGGCCGCTGCCGAGATGCAGTCGCGGGTGGAGATGCAGGAACCGGTATCCGGTCAGCGTCTGCAGATCCATGTCGGCTTGCAATTCGGTCCCGTGCTGGAGGAGGGGCAGGACGTGTTCGGCGACTGCGTCAATGTGGCGGCTCGAATGGTGAAGCTCGCCAAGCCTTCTCAGATCATTGCCGGCGGCGAGTGCGTGGAAGCATTGACCGGGCCGATGAAGGATCAGACCCGCGCCCTCGACAAGCTCCCCGTGAAGGGGCGGGAACAGGAAGTCGACGTGTACGAGGTTCTGTGGCGGCAGAGCGAGGAATTGACCTACATGGCGAGCCGGGCGCCCCGCCCGCCTGGCCAGGCTCAGCTGCGCTTGTGCCTGAGGCACGGCGGGAAGGAAATGATGCTGGGCCCGGGGCGCGAACTAATAAAGCTTGGCCGGGAGAGCTCCTGCGACATCGTCATAGCGGACCGCAAAGCATCCCGCGAGCACGCCCGGATTGAGCGCCGCCGCGACAAATTCGTTTTGGTCGATGTCAGCTCCAACGGCACCTTCGTTACGTTCCAAGGCGAGCCTGAAATGGTGGTAAAGCGCGAGGAGATCCTCCTGCGCGGCCGCGGATCGATCAGCTTCGGGCATCCTTACAGCGCTGATCCGACGGAAGTGGCGGCGTTCGAAATACAGACTCCGACCTGAAGCGGGCGGCGCCAGGCGTTCCCCGAGGTGCTGTCCCGGCGACCTAGTGGGTACGGTGCGCGAACATCCTGCTCAACATCTCCTCGGCGGAACGGAGTTTCTCGGCGGCGCGGCAGACGAGGTCGGCGACGAAGTCCGCGTCACGCATGTGTTCCTTGGCGATCTGCCGGTCACTTTCGCTCACCCGGATGCTGTCGATGCGCCGATCCATGCTGGAGTACGAGTTGGCGTTCTTGATCATGTCTGTGCTCCCTGCCTCTTTGCGTTTCCGGTTTACCCGGCACGATAGCCAGCTTAGGTCTACGGAGAGACAGGCACAGTGAAGCTCTCCACCGCCTTATTGTGGAATATGCACATTCTGCGGCGAAGGCGCGCCCCGTCGGGGGCGCCAGGCCAGGTCAGGCCGCGCGGCGATATTCGTGCGAACCCTCGAGCGCGCGGGCGAGCTCGACGAGGCTCGCGACGTTGTGCACCGGCAGGAACTCGTCCACGTGCGGCAGCATCGCGCGCACGCCCGCCGGCCGCGCCTCGAATCCCTGGTAACGCAGGAGCGGATTCAGCCAGATGAGCTTCCTGCACGACTTGTGCAGACGCTCCATCTCCCTCGCCAGCCCTTCGCCGACGTCGCCGTCCAGGCCGTCGGAGATCACCAGCACGACCGCGTTTTGCCCTAGCACTCTGCGCGACCATCGCAGGTTGAACTCCCGCAGGCAGTTGCCGATGCGGGTTCCGCCCGACCAGTCCGCGATCGCGTCCGACACCCCGCTCATCGCGACGTCCACGTCGCGATGGCGCAGGTAGCGGCTGATGTTGGTGAGCCGCGTGCCAAAGACGAAGCTCGTCACGCGGTCGCGATCGTTGGTGATCGCGTGCAGGAAATGGAGAAACATCCTCGAGTAGCGGTTCATCGAGCCCGACACGTCGCACAAGACGACGAGAGGCGGATGGCGCTGCTGAGGCGAGCGCCGTTTGAGCGGGATGATCTTCGCGCCGTTCCTCAAGCTTGCGCGCAAGCTCGCGCGCAGGTCGACCCGCGCGCCGCGGGGGTCGGGCTCGAAGCGCCGGGTGCGAATCTCCGGTATCGGCAGGCGCAGGTTCGCGAGCATTTTCTTCGCCTGCGCGATCTCCTCGCTCGTCATCGTCTCGAAGTCGGCGTGCTGCAGCACTTCGCGAGACGAAAAGCTCAAGGCCGCATCGAGCTCCGTTTCCTGCGGCGGCTCGGCGGGGGTTTCCTTGGGCTTTTTCGGCTTCGGGTAGAGCGCGTCGGTGACGCGATGGGACGCCGATGGCTCCTCGTTGCGGCCCTGGCGACCATAGACCTGCGGCAGGAACATCGCCATGACGCGCTCGAGGAGCTGCGGGTCGCGCCAGAAGATGTGGAAGGCCTGATCGTAGATCTCGAACTGCTCGCGCCGGCCGAGAAAGACGCTCGCGAGCGTCCAGTAGAAGTCCTCGCGCCGCTCGACTCCGGCGACCTCCAGCGCGCGCACCGCGTCGAGCACCCGGTCCGGTCCGATCGGCAGGCCCGCCGCGCGCAGCACGCGCGCGAAGTGCATGACGTTCTCCGCGAGGCGCCCATCCGCTGTCATTTTTCGGCAAGCCCTCGCAACTCGGTGTCGATCACGACGCTTACGCTCTTGGCGCCGACCTTCACCGCCGCGCTCAGGCCTTGAAGGTCCCCCGGCTGAGGGTTCGCATTGGCGGATTTAGAGACGCGCGCGCCGATCACTACATTGGGGAAGGCGGACAACCTCATCTGCGGAGCCATCGCCATCGAATCGTCGAGGGTGAACTCGGCGGGAAGGTCGCTTGCGCGCTTGCGCAGGATGGCGAGCGGCATGCGCGGACCCTCGGCCGCGCGGGCGAAAATGAAAACGGTGTCGCCCGGGGCGACTTTCCCGGCGAGCTCCGGGGCGAGCCTGACCACGCCGCTCACGCGGCTTCCATCTTGGGCCGGTGCGGGTTTCGCGACCTGCGCTTTTCTGCCCGGAGAGCCGGCCAGGGAGCGCGCCTGCGCGATGCTCGCCTGCACTCTTTGAACCATATCGGATTCCGGCGGGAGAACCTTGAGCGCTCGTTCCCAATGGCGTATCGCAGCGCGGTGGTCGCTCCGGTTGAAGGCGGCTGTGCCTGCGAGAAGCAGCGCCTTCACGTTGTCGGGATCGACAGCGAGCGCGCGCAGTAATATTTTTTCCGGGTCCCCTTGCAGCGTCCTGCCCTGCGCCATCGCGAGCCAGCATCATCCAGCCCTCGGCATCCTCGGGATTGTCCTTCAGGCGCGCCGCGAGGCGCGAAACCAGCGCTTCGAATTGCTGCGCGCTCAATCCGTGCTGATTTCCGCCCTCGGTGGTCTGCAGCGAGAGGGCCCGGGGATTGCCGACCGCCAGGTAGACGGCGAGCGCGCAGATCGGCACGGCGAGACCCAGAGCGAGCGCGGCGGCGCGCGAACTAGGCGGGGATTCGGACCGGGCTTCGCTCTTCCCCAGGTCGGCGGCGAGCCGCGCCTCGATCTCGAGGCGGGCTTTCTCGTGCTGGTCAGGCGCGAGCGTTCCCGCTCGCAAATCCGATTCGAGCTCGCGCATTTGGTCGCGATACACCGCGACGTTCACTTCGTCGCGTGTCGCACCTGATCGCGCGGCGCGTCGCGCGAGCGGCGGCACTATGAACAGGAGCGCGCCGGCGACAAGCACGACGCCTAGGACCACGAAGGCGGTCACGGGCTCTCCGCCTCGCCGCGCGCGAGGAGATCCGCCGCGCGCTTTCGATCCGTAGCCGACATCTCGATATCCTTCGCCTGGCGCCGGCGCTGGATGCGTAGTAGCAGTACCGCGAAGCCGACGGCGAGCAGCAGCAGCGGCCCGAACCAGAGCAGCGCCGTGGTCGCCTTGAGCGGCGGGCGGTAGAGGACGAAGTCGCCGTAGCGCTGGACCAGGAAATCGACGACCTCTGCGTCGCTCTTTCCCTGGCGCATTTTCTCGCGGACCTGATTTCTGAGATCCTCCGCGAGCGGCGCGTTCGAGTCGGCGAGCGTCTGGTTCTGGCAGACGAGGCAGCGCAGTTCTTCGGCGAGCGCCATCACTCTTTTCTCGAGCACGGGATCCGCCGCCGCGGGCGCCGCTTCCTTGGCCGCGACGGATGCCGCGAAGAGTAGCGGCAGGAGCGCGAGAAGCCTAGGCACGCTCGAGCTCCCGCAACAGCGGCAGCACTTTCTCCTTGACGATCTGAGGCGTGAGCGGCCCGATGCGCTTGTAGCGGATCAACCCGGCCTTGTCGATGACGTAGGTTTCGGGCACGGCGTAGACGCCGTAGTCGATCCCGACTCGGCCGTCGAAGTCGTAGGTCGAAAGCTGGTAGGGATCGCCCATGCCCTTCAGCCACGCCAGGCCGTCCTCGCGCTTGTCCTTGTAGTTGAGCCCGTAGATCGGGACGACGCCGCTCGCGGCGAGATCGAGCAGCACCGGATGCTCCTCGCGGCAGCTGACGCACCA